>DMPQ01000013.1 GCA_003455945.1 Planctomycetaceae bacterium
TCACGAAGGTCACGAAGTCAGGACAGCCCGGTCGTCCAAGGGCTCGGACCTGATCCTGGCTGTCCGAACCATCGGATGCGGAACGTCGCGCAGCGAAACTCCGTCGCCTCGGCGTCCTTCGTGGTTAGAAGGCATTTCTAACCACAGCGTTCACGAAGGTCACGAAGTCAGNNGATCGGCTAAACTGCGCCTCGGCGGTGACGACCGATCCGAGCGGTTCTTCGCGGAGCGGCGGGATCGAGACTCGGCCGCGTCGTCAACTCACTCGACCGATCGACGAACCGACCATGCCCGATGCCGCTCCGAACGCCGGATCTCGCAGGAACGACGATGCCTACGTCGTCGTCGCGCGCCGCTATCGTCCGACCTCGTTCGAGGAACTGATCGGTCAGGATCAGGTCTCCCAGGCGCTCCGCGCCGCCATCACCTCGCATCGCGTCGGTCACGCGTATCTGTTCACCGGGGCGCGCGGAGTCGGCAAGACGTCGACTGCGCGGATCTTCGGCAAGGCGCTCAACTGCGTCGAGGGGCCGACTCCGACCCCCTGCAATCGCTGCGACGTCTGTCTGAGCGTGGCCGCGGGAGAGGATGTCGATGTCCTCGAGATCGACGGTGCCAGCAATCGCGGCATCGAGGAGATCCGGCAGCTCCGATCGACCGTCGGAGTCCGACCCAGTCGCGGACGCTACAAGGTCTACATCATCGANNCGGAGCACGTGAAGTTCATCTTCTGCACGACCGACCCCGAGAAGATTCCGATCACCGTCCTGTCCCGGTGCCAGCGATTCGACTTTCCGCCGGTCAAGACGGTCGACATCCAGGAACGACTCCGCCAGATCGCCGAACTCGAAGGGGTCGAGGTGGAGCCCGAAGCGCTCGGCATCCTGGCTCGACGCGCGGCCGGGTCGATGCGCGACAGCCAATCGCTTCTCGAACAGCTCCTCTCGTTCTCCGGCAAGCGGATCGGAGCCGAAGATGTCCACCGGATGCTCGGAACGGCGGGCGGAGGGCGTCTGGCGGCGTTGCTCGACGCGGTCGTCGCTCGCGATATCCCCAGGACGCTGATCGAGACCGACGANNGTCGATGCGGGGCAACTGGCCGAACAGCTGCTGCAGGTCTTTCGCGACGTGCTCGTTCTGACTCATCAAGGACCGGTCGACCTGTTGTCGAGCCAGTTGTCGGGGGAGCCGGATCGTCTGCGCGCCGCCGGCGAGCGCCTGGGAGCCGCCTCGGTCATGGCGGCGATGCAGATCCTGGACCAGGCGGTGGCGCGGATGCGTCACAGTCTGCATGCCCGAGTCCTGTTCGAGATGGCGGTGGTCCGACTGGCAACGCTCGCCGATCTCGATGCGATCGATCGCCTGGTCCGGGTCGTCGCGCGCGGCGAGAATCCGGTGGCGGCNNGGCGGTCAGCGCTCCAGCCCCTCCCCCGCCCCGCTCGCCGCTCCATCCGCGCTCCCTTCGAGCGCCAACTCTCCGCACCCGCCCGCGACGTCGGCCGCGCCGGCAGCTTCCGCCGACTCTCGCTCAAAAAAAAACGACCTGACTGACCCCGAAGGGCGGGCAACGGTCGGTGCGACCACCGGTGTATCGGGGACGACAGAGCCGAACGGCGCGCTGTCGACCGGGTACGGCGACTCGCCGAGCCAAGCACCGAGCGGTCGGGTTCCGGGCGCTGCCGAGTCGCTTNNTCGCGTCCCGTAAATTTCGGGGCGTCGCCGCGATCGTCGCGCCCGCTGGACGCCTCGAACGCCGAGACGATCTGGGTCGCGTCGCTGGATGCGATGACCGATTCGACGCGCGATTTCGCACGCGACTTCGCTCGTGTAGCAATCGGCGGNNGCTGGTGGTCACGCTCCGATCGACCTATAACAAGGAAATGTGCGAGCGGCCGGAGCGGCGCGTCCGTCTGGAAGAGGCGGTACAGGCGGTGACCGGCCAGCGCGTTCGGATCGATTTCCAGACGCTGCCGACCCCCAGTCGCCCGCAGCAGTTCGGATCGACTCAGGCGCAGCGACGCCAGTTTCTGCGAGATGTGCAGCAGCATCCGTGGATCGCCGAGGCGATGGAGCTGTTCGACGGCGAAGTGATCGACGCTCGGCCGCCGCGACGAGCCCCCGGTAGCTGATGCACCGGCCGCGGGACGCGCCGGCTGGCGTGTTCGGCGATCGACGGCGCGGATCAGCCGGGCGTCGTGAGGGATCGTTTCGGGAACGGAGCCGACGATGTTCAAGGGACTCGGACAGATGGCGTCGATGCTCCGCCAGGCGCGCGAGATCGGCGGCAAGCTGGAAGAGATGAATCGCCGCATGGCGACGTGGCGTCTGGTCGGCGCAGCCGGCGGCGGCATGATCGAGGTCGAGATCGACGGGCTCGGACAGGTGCGACACGTGCGGATCGATCCGACGCTCTTCGCCAAGGGGGATCGGGAGATGATCGAGGCGTTGTTGCCGGCCGCCTTCAACGACGCGTCGATGAAACTCAAGGAGCGGCAGCTGGCCGAGATGGGGGAGCTGTCGCAAGGAGCCGATCTCGGGGCTCTCGGCAAGTTGTTGCAGGAAGGGGACGGCGCCTGACGCCTCGACCGGGACCGAGTTGAGGCGAGTTTCGGTCGCGGCGAATCTTCGGCTCGGCGACTCACTTGCCGGGCCGCCGCGAAGCGCCTGTCGAATCGCTCCGAACAGGAATCGACTCAGGAAGGAAGACGTCCGCGATGGCTCACTTGTCCGAATCGGTTCTGCGGGTGGTCGAGGAGCTGACTCGCCTCCCCGGCATCGGGCGCAAGTCGGCCGAGCGGCTGACCTATCACCTGTTGCGGGTCCCGAAGGAAGAGGCGTTGGCGCTGGCCGACGCGATTCGGGCGGTCCGCGAGAACGTCCGGTACTGCAATCGTTGTTACCACTTGGCGGAAGGAGAGCTCTGCGAAATCTGTCTCGACCCGCGCCGCGATCCGAAGCGACTGTGCGTCGTCGAACAGCCTCGCGATCTGATGGCGCTCGAGCAGAGCGGCGCGTACCAGGGGCTTTACCACGTCCTGCTCGGCCGGATCGCGCCGCTCGAAGGGATCGGCGCCGATCAGCTGACGATCGACGCGCTGGTCCGGCGGGTCCGCAAGGAAGGGTTCGACGAGGTGATTCTGGCGACGAACCCGACGGTCGAAGGGGACGGAACTGCTCTTTACATCTCGCACTTGCTGGCCGACTATCCCGTCGCGCTGACTCGGCTGGCCCGAGGGATCACGGCGGGGAGCATTCTGGAGCATACGAACAAGGAAATCCTGGCCGACGCGCTCAGCGGTCGGCAGAAGCTCTGAGCGACCGGTCCCGCATCCGAACGGGGATGCGCACGGGGGCGCGAAGAGGGAGTGATCGGTTCGATCGAGTCGCGGAGACGGGAAGAAGCGGGGCTTCATGAGACTTTCGTTCGGCCAACATCTGCAGCAGAAACAGGTCCAGACGCTGGCTCCGCGGATGATCCAGTCGATGGAGATTCTGCAGCTGCCGATCCTGGAACTGCAGGAGCGGATCGAGCAGGAGTTGGCCGAGAACCCGATGCTCGAACTCGAGGAGAGCGATCCGGCGCTGCCGGACGAGGCGATCGAGCGCGAGGAGAGCGACAAGCCGAACGTCGACGAGAAGGAACTGATCGTCGACAACGATCACAACAACGCCGACGACTTCGAACGGCTGTTGAATCTCGATCAGGAGATCCCCGAGACGTTCGAGGAGTACACCCGCCCCTCGGCCAATCGGATCGACGAGAGTCTCGATCGGCAGCACGACATGATGTCGAACATCGCCGATCGACCCGAGTCGCTGCACGAGCATCTGCTCCATCAGCTCGGCGAGATGGAGGAGATCACGCCGGACGAGCTGGCGATGTGCGAGCGGATCATCTCGACCCTCTCGCCCGAGGATGGCGGCTACCTGAAGGTCTCGCTCCCCGATCTGCTGCCGGCCGATGCGGGGCCCGAACAGCTGGCGTTGGCCGAGCGGGCACTGACGCTGATCCAGACGCTCGATCCGGCGGGCGTCGGTGCGCGGTCGCTCGAGGAGTGTCTGCTGCTGCAGATCATCGACGAGCTGCCCTACGCCGACGAGATGCGGGTGCTGGTGCGCGAGCACCTGGACGATCTGTATCACAACCGGATGCCGGCGATCCAGAAGTCGACCGGGATGTCGATCGAGACGATCCAGGCGGCGCTGGCTCAGCTGCGCAAGCTCAATCCCAAGCCGGCGGCGCGGTTCGTCGAGCGGAGCGTGCCGACGATCACTCCCGACGTCTTCGTCGATCGGGACGAGAACGGCGACTATCGCGTCCGGCTCGAGGATTCGGGGACCCGCGGTCTCTACATCAGCAACTACTACCGCAAGCGACTCCAGACCGGCGAAGCGACTCCCGCCGAACGGGAGTACATCAAGCGCAAGGTGACGTCGGCTCAGTGGCTGATCGAATCGATCGAACAGCGACGAGCCACGCTGACCGCCGTTGCGCAGGCGATCGTCGATCATCAGACTCGCTATCTGGAGCTCGGTCCGGAGTTCATCGAGCCGCTGAAGATGCAGCAGATCGCCGATAAGGTGCATGTGCACGTGACGACGGTCAGCCGGGCGGTCGACGACAAGTGGATCCAGACGCCGCGCGGGATCCTGCCGCTGCGGCGTTTCTTCGTCGGCGGAACGCAATCCGACGACGGCGAAGATGTCGCCTGGGATCGGATCCGTCTGAAGCTGCAGGATCTGATCGACAACGAGGACAAGGCGAACCCTCACAGCGACGACGACCTGGTCCGGATCCTCAAGGCCCAGGGGCTGAACGTCGCTCGCCGCACCATCACCAAGTACCGTCAGAAGATGGGAATCCCCAGCAGTCGCCAGCGCCGCGACTGGAGCAAGAAGCTCTCGTAGCGCCCTCCTCGCGACGGTGACGAAACGGCGAGGCCGTTTCGTGCGGACGTGTCGTGTTCGGTGCCGCGCCGCGGAATGCGGTGTCGTCGGGCGTTGTCCGTTCCTGGTCGATGCGGCACGGGGGCTGAGTCGCGGACCGGCGTCCTGCGTCTCGTCGTTCGCCCCTGCGTGGCGCGGCTCTGCGTGGCGCGGCTCTGCTCAGCGCTCCGCTGCGCGAGATCGGTCGTTCGGTTACGATGTCGGCGGCGCGGTGAGCCGATCGGCGCCGCGGACCTCGAAGCGAATCATCTCAGGAGCCGAGCATGCCCCGTCTGACCGTCGAAGGAATCGGAGAGTTCGAGGTGCCGGCCGGCAAGCGTCTGGTCAAGGCGCTCCGCGAAGAGGCGGGGACCGATCAGCTGCATGCTTGCGGCGGCAAGGCTCGCTGCACGACCTGTCGCGTCGAGTTCGTCGCGGGAGAGCCGGATCGGATGACCGTGGCGGAGAAGACGATCCTGGCCGAGCGAGGCGTGACGGGAGTGCGTCTTTCGTGTCAGGTTCTCTGCGATCAGGACCTTTCGGTCCGTCTGATCAGTCGCCTGGCGGGGAGCGGTCGAGCCGATTGCGGCGGCGCGGTCACGGACCAGCTGATGCCCGATCCGGTCGAATGGGTCGAGCGCTGAACGGCGTAGGCGGCCCCCGAGCCGCAAGCGAGAGTGCCCGGATGCCGCAAATCATCGGAGCGACGTTCGTATTGGCGGTTGCCGACTTGGCGAGCTCCAAGCGGTACTACGTCGAGACGCTCGGATTCTCGATCGACTTGGAAGTCGACGGCTGGCTCTTTCTCAGCCGCGGCGCCTGTCGGTTGCGGCTGGGAGATTGCCCCGGCATCCGCCCGATGACCGAGGCACCGGATCACTCGTGGTTCGCGTACCTGCAGGTCGATGACGCGACGGCGCTCCATGCCGAGTGGGTCGCCAACGGAGTCACGCTCTGGCATCCGTTGAGCGATCGTCCCTGGGGGATGCGCGAGTTCGCGATCGTGACTCCGGACGGTCACCGGATCGTCTGCGGAGAGCCTTTGCCCGATCGGGCCTAAGGTTGAACGAACGACCGCGAAGCGATGGCCTCCAGGCGTTTCCTGGCCGCGGGCCCACGACAAGGCGGGCCCACGACGAGGCGGCGCGTTGACGGCCGCGCTCGTTGACTGGCCCAACCAGCCCGAAGCGCAGCGCCGGGATCAGCCCTGTCGAAAACCGCAGCGGTGCGACGTCGACATCGTTCACGATTCGTCGTCGATC
>DMPQ01000277.1 GCA_003455945.1 Planctomycetaceae bacterium
CTGGACGTCGAGCAGTCGGGCATGCAGTCGAGCCGCATCGTCCGCGACTCCTCCCGCGATCTCGAGAGCGCGACGCAGTTCGGTCATCTGTCGATCGAGGCCGGGGGAGTTCGTCTCGACCAGGTGGAGCGTCCGATCGAGCTGCGCCAGCAGCGTCTCGACCCGTTGCCGATCTTCCAGAAGTCGCCGGACCGCGACGTCCCCTTCGGCCATCGAACCGTCATGTTCCTGCAACAGACGCAGGACCGACAGGAGCGAACCGATCGACCGTTCGATCGACGGCAGTGTCGACTCCTGCAGGTTCACGACCTGACCGAGTTCCTGCAGCCGGACCGAAGCCCCTTGAGCGTGGCCGAGCGTCCGCACGCTCTCGGCTTCGATCGTCTCGAGCGTCGCGACCAACTCGCGATGGGCCGAACGGAGGTCGGCCAGATCGCGGCGAGCCGAGGCGAGGTTCTGGCCGAGATCACGGATCCCGTCGAGCGACCGGACTCCCGCGCCGAGCTCCTTCTCGGTCTGCTGCAGCCGAGCGAGCAGCGAGCGCGTGCCGTCGACCGTCGGTTCCAGACGGGTCAGCTGGCGCACCGCGACGGTGGTGTCGCGACAGTCGTCCGAGAGGCGGACGAGTTCGGCGCCGATCTGCCGATGAGAGACGACCTGATTGATGGTCGTGCCGGCGAACAGACCGACCAGCATCGCTCCCAGGAGCGAAGCGAACGGGTGTTCCTGAACCCACTCGCGAAGGCTGATCCCCGACTCGGGATGATTGCGGACCGTCATGGTCGCTCCTCCTTGACTGTCGAAACTCCATCGGGAACTTCCATCGGCCGAAAGGTCCCCCCAACCCCGAAGGTTCAGTCGACATGTCAGCTCTTTCTGTTCCGTAGGGGATGGCGTTCAGGTAAGCCTTGACGGTCACGAAAGATCGTCGACGCCCGTGCGGGTGGTCTGCCCGTTTCCGTACGGCGATCGACTAGAATCGCGACCGCCTTACGGCAGTGACGACACCGTGTTCGGGAGCAGGCAAGATGCGAAAGATCTTCGGTCCGGGAATCGTATTGGCCGCTCTTCTGTCGGTGCCGTTCGCGCGAGGCCAAGAGGGAAGCGGGGACCTGTCGGTCGAGGTGACTCGCGAGACGCTCCGCGAGCTCCGGCTGCTCGAGCCGGCTTGGGATTCGGCCGTCGTCAATCGCGAGAGCGGCTTGCTGCTGGTCGGCGATGATGGTGTCCCGACGGTGCGTCTCGCCTTTCCGGCCGCCGAGATTCTCGAGGTCCGTTCGGCCGACGGCGAGACGACGTTCGACGTCGGCGACGATCTGCGTCTCGATCCGACCGGGACGCGATTGTCGATCGAGCGGACTCACGGCGTGCAGACGATTCGCGAGGCGGAGCGATTCCTGCCGGTCGAATCGCCGATGAGCTATCGGCATCGAGTCGGCGATCCGGAAACCGGACTCCTCTACGCACCGGGGCGTTGGTTCCACGATCGAAGCGTCGAGGTGACCTACGTTCGCGCCGATCGAGCGGCCGAAGCGACGAACGATGATCGAGGAGCGGAGTTCTTCGGCCGCGCCAGAACGACCGACGACCCGCGAGCTTTCGCGCTTCCGCGGACGCTTGCGGCGCTGCGCGAGGGGCGACCGCTGACGATCGGCATCAGCGGCGACAGCATCTCGACCGGCCTCGATGCGTCGTACAAGGTCGGCGCGCCGCCGAATCAGACCGGGTACGCCGAACTGGTCGTCGCGCAGCTTCGCGAGGCGACCGGATCGGAGATCACGCTGGTCAATCTATCGGTCGCCGGCTGGAGCGTCGCGAACGGGATCGAAGATCTCGCGGCGATGAACGGGGCGAAGCCCGATCTGCTGATCGTCGCCTATGGGATGAACGACGTCGGCCGACGCGATCCCGATTGGTTTCGTGAGCGGACCGCCGAACTGATCGCCGGAGCCCGAGCGGCGAATCCCGAGGTCGAGATCGTGCTTGTCGCGACGATGCTCGGCAACGCCGATTGGATTCATACTCCGGCCGAGATGTTCCCGAAGTATCGGGACGAACTGCAGTGCCTGACCGGACCGGGGATCGCGCTGGCCGACCTGACCGAAGTCTGGACCGTGCTCCTCGAGCGCAAGGACTTTCTCGACCTGACCGGCAACGGCCTGAATCACCCGAACGACTTCGGGCATCGACTGTACGCCCAAGCGATCCTGCGAGGCCTGCTGAGCGGCGATTAGCCCGCTCGTCGAGCCAGTCCGGCTACGAACCTGTCATCAACCCAACCAGCCCGAAGCGAAGCGCCAGGATCCCCGTGCCCCCAGCCCGCCGCGTCAGCAAGGGGTCTCCGTGCCTCCCAGCCCGTAGCGCCAAGCGCAGGGGCAACTCCGTGCCTCCCAGCCCGCCGNNGAAGTCCCGTCAGGGACGACAGACCAACGTCTCATGGCAATCGTGCAGCGCGTTCGGACGGCTCGTTCTTTCGTCCCTCCCGGGACTCTACGCTCGGTGCTTCGGCAGACGCCGACCCACCGATGAATCGGTGGG
>DMPQ01000110.1 GCA_003455945.1 Planctomycetaceae bacterium
GTGAAGAACGGTTCGAAGATCCGATCGCGATATTCGAGCGGAATGCCGGGGCCGTCGTCGCGGATCTCGATCGCGATCCGGCCGGGGAGCGACGGATCACGGTCGAACCGGGCGGCGATCCGCCCGCGGGTCCCGCAGGCATCGAGCGAGTTCTCGAGCAGGTTGCGGAAGACCTGTTCCAGCTGCGACGGATCGGCCAGCNNCCGGCCGGGTCGACTTCCTGACGCTGCAGGACGATCGGAGCGGCGTAACTGCGGACCTGCTCGTAGAGCCCTCTCAGATGATCGAGCGCCGACTGGATCCGTTCGACGTTCCGCAGCGCATCGTCGTTCCCTTCGAGATCGAGCGCCAGCATCTCGAGACAAGCCTGACTCCGCTGGAACGCATTGCGACTTTCGTGAGCCAGTCCGGTCACCATCTCGCCGATCGCCGCGAGACGCTCGTTGCGGACCACCATCTCCTGAGCGGCGCGCAGGTCCGTGATGTCATGTCCGATGCCGAGCACGCCGCGCCGTCCGTCCGCATCCTCGAGAACGCGAGCCGACCAATCGATCGTCCGCAGTCCGCCGTTACGAGTTCGGATGACGTTCTCGTGGCCGCTGATGCTCCCCTCGTCGATCACTCGCGCGAACACCTCGCGCAACCGCTCCCGATCCCCGGGCGGCACGAAGACGTCGAACCAACTCCGACCGACCACTTCCGACAGCGGCTNNCGAACCAACTCCGGCCGATCACTTCCGACAACGGCACTCCCGAGAGCTCTTCCATGAACGAGTTGTAGCGCCGGATGTTCCCCTGATCATCCATCAGCAGCACGATCGCCTGAGCCGTCTCGATCATGCTTTCGGCAAAGTCGCGTTGGCGGCGGAGCTGATCGACGTAGCGCTGCCGATCGGCGATGCGCCGCAGACTCGCTCGCAGCACCTCGGGATTGACCGGTTTCAGCAGATAGTCGTAGGCCCCCTGGCGCAACGACTGGACCGCGTTCTCGATGTCGGGATGACCGGTGACGACGACGATCGGCAGCTCGGGGGCAAGCGTCTTGAAGCGAGGCAGAAACTGCTCGGCCTTGCCGTCCGGCAGTTGCCGGTCGACGATCACCGCCGAGATGCCGGGGGCCCCGAGTCGCTCGAGCGCGGCGGCGAAGTTACCGACCGCCTCGCAGCGATGCCCGTCCAGCGTCAGGATGTCGGCCAGATTCGCGCAGGTATCGAGATCGTCTTCGACGATCAGCACGTCCAGCGCCGCGGAGCCGTCAGCAGTCATCGGCACCCTGTTTCGTCTCGCGGATCGCCGGGATCGTCGCCAGCAGCTCCTCGATGTCCAACGGCTTGGACCAGATCGCGTCGACTCCCATCTCGTGCAGCGCCCGCCGCTCGCTCTCGTCCGCCAGCGAGGCTCCCGTCACGATCCGGACTTCGACATCCGGGTCGCTGCGACGCGCATGCCGGATCAGATCGGTCGCCGACTCGCCCGGCAGCTTCAGATCGACCAGCAACAGATCGGCCGGACGGCGATCCCATCGTTCGATCGCTTCGGCGACCGTCGCACAGCCGACCGCGCGGATCCGCCGCTGATGCAGGATCTGCAGCAGATTGGTGCAGAACTCCGCATCGTCGTCGACGACCAGCAGGAGCGGGGCGCGCGTCAGACGACGGAGAATCGACCGGATCGTCGGAATGCGGCACGGCTTCTCGAGGATCTGCCAGAAGCCGGCGGCCGAAGCGCGGCGGTGCGTTTCGGAATCGGCAAAGGCGGTCAGCAGGATCGTCGGCATGTCGAAGCGGGCGCGGCGCAGCCGATCGTGCAGCCCGAGTCCGTCGAGACCCGGCATCCGCAGATCGAGCACCGCCGCGTCGTAGTCGCGCGATTCGGCCCAGCGCAACGCCTCATAAGGGTCCGACGTCCCTTCTGCCTCGAAGCCGACATCGTTCAGGATGTCGGTCAGGTTCGCGACGAAGTCGGGTTCGTCGTCGACGATCAGGACGCGGCCCGAATCGTGATCGGTCCGAACGGCCATCATGAATCGGCTCCTGAGGTGCGTGGCGCGGACGTTTCGGCGGCATCGATCGACGCTCGACCGACCGTCCCCTCGAGGCCGCTCGCGTGGGGCGCGAGCGGGAAGCGGATCGTGAAGCAGCTGCCGCTCCCCAAACGGCTCTCGACCGACAGCTCGGCCCCATGCTTGTCGAGAATCGCCTTGGTGATCGCCAGACCGAGGCCGGCGCCGCGCGCCTTGGTCGAGTACCACGGCTCGGTGATCCGCCGCAGCGTCTCGGGAGGGATCCCGCTCCCCTGATCGGCGATCGACAGCACAATATGCCGATCGATTTCGCCCAGCGTCAACGACAGTTCCCCCCCGACTCCCATCGCCTCGCACGCGTTGCGGACGATGTTCCCGACGGCGATCTGCAGCTGCCGCGGATCGGCTTGGATCGTCGGCACCCGAGCGAGCTCCAGACGCCGGACGATCGTGTGGTTCAGACAATGATTGTCGACCCATTCGGGGACGAGCTTGGCCAGATCGACCGGACTCCGCTCGAGAGCCGCGATGCGGGCGAACTGCGTGACGGCCGAGATCACTTCGTTCGCCAGATCGACCTGACGCTCGATCCGCCCCAGATGCTCGTTCATCTTTTCGGGCGAGATGCGCGAAGCGTTGGTCAGGAAGTAGACGCTCGTCTTGATGACGTTCAGCGGATTGCGCAGCTCGTGAGCGATCCCGCCGGCGACTTGTCCCAACGTCGCCATTCGCTGCGTCTGCTGATCGCGGCGAGTGAACTCTTCGCGAAACGCCTGATCGACGATCGCCAGTTCGAGATCGAGCAGCCGTCCGAGCGCTACCAGTACCCGCTCCCCCTCGCGCTCGTCGCACCCCGGGTCGGAATCGGTCGCCTGCCGCAACGCCTCGACCAGTCGAGCCCTCAGACGACTCATCGCGGCCGAGACGAGCGAGGGCTCCAGACCGATCTCGACATGACGCCGACCGATCCGCCATCGACGAGCGACATACGCCTGGTCGTAGGTCCCCGAAAAGAGCTCGACCAACCAGAGACGCAGGGTGCTCATGAGTCGCGCGATCTGCGGCTCCCCCTCGCGAATCGCGTTCATCGCTTCGGGAGTCGAGCGGATGCGGTCGTAGAAGTCGTCGACGATCGACGGAAAGACCGACTCGATCCGCGGTCCCCAACGTCGCAGCGACGCCGCGTCCTCGTCCTGCCAACCGACGAACTCCTGCAGCATCCGGTAGCGCCGGAACAGGAGTTCGTCTTCATCGCCGCTCATCGTCGGCCGCCTGCCATCGGTTGGGAGAGTGCGGCCTCGGGCCGGTCGAGCCCGAGGCCGAATCGGCGCCGACTCCGGGACGCCTGTCGAGGCGTCCCGGCAGCGCCGCCGAAGTCGACTCAGTCGTGTTCCTTGCGGAGCACGAGGACCGGGCAGTGAGCCAAGCGGACGATCCGCTCGGCGACCGACCCGATCAGCAGACGCGACAGCCCGGTCCGGCCATGACTGCTGATCACGATCAGATCGGCTCCGACCTGATGGGCATAGCGAGTCACTTCGCTCCCCGGATCGCCGAAGCGCACCTCGAAGTCGACATCGGCAAGTTCTCCGGAGCCGATCTTCTCGCGGAACGCGCGGATCAGATTCTCGCGCTGCGTGTCCTGAGACACGACGCCGTAGATCGACCCCGGATCGCCGGCCGGAATCACCAGCGTGTCGACATGGATCACGTGCAGCTGCTTCGGCGAATTGACCAGCGAGCGAGCGGTCTGCAACGCCTCGGTCGACATCTCGCTGAAGTCCCAGGGGACGACGACCTTCGATTCGGCAATCGGCTTCATCGTGCTGACTCCTCGTGTTTCTCGGACCGGATTCACGCCGCCGAACGACGATCGAGCGACGAACGCAAGCGGAACGAACGGACGCCGGTCAGGCGCGAGCCGAACTCGCTCCGTCGCGGAACGGGTTCGGTGACGCTCACCGACGATCGGTCGAACAGGCGACGATCGTTGCGAATCGCGTACCGATCGGCGGTCGGGGTCGAACGCGGCGGACGATCCTAACCGATCCGCCCGCCGCAGAACCCACGTTACGGCCCGTTCGACGGGTTTCCGCGATCCCCTTGCGAAGCACCGTCGTTGCGGGGCGAGCGAGTCGAAACGCGATAGGTGAGAACGGGGCAGGGGGCCTGACGAAGGACCTTTTCCGCCACGCTGCCGAAGAGCATCCGTCCTAGACCGCGACGGCCATGCGTCCCCATCACGATCAGATCGACGTCATGCCGCTGAGCGAACTCCAGGATCTCGGTCGCCGCATCGCCGATCCGATGATGCTTCTCGTGACGGACATCGGTCGGCACCGGCAACTCGCGCAGCCCCTCGCGGTCGGTCGCCGCTTCGGCCGCTTCACGGCTGTAGACGGGAAGGCCGTCGGCATAGGCCGGAGGCACCTCGGTGACTCGCAGCAGATCGAGCAACGCTCCGTTCTGGCGAGCCAAAGCGATCGCGTGCACCAACGCCTCGTCACTGCACGGCGACGTGTCGATCGGACAGAGAATCCGCTTCATTTCCATCGACCGCATCCCTCCGGCTGGCAGCGTGCGTCAGCGTCGTCGTTCCCCGTCCCCTCCGACGCGCCGGTCGCCGACGTCGCGCCGCATCGGCATCTCGGTACGCCGACGGCGATACCCGTCGCCGCACGGACGACCGACCGCCAACACGCCGCACGCCGCGCGACTCATCACATGCCGCGCAACACTTCCGAGCCAAGGGGCGTCGTCGATCGGCGAACGGGACGACTCCCCCTCCTGCTCCCGCGACTCCGCGTCGATCCTACCCGACAGCGAGGCGAGATGATTGCCGCGAGTGCCGATCACGATCAGATCGGCGCCATCTTCGGCGGCGGTGCGGAGGATCGCCGCGGCCGGCTCCCCCGCCTCCAGACGCCGATCGATCGCCAGATCGACCGCATCGGCGGCGAGCTCCTCGAGTCGCCCCTGCAGCTCGCGCATGTCCCGATCGGTGAAGGTCACCCCGCCTCGCCCCGACGCCGCCGTCTCGATCACGTGAAGCAGGACGATGCGCCGTCGCTCGGCTCGCGCCAGCGCCACGGCGGCTGCCACCGCCTCGTCGGAACTGCTCGAGAAATCGACACCGCAGAGAAGCGTCGGGGCGAGATCGAGGGGTGAAGCCATACGCGAGTCTCCCGCCGGCTCGCGCGAGCGAAACCGGAATCGACGTCCCCCTCGCTCGCAGCGCGAAGGCCCGACGTCTCGGCCGCTCGAATGCAAGTTCGATGCCACGAGCCCACCCCCCGGAGAATCGCTCGGCCGATCGGCGTCCGAAATCGGATCGGCTGCGATGAGACCCCGTCCGGAAAGGCGCGCTCCTTCTCGCGATCGGCACACCGATCGTGCGGATCGGCTCGCCCCGACGAACGGCGTCGCGACGACGTGGGCCCGCGTCGTCCCCGACGCGCGGCCGTGCGAGATCGATCGTTCTTACGGCCGGCACGTTCGATCGGTGTCGCTGACGAACGCTGATCCCGGCGCTGCGCTTC
>DMPQ01000001.1 GCA_003455945.1 Planctomycetaceae bacterium
TCCCAAGGGTTTGGCTGTTCGCCAATGAAAGTGGTACGTGAGCTGGGTTCAGACCGTCGTGAGACAGGTCGGTCCCTATCTGCCGTGGGCGTTCGAAACTTGAGGGGATTCTTCTTTAGTACGAGAGGATTTGGAAGGACGTAGCTCTGGTGTACCAGTTGTCACGCTAGTGGCACGGCTGGATAGCTATCTACGGAAAGGATAAAAGCTGAAAGCATCTAAGCGTGAAGCCCTCCCCGAGATTAGGTTTCGTAGCATTCGCGAAAGTCCCCAGGAAGACAACCTGGTTGATAGGTCGGAAGTGTAAGCGCAGCAATGCGTTCAGCGAACCGATACTAACGGACGAAAGCTTGGCCACTTATATCCAGGTCTCTTGGATCTTGAGCGGGCTAGGCGCTGTTCGAGAAACCGCGTACCCACAACACCGAATTGCGTCCGGCACGGCCTTACCGCCTGCCGGACGATTCGCGGCGACCATATCGGAAAGGTCACACCTGTTCCCATTCCGAACACAGTAGTTAAGCTTTCCGAGCCGATGATAGTGCCAAAAGCGTGAAAGTAGGTATCGCCGCACTTTATACAAGCCCGCCGGGTTTCGACCCGGCGGGCTTTTTTCGTTCTTGCCCCATGCCGTCGCCACGCCGCGGCACAGGATTCGTTTCCCGGTCCACCAGCGAGCCGCTCCTTCGTCACGATCCGACGCTCACCCCGGCAGCCCTACCGAACGGCCGATCACGGGTGACCGCCTCAGGATGCTGCCGACGACAGAACGGAGCTGGGCGTCAGACCTCCGGCGGTGATTCCCGGTCCGGAACCCAGCCGGTCCGCTCGGCCCACTCCCGAGCCGCGAACCAGATCAGGTCCACCGCCGGATCCTTCACCGTCGCGTAACGCGCTCCCTCTCGCAACTCCGTCGACAAGAGTCGCTTCAGCTGGGCGTAAGCCGCCGCCGTTTGCGGACGGGCTCGCAGATAGTCGCGAAAGAGCAGAGGGTAGATCGCGTTCGACGCCCCCTCGCGGCGAACATGGAGATTCGCTCGGCGATCTCCTTCACGCTCGACATACAACTCCTTCCGCCATTCGTCGAGCGACTCCGGTTCCCCCGGCGGAACATGATCGCGGTCGATGCGCCGATGACGGCGAAATCCCCCTTGTTCCATCCGACGACCGATTTCCGGATCCCAATCGCCGATCCGGATCTGAACATCGATCACATCCTTCGCCGGCAATCCCGGAACCGACGTCGAGCCGATATGGTCGATCCGCCGTGCCGCGCGGCCGAGCAGCGATTCGAGTCGCTCCGCCAGCTCACGAAACTCCGCGGCCCAACTCGATTTCGGTTCCACGATCTCGACCATGACCGGCTCCCCCTCGGAACTCCGCCACGACATCCCTGCCGATCGCGACGACGCACGCCCATCCGATCGGAATCGTCGACCGAGGCGACTAGCGCTGGGGAATCGGGCGAGCCATGATTCGGTCCCGTCCGGCGTAGGCGCCGTCCGCTTCCATGCGCAGATTCCCGAATCGCTCCTGAAACTGGGCCGTCGAGTCGCAGGTGCCGATCACATGAGGCCCCCGAGCCGAGCCGCTCGGCTTGTCGTAGGCCGTGCCGACCACTTCGATGGCGCCGAAGAGCGTCGGTTTCCCCTCGACTCGGATCAACCAGGTGCCGTCCGCCGCAAGCTGGTCGGGAAGTACGATCGGAGCCAACAGGCGATTCAGACCGACGGCGATCAGCACGGCGATACCGGTGAGCAAGGCCAAGCCCCCGAGCACCATCAGAATCGGGCCGCGAGCCGACTCGCGCAGCGGTTCTTCTCCCAGCTGCACGGTTCTCGCTCGCTCGGTCCCCACCACCGCTTTTCCTTCTCCCGAGGTCATCACGACTTCTCCGCATGGCGCGATGAGTGTTGACTTGCTTCCGCCGCGCCGATCGGCGGTCCCTCACGGTAGATCTCGCGATCGTCGCAGAGGATTCTCAGACTTCTCAACCTCGCGAATCGGTCGAATTTCAGCCGAATCGCCAGGCGGACGTCGCCGCGGTCGGTCGCCAGCGTCAGATCGAATCGCTCGGTGAGTCGTACGAGCGGGAGCTTCCGCAGCGCTCGTCGACCGTCGATCCGAATCTCGTCGAACAAGCCGAACGCATCGTACTCCAACTCCATCTGCAACGGCGCCTCGAACCTCAACCGCCGATACAGCCAACGACTCGCCAGCGGTATCACCACCGGCTCACGCTCCGGGTCCCACGGAATTCGACGCCCCGTTTCGGTTCCCGGAGGACGATAGGGGTTCGATTCCGCGTCCGCTTCGGTGCGATTCGGCCGAGTCATCGTCGCGTCTCCCTCCGACGCACGGTTCGCTCTCGTCGCAAGGCCCCCGCGCGACGCACCGCCGTTCACCGACGCCCTTGTTTCGAGACTAGTCGAGTCTAGTCGGGTCGAGTCGATCGCGAAGTGCGGCAAGAAACGACCGAGGGGAGATCGGCGTCCGATCTCCCCTCGCGTTCCATTCCTCGTTCTCGACCGACTACGAAACGAGTTCCTGCACGAACTCCCCTCCGGTCACCAACGGAATCGGCCGCCCGACGCCGCTCATGTTTTCGTGGTCGGGATCGATCCCCAACAGACGATAGACGCTACGGAACAGATCCGCCGCCTCGACCGGCCGATCGATCACCTCCGAACCCGAATCGTCGGTCCCCCCGATCACCTGTCCGCCGCGCACTCCGCCGCCGGCAATCGCTGTCGAAAAGGCTCGCGGAAAGTGGTCTCGCCCGCCACGAGGGTTGATCTTCGGCGTGCGACCGAACTCTCCCATGCAGAGTACCAAGGTCGATTCCAACAACCCTCGCTGCTCGAGATCTTCGATCAGTCGGGCGAACGGCTGATCGAGCTGTCCGCACAGCTCTCGGCTCTTCTCGAAATTGTCCTGGTGCGTATCCCAATTACCGAGCCCGACCTCGACGAACGTCACCCCCGACTCGACCAGCCGCCGAGCCAACAGGCAACCCCGTCCGAAGTCCGTATCGCCGTACGCCTCGCGATCCGCTTCGCTCTCGCGCTCCAGATCGAAGACGCTCATGCTCGGACTGAGAATCATCGTCGATGCCCGTCCGAGCAACTCCCGATGATCGGCCATCCCGCGAGGATGAGCCGACCCGGTCGATTCGAGCTGCTCGACCAGACTCAGGCGCCGGCGAAAGCGAGCCGTCTCGGTTGTCGGAGCCGTGTTTTCGGGAGGGGTCGTCGGATCGGCGACCACCAGCGGATCGAACTTCACCCCCAAATACCCACCGCCGCTGTCCGCTCGGGCCCCGCGTCCGATCCGGACGAACGACGGCAGTTCGGCCGTCGGATCGCCGAGCTGATGCGCGACGTTGGCGCCGAGCGTCGGGTAGCGCAAGGCTGCGGTCGGCAGATAACCGGTGTGCATCAGGAACGAGGCCCGCGGATGGCTCCCTTCCTTCCCCGTCATGCCGCGAAGCAACGCGACCTTGTCCATTCGCCGAGCCAACTGCGGCAGATTCTCCGACAGGCGGATTCCCGACACGTTCGTCTCGATCGCCCGCGTCTCGCCGCCGTTGGCATGTTCCGGCTTCGGGTCGAACGTCTCGAGCTGACTCGGCCCCCCCTGCATCCAGAGCAGAATGCACGCCTTTCCTTGGCGCCGAAGCGTTGCGGCATTGGCGGCGAGCGTCGCTTGCCAGCCGAACAGACCGGCTCCCGCGATCCCCATCGCCGCACTGCGCAGCACATCCCGACGGTGCCAGCCGCGTCGAGTCGGCGTCAGATCGGTCGTCACGAAGCTTCGGTCGCTCATCGTTCGTTCTCCGCTGCTCGCTCACACCTTCGGACCGTCAGACCGTCGAAAACCGCCACGAGCGATTCCTCGTCCGTTCGCCCCTCAATCGCGATGCAGGAACTCGGACGAGTTGATCAACGACCAATGCAGGTCTTCGAGCCCCTCGCGCCGCTCCGGAACCGATTCCAGATGCCGTCGCACCACCGACCGCTCCTCGTCCGTGGGCAACCGCGCCAGACTGTACGCGTAGATCTCGTCGACCTGGATCTCGAGCCGATCGGTCTCGCGCATCACCCGCGCCGACAGACCGTTTTCTCCGCGGACAAAGCCGTCGACCACCGGGCCGTTCATCAGGAACAGTGCCTGCGGAATACTCTCGGCCCATTCCTCGCGCGAGTCGCTCGGATCGAATCCGAACAGCGTCTGCAGCCCCCGTCGCGCATCGGCCGGCCCCATGCCGCGCTCGCGTCGGACCGTCGGCAATTGCCGCTCGTTCACCTGGAGAGCCTGAACCAGGCGATCGAAGATCTGGTCCGAGCGAAGCGGAACGCGGTAGGGAGCGATCCAAGCCGCCGGCCGCTCCGGACTCGATTCGATCGAGCGGCGCCCGTACAGGTCGGTTAGCGCTACGGTCCGCAAGAGCCAGGCAAAGTCGTAGCCCGACGCCGCGAACCCGTCGGCCAACGTGTCGAGCACCTCGGGCGAGATGGGAGAACGATCCGGGCCGATGTCGTCGACCGCATCGTAGAACGAGCGGCCGATCAGTTCGCTCCAGACCCGATTCACCGCCGCCTTGGCGAACCATTCGTTCTGCGGATCGGTCATCCAGGCCGCCAACGATTCGCGTCGCTCCGCATCGGTCGCTCCGAACGGAAGCGACCGCGCGTCGACGAAGAAGATCGGCTGCATCGCTTCCCCCGGCTTCTCCGGTTCGTTCAGGTCGGGCATCAGGTGCTCGGGCATGCCGACGAACCGGTTCGGGTTCGGACGCTGCACCCTCGCGAAACGATCCTGCCCCGACACGACGAACGTCCGCTCCTCCTGGTTGAAGCGAGCCGAAACGCGAGGGAAGAATGCCGCCAACTGATGGAACTGCTCGCGCGTCCAGCGGTCGGTCGGGTGATCATGGCACTGGGCGCACTGGATCTGGATCCCGAGGAAGATCCGCGACACCTCGGACACCGTCTCCTCGGGCCGCCCCCCCTGAGCCACGATCAGTCCCGCATTGCCGTTCTGTCGTCCGTCGCCGGCAGCCGTGACGAAATCGGTCGCGACATCAGCCCACGAACGGTTCGCCGCCAGCGCTCGACGCAGATAATCTTCCGTCGCCCCCATCACGATCGGCGACCGCTCTTCGGTCCGCCGGTAGAAGATCGTGTCGCGCCAGTACCTCGCCCAATTCGCCGCGTACTGCTCGCTGTTCAGAAGCGAGTCGACCAGCGCCGCACGCTCGAAACCCGAATCGACCTGCAGCATCAGCTGCTCGTTCNNCCGACCAGATCGAAAAAGACGCGCCGTGCCCATTGATCGGTCGGCAGAGGTTCGGTCGGTTCCATTCCTGCTTCGACGCGCCCCGCAGCGATCAGTCGATCGACCTCGGCCACCATCTGGTCCGAAGCGCGACGTCGCTCGGCATCCAGCGGCCCGAGCCCTTCGAGCGGCGGCAGCGCGGCGGCCGCTTCGGCCTGTTCCGTCCCGCGGTCGTCGCGCTGCGGCAGAGCATGAACGCTGTTCGGTCCGACGCTCCAGGCGATCGCAGCGCCGAGAACCGCGCCTCCCACCCAACCGCATCCCTTCGGCCCGCACTTGCTCCAGCGAGTCCGATCGTTCTGCGCTAGCCGAGTCGGTCGAGCCATGGCGAATCACTCCCGCTGCCGCGTGTCCGGCCGAACCGCTCGGCTGTCTGCCGCCGAGCCCGAGTCGATCGTCCAGCGTACCGTTTCGGCCCCGCGGAGCGATCGACGATCTTGTCTCGAACAACGCCCATGTCCGATTTCGATGACAAACGGGCCGAGGCGTGTCGCCTCCCGCCGCTCGCCCCGCGTCCTGGCATCGCGAGTTCGGTCAGGCCGAGCCAGGGGAGCCGCGGTGAGAATCGACGCGCTCGACGCGAACACGCCGGAAGTCCGTTGAGCGCGAAACGCCGCGAAACGAAACGGAAAAAAGGTCCGTTCGCAGGGAGCCGCTTCGACTCCCGCCAGACGCGTCCCGAATCGGACGCGGCAAGAAACCCGTTCGAGGGGAGCCGATCGGAGCGTGTTGTGCCGAACGGACGAACCGTTACCACGCCGGATCGATCGACTTCCCCTCGAACGGAATGCATCCGACGCTCGACCGCGGATGTAATCAGATAAACCTCGACTTCTCCTCGGGGTTCCGCTCCGTTTCCGGCCTTCTTTCCGCCCCCCTCGATCGCGATCCCCCAGCGACGTGACCTCCCACCTTCCGGCCACCGAACGTTGCCGAAACGCCACCGTTGTCCCCTCGTTCCGACACGGTCGTCCCCGCACCACAGGCCGAACGTGCTCGACGAGGCCGCGACCGATTGCCCCAAGTTCCGTAGCGATCACGTCTTGCGCACTCGATTCGAATATCGCCACCGAGATGGTCCGCCGAATGCCCGGACTCTCCGCTCGAAGCGCCGGTCGGCGCGATACGCTGAGTCCCTTCAGGGTGGAGCGGGAGCGAACGGAATGGCGGCAGTCGAAATCCATCGAGGGCTGAGCGCGGTCGAATCGCGGCGTTTGGCGTGGGACAAGGCGCTCGGCGAATCGCGTTTCCCTCACTTCACTCAGACCTGGGCTTGGTATCGCCTGGTCGCGCGTCACCATGCCGCCGCGTGGGAACCGTTGCTGCTCGAAGCCCGCTGGGAAGATCGCCTCCTCGGCCTCCTTCCGCTGCTCGCTCATCGCGAGCGACCGCATTGGGTCAGTCCTCAAACGCTGCTGGGGCTCGGCGGGGCGTTGCCGATCGGTCGCGAGGTGACCGCCACCTGGCTCCGAATCGTCGCCCGCCTCGGCTCGCTGCTCCCTCCGGGAACTCGCCTGGACATCGGCCCGATCGATACGCGAACCGGTGTCGCGGCGCGACTCGACACCGCCTGCGAGAACATCGCACTCCGCCCCACGGCCAAACGAACGACCCTCCAGCGCGAATGGTCGCTCGACGAGATGACCGCGCCCGACGGTCGTCCGCCGATTGCCGGCCCACGACCGTCAGTCGCTGCGTCCGAACGGTCGACGACCCACGACGGCATCACCGTCGTCTCGTCACGCGGATCGTTTCGGGGAGATGACGGATTGAGTCGGGAGACGGAAGAGCTTCTCCGCCAGCGGCTGGCCGACCCCCGTTTCGAGCTCGTACCGCACCTGCCGCTGGTCGACGTTCCGCCGCAAGCCGCATTCGCTCTGTTCGAGGAGCTCGCCGACGCCGGACTGCTCGTCGTGACGCACGCCGCTCGACCGCTGCTCGATCACCCGTTGACTTCCCTTTCGCTCGACGAGGCATCCCCGACCTCAACCTCCGGCTCCGCGACTTCGCGCGACCGAAGGGTCGATCGAGCCACCGAGCGAAGTATCGAGCGAGATCTGATCTGGGTCGGAGACGAATCGTCGCTCGTGCCGCTCGCCGAGCTGCGCCCTCGGCATGGGGCATCACCGCTCCCTGCCGAGTTGCGCCGGATCGGCCGACGCCTTGGCCAAGCCGGCTTCCGCCGCATCGGTCAGCTCCCAGCGGACTGGCGGCCGACGGATGGGGTCGCCGAGGTGCGCTATCGCTCGTTCCGTTTCGGTTCCCGCTCGTTCCCCGAGCAGGCATTGCACGCCCTCGGTCTGTCGCGAGTCGCGACCGGTCTGTCGGACTGGTGGCACGCTCCGTCGGGGGTGCGCGAGCGTCGCTGAGTCGACCGAGTCCGCTCGAAACTCGTGCGATCCTTCCGCCTCGGTAGCGAGTGCCGCTTGCGGAACCTGCGCAAGCCGGCGGAGCTGTTCGCATCGACCTTACGGTCGTGGAGCGGCGCTTTCGGCAGCGTCGATACGGCTTACCGGATCGATCGAGACGGCTCGTGTCGTCGTTGCCGCGTTCCGAGCGCGGCGCCGTCGATTCGCGGGTCCTCTCCGAATCGGACTCCCCAATCGCGCACGAGTCGTCGCCGGGTCGGATGCGACGCTCCCTTCCGCGAACCCAAGGATCGGGTCATGGTCATGCGTTGGTGGCATGTCGGCGGCTGGGTCGGCGTCGCAGTCGCCCTGGTCGGCTGTCACACGGGGCGGAACCTTTTCCGCGTTCCGGCGGAATGGGATGGGGTCGCGCTCGGCCGCCCGAATCAGGTGCAACACGCGCCGTCGCGCCCCGGCCAATTGCCGGCTCGGTTCGCCACCAGTCACCAGGGGATCGACGGTCGATTCGAGACGCTGCGCGAGACCGGATCAGGCGACGCGTTCGATCCGGCGCGGTGGAAGTTCCCCTCCGCCGACTCGATCGTCTCGATCGACTTCGTCGAGCCGGAAGCGTGGGAGCCGCTCGGTCTGACCAACGACGCGCCGACCGTCACCCGTCTCAATCCGTCCGGCTCGTTTGCCGGTATCCCTTCGGCGTACGTCCCGCGGCATGTCGGTGCCGAGCGAGCCGAGATCGATCGAGGGACCTATCGGCCGGCAGGTTCACCGGTCCCGCAACTCGCCACCGAACCGACCGAGCGTGATCTCTCCGCTTCCCGGTCGACGCGGCGCAGTGTCTGGGACCAGCCGGTCTCCGGTCCGACCTCCGTTGCGCCGACTGGCCACTTCGAGCCGGCCGATAACGGGACGAGTGCCGCTCCGTCGGCCCCCGCATTTCCGCAACACAACCCGCCGATCTCCGTCGTCCCGATCGCGCCGACGCCGGTCGATGTCGCTCCGTCGGGCGTGTCCCCTGCCGTTCGTCCTGCTGCCTCGCAACTCCCGGTTCGTTCGCACGGCGATCGGCTGCGAGGAGCGGTCGGCGGCGCGATGTCGGAACCTTCGGACGGACGCGTGTCCCCCTCCGTCTCGACCGTTGCCGAGCCTGCGGCGCCCCATCGATTGACGGCGTTCGTCGAATCGGACCGAGGGGACGGGTCCTCGAACCGCACTCGCTCGGCGGCCCCCCGAGCCGCGGCGCCGGTCGATACGGTCGTCGCTGCGTCCCCGTTCTCGTCGGCCACTCCGATCGTCCGAGCCAACGACGACGACTCGGCGAACAGCGTCGAGTTGTCGAACGACGGCGCGGCGCTCGATGTCGAATCGCTCGTCTCGCGGGCGCTCGCCGCTCATCCCGCCGTCGCTCAGGCGGAGGCCGATCTGGCGGCAGCTCGCGGGCTGTGGAATCAGGCCGGCCTCGGTCCGAACCCGCTCGTCGGCTTCTCCGGTCAGCAGCTCGCGAGCAATGGTCAGGCGGAACAGATCGGACTCCTTTTCCAGCAGGAGTTTCTACGCGGCAACAAGCTCGGACTCGGCCAAGCGGTCGCCGCTCAGGAAGTGGCCCGGGCCGAGGAGCGGATCCAGCGGGCGCGGTTGAGCGTGGAAGGATCGGTGCGTCGAGCTCACGCGGCGGCGGCGATGGCCCAGCGTCGACGGGATCTTGCCGAACGGTTGTCGGCGATCGCTCAGGAGAACGAACGGATCGTCAACGTGTTGGTCGAGAGTCGCGAAGCGAGTCAGGTCGAACTGCTCCGAGCTCGCACTCAGACGCGCCTGCTCGCCGCCGAGTTCGAAGCGGCGTCGAGTCGACTGGACGGAGCGATTGCGGCGCTCGAAGCGGCGATCGGTCAGCCGCTGAACTTCGACGGGACGCGCCCGATCGTGCTCGACGACTATCCGAACGGCTCGATCGAACCGCTCGATCCGTCGATCGTCGATCGGATCGATGCGCACCCCGATCTGATCGATGCGACGATCGCGATCGAACAGGCTCGATGGCAGCTGCAGCGCGAGTGTGCCGAACGAGTTTCGGACGTCGACGTGCAGATGATCGTGCAGTATGACGAAGCGACCGACAGCCCGAACGGTGCGCTGCAGATCACCGCGCCTTGGATGATCCGCAACCGCAACCAGGGGAACATCCGCGCGGCGCGAGCNNGAGCCGGCATCGTCTCGGCCAGTCGAGCGGCGGAACGAAAGCGACTGGAACTCGATCAACAGTTCGCCGCGAAGATCGCCGACTACGAGGCGGCTCGGGCCCGTGTCGAACGCTACGCCGAAACGGACGGCATTCTCGATTCCAGTCGTCGCGCCAGTGCGATGCTGCAGCAGAGCGTTCAGGCGGGCGAAGAGGATCTGCTCGCGTTCTTCCTGGCCGAGAAGGAGCGGATGGCTGCCGAGCAACAGTACCTGGATCTTCTCGAGTCGGCTCTCGACGCGCGAGCCGATCTCGAGACGCTGATGATCTCGTCGGCACGCTGAGAAAGGCCGCCCATCGCGAGCACCCCAGCCCTCC
>DMPQ01000351.1 GCA_003455945.1 Planctomycetaceae bacterium
GATCCGGTCACGCTCGTCCGCTTCGAGAACGAAGCGCGAGCCGCGGCTCAGCTTCAGCATCCGCACATCGTGCCGGTCTTTTCGAGCGGCCAGTTTCGCGGAACCAGCTTCTTCGTGATGCGGTTCGTCGAAGGGCGGAATCTGGCCGAGGTGATCCGCGAGATCCCGTCGTCGGCCGATCCTCGGTCGCTGTTTCGAGGCGGCGCCTCGACGGTCGAGGAGGCGGCGCGTCCCGTCACCGCCGAAGCGTCGACGCGAGTCGATGCGCCACGCGAGGCGAAGCGGGTCGCTCCCGAGCACTCGCGGACCGTCGTCGGATCGACCCGTCGCGATGCCCCTTCGCGGTCCGAACGGCAGCGTCCCTCGATCACGCTCGCCTTCTGTCGCGAGGTGGCTCGGATCGGCCAGGAAGCGGCCGAGGCGCTCGACTATGCCCATCGCTGCGGCGTCGTGCATCGGGACGTGAAGCCGTCGAACCTGATGGTCGATCATCAGGGGCATCTCTGGCTGACCGACTTCGGTCTGGCGCATCTGCAGGACGGCGAACTGACTCGGACCGGCGAGGTGATGGGGACGTGGCGCTACATGAGCCCCGAGCAGGCCAAGGGGCACTCGCCGACGATCGACCACCGGACCGACATCTACTCGCTCGGCGTCACCCTGTACGAGCTGCTGGTGCAGCAGCCGGCTCGCCCCGGGCGACGCGAGATGGAGATCCGCGATCACATCGTGACGAAGGAACCGAAGTCGCTCGACCGCTTCGGTCTGCCGATCCCTCGCGATCTGGTGCGAGTCGTCGCCAAGGCGATCGCGCGCGATCCGAACGATCGCTATGCGACCGCCGGAGATCTTGCCGACGATCTGCGGCGATTCCTCGCGGGAGAGCCGATCCGAGCGACGCGACCGCCGCTGATCGATCGCTGGCTGCAGTGGGGACGCCGTCATCGTCGCTCCGCCGCGACGATGATGATCGGAACGCTGCTCGGGATCGTCGCGTCGCTGGTCGCCGCCGCGCTCTTCTTTGCCGACAGTCGCGAGTCNNCGACCGAACGAGCCGACGTCGCGGAGCGGGATCGCGAGGCGGCCAAGGAGCGCGCCGCGAACGCCGAACGGGAACGGCGCGAGGCGCTGGAGCAGGTCGAGCGAACCCGTTACCTGAGTCTCGTGTCGGCCGCTCGCGCCGCACTCGACGACGATCCGTCCGAGGCGTTGCGTCTGGGGGCCGAAGCGAGGAAGCTGCGCGACGACGTCGCCGCGCGATCGCTGCTGGCCGACGCCTGGTTTCGCCATCAGCGCCGCAGTGCGCTGGATGTCGCGAACGAAGGAACGCCGCTCGCCCTGTCGATCGTCCGTTCGGAAGCCTCTTCGGCGACTCAGGACGAAGGAGCGGTCCGATTGGCCGCCCTCTTCGAGAAGCCCGATCGGTCGCGCGCGATCGTCCTGTTCGTCGGCGACCCGTCGGGCTTGCGTATCGAAGGGCGCCGTCCGATTCCGGCCGGCAGCCTGGTCGAGTTCTCGGACGATCTGCGCTGGGGAGTCCTGACGAACGGCGCCGGCGATCGATCGGCAGAAGAAAAATCGATCCAGCGGATCGATCTCGGTTCGGGCATGACCTCGCCTCTCCCCGCCGCGCTCCCGCTGCTCGACCTCTCGGCCGAACCGCCGGCTCAGACCGATCGGAAGCTGCCTCCGCGAGGGGACCGACTTATTTCCGGTGCGGGCGAGCGGGATGTCGTTCTCTGGAGTCTCGCGAGCGGTGCCGAGGTCGCTCGCACGACGCTCCCGAATCGAGCGATCGGCGGCGTCTGGTCAGCCGACGGTTCGCGCGCGGCGCTGCTCGATTCGGCCGGACGGATCACCGTGATCGAACTTCCTTCGCTGGCGACGACGGCGAGCTTCGTCGTCGATGCGGCCGAGGGAGATCGCGAACCGAGTCGCGGGATCGAGCGTCTGGAGTTCGATCCGGCAGGTCGTCGTCTGCTCGTCGTGCCGCGGTGGGGCTCGCTCGAGATCCGATCCCTCGCCTCGTCCGACGGCTTGCCGGCGGTCGCGATCGATCGCGACCGTTTGGCCTTTCGAGACGCCACGTTCCTGGCCGACTCGGATCTGCTCGGCGTCTGGGAACCGAACGGCGAGCGGATCGATCTGGCCTCGGCGATCGACGGCGTCGTCGTCGAAGGAAGCCGCATCGATCGCTCCGCGGTAACGGCGACTCCCGCGGCTCGTCTGCGTCGCGCGATGCCGCTCGCGGACGGCCGGCTGCTGGTCGAAACGTGGGGCGATCGCGTCGGCCGCCGCCGATCGACACCTCGCATCGTCGATCCGCTCGGGCTGAGCGCCGAGATCGACCTGCACGATCGCGAGCCGGCTTGGGCCGTCCGGGCGGCCGATCGCCGCGCGACGTTCGTCGCATCGATATCCGTCGCGGGAGAATTGTCGATCTGGTCGACCCGTTCCCGCCGGCCGACGTCACTTCGCGGTGCCGGCCCCCAGGCGATCGAGCGGCTGACGACCGCAGCATCGGGATCCGGAGTCGCTTTCGACGGCGCAGACGAGCGTCGAGCNNGTGAGCGTCGAGCCCTGCGACTCGACGCTCGCGGCTTGGTGCGTGACAGCCGCGCCGGCGAATGGTCGTTCGAACCGCCGCATTCTGGAGCGACCGATGCCCGGCGAATCGAAACGGCGCTCGTGATCGGCGAACCTCGGTCTCGTTTCGATCGAGCCGGCTTGCGGCCGTCGCGCATCGAGGTGGTCGACGCACAGACCGGCGAGCGAGTCGGCGGCTGGGAACGTCCGAACGCTCCGCAGCGCGCGACTCGGATCGACGACCGCCGAGTCCTGATCGCGGACGCCGAAGGATGGGTCGAACTCTGCGAGACGGCGACCGGCCGACGCCTGTGGAGCGGGCCGAAGGACTGGGGAACGACCGCCATGCAGGTCGCTCCGGTCGGTGCTCGCATCGTCGGACTNNGCTTGGCGGTTCTCGATCCGTCGATCGATCCGCCCGCCGAGATTCTCTTCGATCACGAGTTCCGGCGAGGCGAGCTCCCGGCGTTCGCCTGGTACCGCGACGGTCGACAATTCCTGTTGGTCACGTCCGAGGGACTCCTGAGCGGCTATTCGATCGACGCGCCGGAGGCTCGATTCTCGGTTCGCTTGCCGGCCGAGCTCGTCGCCGAAGCGCGCGGTCGATTCGCGGTTTCCGCGGACGGAACGCGTTTGGGGCTCGGCAACGCACTCTATCGCTTGGACGAACTCGAGCGACTCGGGGCACGATCATCGACGGGTGACGGAGAGGTGCCGACGGTCGATGCCCCTCACCATCCGCTCGAAGAGCCGGTGGCGGCTTGGCTATCGGTCGCGGGGCGCGAGTCGCTGATCGCTCTCTCGCCGAGCGGCATCCGGGTGGTCGACCCGCGGGGAGCCGAGAGACGGTTGTTCGACGGAGCATTGACGGCGGTACGCGTGACGGCCGACGGTCGCTTCGTGACGGCCGTCGCGCTGGCTGCTGCCGACTCGCGAATCATCTCTTCCGTCATCGACAGTTCGCGCCCGTACTCGCGCTCGACGCAGACACTCGTCGCGATCCCGCTTGCCGCCGAACCGATGAACGGCGGCGACGAAGGAGCCGCGGCGGGTGAAGCGACCGAGCCGGCGATCGAACGAGTCGCGTGGACCGGCGGCGCGATTCTCGATGCGCTGCGCGATCCCGACGGCAACTGGCGGATCACGGTCCGGTCGTACGGAGCGGCCTTCGAGGCGTCGGAAGGCGGAAGCGAAACGCTTCGGTTCGGAGATCATGCCGGGCCGATCACGGCGATGGTGCCGGTCTCCGACGAACGGTGGATCACCGGGTCGGCCGATCATCGCGTGCAGCTCTGGCGACCCGGTGCGTCGATTCCGGATGCGGTTCTCGACGAGTTCGATCGGCCGATCCGACTGCTGGTCGTGTCGCCCGACGGATCGGCGATCGCCATGGTGTCGGGGAGCGATCGATTGGAGCTGTCGAAGATCGATCAGGGGCTCAGCCGAACGGCTCGAATCGACCTGGGGGCCGAGATCGTCGGACTCGATTGGCACGCCGAGAACGGACTGCGAGTCGTCGTCGGGGACGGACGGTGGATCGCTCTCGACCAGGGGCTCGAAATCGTCCGAACGGTCGAGCTCGGAGCGATCCCCTACGCTTCGTCGCTCTCGCCCGACGGCAAGTTCCTCGCATGGTTCGATTTGCCGACCACCCCCGGGGCACCGACGACGTGGCATCGGATGACCTGGTCGAGCGGCGAGCCGATCGAAGTGACTCTCGGACCTCCGCTCGCGGGAACGGTCCGCACCACGGATGCGACCGCCTGGACGAGTCGTGCGGATGGTCTCGCCATCCCCTGGGTCCGGACGATGGACGGCCGCATCGGACCGATCGATCTCGGCCTCGATCCGCCTCGAACGATCGACGCCGATCTGGACGGCGTTCTAGGCACGGCCGACGGATCCGAAACGTCGCTGCTCGCCGGGGAAGCGCTGCTGCGAGTCGTCGATCGGCAAGCGGGAACGACTCGGTTCGAGCTGCGCGAACTGCAGCGACGTTCGGATCGTGCGCTCGGTCGCTTCCTGTCGACGCAGATCGTCTGGAGCGAAGCGGAGCGTCGCTGGTGGGTGATGCAGCCCGACGGCGAGCGGGTTACGTTCCCCGATGACCTTCCCGATCGAGCGCTGCGCGAGGCAGAGCGGGTCGGCGTAATGCCGTGAATGGCAAAACGAACGTTGATACCGGAGCGGTCACGGCGAGTTCGATCGTCGTGACCGCCATCCGTGTGATTGCACGCGACTCGATTCGTCGACCGACCGTTCCGTTACTCATCCAAGGCCGCGGTTGCATCCGTTCCGAGGAGGTGAACCGCGGCGAGTTTCGCTTGCTCCAGAGCGACCTTTCTGGCGAGGTCGACGGTTACCGCGACGACGAAGAAGTCCCGATAGAGGCTGGACTTCTTATCGAGCGACTCCAGCAGAAAACGGAACTTCCAGCTGCTGTCACCGTGAGCGAGCCAGGTCGGAGGGCAAATGCACTCAGTCGGATCACCGGGGCGAGTCGATTCGAATTGGTACATGAAGTCGACCTTCGGGCCATTGCACGTGCCGTGAACGACGAAGCTCGCCAAATCTTGGGCGCACTCGAGCGCTGCTGCGGGCGACCCCCCTTCACCGATCACCATGTAGAACTGCATGTTGTGCAAGAAGCCGCCGGTCAGGACGTGAGTCCCTCGCAGGTCCTGATTCTCCTGACTCTCCTGCGCCAGCCCTCGGCTGCCGAGAACCGAGCCGCCGAGAAGAGCTGCAAGGCCCATCCGACCCAACACGCGTCGACTGATCATGAGACGATCCTTTGCCAGGTGAAGCGGTGACGAGACGCGTCGTTCGAGAGTTGACCGCCGTTCGAGTCGGTGACGCTCGCCGTGACGAGTCTCGACCGACGAACGATGGCCAAGGCGATCGACGGGCCACATTCTAATGAGGCCGATCTCCCCGTCGCTCGGATCGAGGTTCCGCCGAGGCCCGAAGGGCAAAACGGAATCGACCGAGCGGCTTCGTGGCCCCGCTTCGGGCTGGGGTTAACCCTGCCTCTACGGCGTCGCAGCGTCACCGACGTCATGCTGAAGCCGTCCTCTTCCGCAGCAAGCTCGCACGACGACGGCTCGCCCGATACGACGATCACGAGGACCGGTCGCACGACGCTTGTTCGGACGAGGCTTGTTCGCATGACGCGAGCCACCACGCGAGCAGCGACTGCAGCTCGGGCCATGCCGCTTCGGGAATCGGATCGGCGTGATCGGCTCCGGCGAGCAACAGTCGCCGCTGCGGGCCGGCGAGTCGCGCGAGCAGTTCGTCCTGCAGCGGCTTCGGGACGATCGAGTCGCGTTCCGACTGGATCACCAGCGCCGGCACCTTGACCCGTTCGGCGAGCGCGAGCGAATGCCATTCGGGGCCGAGCCCGGCGAGCAGCCAGCCAGCCAACCATCGGCCGCCGCGCCGCTCGGCGCCTCGCTCGATCAATCGTTCGAGCGGCGGCGGATTGCGCAGCGAGATGCCGTCGACCGGATGGCGACTCGCATGATCGAGCGTTCGGAGCGAACCGAGGCTGTTGCCCCAGACGAGCACGAGCGCATCGGGCCAGCGTCGAGCCGTCTCGGCGGCGACCGCGTCGACCAGTCGCCGTCCGTCGCGCAGCGTCGCTCGTCCCGCGGCTCGGCCGTAACCGGGCGGATTGACCGCCGCGACGATGCCGGAACGATCCGGCCAGAGCGACAGCGGCTGAGGGCCCGCCTGTTCGGCTCGCCCGCTCGTCCCCGGATACTTCAGCACGACGATCGGCCGTGCGTCGGCAGCGGCTCGGGGGCCCGATACCCGGCGGACCCAGAGTTGGGCCGAGCGTTTCGGGCCGAGCGGCAACTCGATCCGCTCGGCTCCTTCCGCCTCGAGCGGATCACGATTCGGCTGGAGGACCAGACGATCGAGCAGCGTCGCGCGGATCACTCGCCGCTCCCCTCGCCGACATTCTCGGCCGTGTCGTCGGGGAGCGGAGCGGCACCGGGAGGAGGGGTCCCCTTGCCGGCTCGAACATGTGCCGCTCGCCGGCGAGCGTACTCGTCACGGTCGATCGCATCGATCGACGGTCCCTGGTCCGTTGCCGGCAAGTCCGCCGACGGTCGGCTGGTGACGTACCGGAGCGACGAGTCGAGTGGTTCCCCTCGTCGCTCGAGATCCCGTTCGAACAGTCGATGCAGAAAGGGGCGGCACCAGCCGCAGCCGGTTCCCGCCCCGAAGCACTCGGACAACTGACTGGCGCGGCGCAGTCGATGCGTCCGCAGGTAGTTCTCGAGCTTCCGACGCGTGACGTGGAAACACAAGCAGAGTTCGTCATCCGGCTGCATCATCGCACCTCGGGGGGCGAACTCGCGAGCGAACCGACGCGTCGACGGCGACTCATTCGGTCGGCGGCGTACCGACGTGAGGCGTGACGTTCTCGCGGATCCAGATGTTGCGGAAGCGAGTCGGATTGCCGTGATCCTGGATGTGGATCGGCGCCGTCGCCCCGTGCGGCTTGTAGCTCGGCGGCGCGTCCCACGCCGTGTCTCCCTGCAGCTCGAAGTGATGCTGGACGAGGACCCCGTTGTGCAGGACCGTCACGTAGGCCGGCTTGACCAGCGTCCCGTCCTCGGCGAACTGCGGCGCGTCGAAGATGATGTCGTAGCTCTGCCACTCCCCCGGCTTGCGACAGGCGTTGACGATCGGCGGCTGCTGCTTGTAGACCGACGCGCACTGGCCGTCGAAGTAGGTCGTGTTGTCGTAGCTGTCGAGGATCTGCACCTCGTAGCGACCCATCAGATAGATGCCGCTGTTGCCTCGCCCCTGACCCTCGCCCGAGACTTCGGCCGGAGTCGCGAACTCGACGTGCAGTTGGCACGAACCGAACGACTGCTTCGTCGTGACGCCCCCTCCTCGCACCGTCGCGACGCCGTCTTCGACGATCCAGTTACCGCCGTCGAAGGCCGACATGTCGGTCCCGTCGAACAGGACGATCGCATCGGACGGAGGCCGGACGCCGTCTCCGGGGTCGATCACCGGCGGCTCGGGCCAGACGATGCCGCTCTTGTACTCGTCGGCACCCGGCGAGAGTCCCTTCGAGACGACCGCACTACCGATCGCCGTCGAGACGGCGATCGCGATCGCCAGAATCCCTCCCCACCCACGCATGCAGCAGCAGCTCATCGTTCGATTCTCTCGGTAGCGGACGATCGTCGGTCGCGGCGCCGAACCCCTCGGCACCGAGCCGATCAGTATGCGCCGTGCCGGTCGGCGAGGCTACGCGGCGGGCTGTAAGGCACGGGAATGGTCGTGGGCCCGGCCACTCCGTGGCCGAGGCAAGGTTTCGTGGCGCTACCGGACGAGCTTCGAGGCGTGAATCGTGTCGATACGAAACCGACCTCGGGCTCGGAGAGCCCGGGGCCACATTCGACCGCCCCCGGAGCGCAGTGTCCGAGGTGAGACACCAAGACATCTGAGTTCTCCGCAAGTGGTTTCCGACCGTTTTCAAGCGGCCGGCAGGTACTTGGCCAGGCCCGGCGTCTTCAGCAGCAACGCCCGCTCGTAGCGGGCGTCGTCGTAGGCGACGCGGTCCTTCCAGACCCGGTACAGGATCCGGATCCAGCAGCGAGCCAGCTTGCGTAGCGCGGCGTGGTGCTTCAGGCCTCGGTCGCGTTGGTACCGATAGTACGCCTTCGCCCACCGCGTCCATTTGCTCGTCGCGTTCGCCAGCTCGTGAAACGTCTGTTTCAGGTGCTGATTGCAGGCGCGCCGCCGAACGACCACACGCATCTTGCCGCTCTGACGGCAGACCGGAGACGTTCCCGAGAAGTTCGCCACTTCCTGAGCATCGCCGAACCGGTCGCGATCGCTGCCGAACGCCGCGATGACGCGCGGCAGCAGCGCCTTTCCGAGTCCCTTCACCCCGGCGAAGAGGTCGTGGTCCGGGTGCTTCGCGACCGCCTCCTTCAACGCCTCGTCGTACTCCGCGACCGTCCGATTGGCCAGTTGGACGTGCTTCGCCAAGGCATGAGCCCGCATCGCGCAGACCCGGGCGATGACCTTGTCCCGGCAGTGCAGCGGCGCCGTCCGCAGCTGCTCCGCGAGCGTCTCCACGTTCGACTTGCCGGCGCCATGCTCGCGGAGCACGCGCACGATGTCGCAGCGACGAGCGCGGCTCAGTTCCTTCGGATCGGACCACTTGCACACGATCGCCAGCAGGGCGCCGCATTCGTGCAGCTGCGTGGCAGCCAAGGTGAGCAGTTGAGGGTAGTACTTCGTCAGCAGATCCCGCAGTTGCACGCAGAATCGCGTCCGATCGTCGACCGCGGCGCGACGGGCTTCGGCCAGCTGGCCGAGGAGCCGCGTCGGTTCGTCGGCCGGTTCCCACCTCCGCAGATCACGGTGTCGCTCGAACAGGAACCGCGCCAACAGTCGAGCCTCGACCTTGTCGTCCTTGGCATCGACGTTGTTGAAGCTCTTGCGATAGGCGGCGAACTGCTGCGGGTTGATCGGGAAGAGACAGACGTTCTCGCGGTTCATGAGGGCGTAGATCAGCGCCCCGCGAGTCTGCTCGAGGATGATGGCGACCGGACGTCCGTCGGCTCGTCGGACGAGCTCTCCGACCCAGTCGTCGATCGTGCCGGTCCCGTGCTCGAGGGACTGCTGCTGTACGAGCCTGCCGCCGGCGTCGACCACGCAGAGGTCGTGCTTGGCGGAAGCCCAATCGATGCCGACGTAGAAGGCGAAATCGCGTGCCTCTTCGGTGCGAGGCGGTTTAGAATCGGTCACGGTCGTTCTCCTTCGGCAAAAGGCAAGATCGGCCGCGTGCCGCTTCGACTTACTGCGGAAACCTTGTAGCAACCGTCGCGGGTTACATCTGAGTGATCCGTCTGAAGTCGAAGGCTGCCGAAGCGTCCGGAAGTCTCNNGCGAAGCCGTCTCCTCGCGGAGCGGCAGGCCCGGGGTCCGTGACGCTTCGGCGGCACGCCTATCGCATCAGTAGAACAGCGTGAGAAAACGCGCGCCGGCTTTCCCTGCGCAGCTGCCCTTCACTCCAGCCGGGGAGGGGCGAGTTCAGGGCAGCCGCTGAAAGCCGGGTGTCAGGGATCAAACTACAAGGACCCCTGCGCTTGGCGCT
>DMPQ01000136.1:0-4062 GCA_003455945.1 Planctomycetaceae bacterium
ATTGTCGTCTTTGAATATGTAGTCCGAGCCTGCGAGCGCTTCAAGGCTGCTGGCGATCATGAAGAGGAGAAGGAGTAAGGCGCCAAGGAACGCGACGACGGTCCCAGCTTGTGCCAGGAAAGAAATGAGGTCAAAGCGTCGCGGTTTCGACGCAGGTGGATGCGAGGCCGCCTTGGGTTGAGGTGGTGGCGTAGGGCGCGATGACGGTACCGAATTGGACTGGACTCTTTGCCCTTCCACGATATCGGCTGGAATTTCAGGGTCGAACTCTGGCGAGGAAACTCGGGCGCCGGATCCAGCCCCGAGCGCGGAAAGAATCTCGTTCTCGAACGAGTCGTCTGCCAAGTCGGCCGCAGCGGTTGCGAGGTCCGAGAGGGCGGAAGGTGATGCCGCAACTTGGTCAGGACGCCGGACCGAGTTCGGGAATTTGCACTTCGGACAACGTACGGAGCGGCCTTCAGCTACGGCCTTGACGCGAAACGCGTGTCCGCATCTGCAGCGAACGTCAATGAAGTCAATGCTGTTACTCATGATTGCTTCAGTTCGATTCCGGTCAGCGTAGTGAACGCAAAGTATCGAGACGCCAGAGGAGTAGTATTCTCCAATTCAGCCTGGATCGCCGATTCTCAGTTCGCGGAGTCCGCGGGTCAAGGGAAAAGGTCGGTTTCCTCCTTTCGGTCGAGCGGTTGATTCGCGAAGTCCCCTGAACAGCTTGCCAACGTAAGGATCGACTTGCGGACGCACATCCATTTCTAATCGGCCGACATTGAGTCGACCGTATCCGCAGGCCACAAGATGGTCGCGACCGGATCTACGATCGCCGCATCTGCTGTTCAATCTCCTCACAACGCTTGGCGAGATCCGCCTGCAGCTTCTCAAGCTTCTTCGCCTTGCGACGGAGGGACTCCGCCTCGGTCTCGTAGGTAACGGCCTGTTCGCGATGACGAGCCGCTTCGGACTTGATCAGTTCATGCCCCGCGACCTCGTGCTCGTAGGCGGCCATACGATCAAGACGCCCGGCGCTGTCCTTGTAGTCGCGGGTCGATTCGCCGGCGCGTTGCAGCTGCTGGTTGATGTCTTCCAACTCGCGTCGCAGGTCGGCGTCCTCGCAGGAGGAGACCAGCTCCCTGCGCGCAGCCTCGCCGTCGGAGATTGCCTGATCGACCTCGCGACGCCGGAGGTGGAGCGGATGGACGGTCTCCTCGTGCTGGCTCTCGGATTCGGCGAGCTTTTTGTCCGCGGCGGCGATCTGGGCGTCGATCGCTGCCCGCTCCGCTTCAAACCCTGGTATCGACGCGACGCTAGCCTTGAGCTTCGCGCGGTGCTGCTGCTTCTCGACATCGCGCCGCAGATCGTCGACCGACTTCTGAGTCTCCGTCAGGAGTTGCTCGATCTCGGTCGGGCTCGGTTCACTGCCGGAGGCGATCGCCGCGACGAGTTCGCGATAGTGTCCCCGTTTCTGCTCCGCTCGCTGTCGCTGCATCCCGACCATCTTCTCGAAGAACGACGCAATGCTCATAAGGGCACTCCGGGTTTGATGCGGTTTGATCTTGAAATCGACGAAGGTCGGTGCGCCATTGACGCGTGAAAGCGTGGGGCGGCGGGGTGACAGCCAACTGCCGAAGGCTTGAATGGCGCAGACGGCGAGGCTCGTCTCCGAGTGTCTCCTCGTAACCGGCCATCGGCGACAGACCGAGGCGCGAGGTCGCGACGACGCCGGCTGGACGGACCGCGAAGCCGGCACGGCAGGCTCGATAGGCCAGGTGGATGGCGATCCGTAGGAAGCTCGGGCCGTGGCCCCAGTACGCCGGAACGCCTCCGAGCGCCGCTCGCTGCGATGTCTCGGCTAGAACCATCGCGTCGAACTTAAGCCGATTGGGATCGTCGCAGCCCTGCTGATCGAACAGGGCCGGGCGATCGAGCATATGGGCCAGTTCGTGGAGCACCAACGCGGTGATGACGTAGGCGTGATCGTCGACCTCGAAGTCCTCCGCGATGCCGAGGTCGTTGATCACGGCGCAGGGGCCCCGACCTCGCCACATCGGGATGTGTTCGCGGTAGATCAGGTCAGCCCGAGGGTGCGTGAAGGCGTAGTGGTGCTTCGTTGCGAGCCCGACGGGTAGGCGTGACTGCGGCAGCAGGTACACCGGTACGGTCTCCAGGTCGTCGCCGGCGATCGTTCGACAGAGCCGCTCGGCATCCGAGAGGATCGCGTCGATGTCGTCGACCGGGCCGACGTGACTTGCGTCCTGGGGGGAAGCTGGGGGCACCTTGATCGCCCTTTCGGAGTCCGGACACGCGGAGCAAACTGTGATTAGGACGGGGACTGTTCCCGCGGGCGTCTCGTGACCACGAGTCACGCCAAGTACCTATTGCGCTTTACCCTGCTCCGCTTGATTCGCCCTGTCGCACGCCTCCGACCAACTTGGCCACCACCCTCCCGTGATGGCAGAGCTGGCCGACATGGCCAAGTTGGCAGCCTTCGACCTTTCGTCTCTTGATCCCCCTGCCCCTCCACGACTCTTTCTTGGCAACCTTCCTTACAAGTGGCTGACATGGCCATCTTGGGGTGTCTGTGGTGTGACGTGATCTCTGCCAACTCGGCCAACATGGCCAGCTCTGCCATCACGGGGCGCAGTGGCCATCTTGCTGGCCAACTTGAGCAACGAGCCGATCGGGGAGCTGCCAGTACCAGAATCCATCGGTCCCCTTCTTGGCTCGGCCGCTAAGCTCGGCGAAGGCGCGACGCAGCGTGCGTTCCGAGATCCCCTGCTCTTTCGCATCGGCGATCAGCTGCGTCGAACGCACGCCTTCGCCGGCCAGTTCGGAGCGCAGCCAAGCCGCCGCTTCCTGCCGCTCGTGAGCTCGGTGGTCGGGCTTGGCCTCCGCTCGCAGCTCGGCCGCGAACGCCTCGTCGGCATGCATCGACACCGGCTGCGACTCCCAGACGACTCGCCCATCCTCGATCGTGTAGGCCAGACCGGCGGGATCGCGTGCCAGGTTGAGCTTGGCCGGCAGCAGCAAGCGTCTGCGCGAGTCGTTCCCGTCCTTCGTCACCGCCCACACGGCGCGAGCGGCCGCGGCGAACGCCAACGACCCCATCGCGCGATAGACCGCTTTCGAGCCGCCCGACTTGGCGAGGTGCGTCACGGTCAGGATCGCCACCTGAAACCGACCGGCGAGTTCGGCCAGCGGCGCGAGCAGACCTCGGACGTCGCTGTTCTTGTGCGAATCGACCTTGCCGCAGTAGGCGGCGATCGGATCGATCACGACCAGGCGAGTCCCTGGGTACTGCACCAGCGTCTCCTCGAGACGCGGCAGGTCCGACTCGAGCGAGAACTGCCGCCGGCGATCGAAGCTCTTGACCCCTTCGAGCAGGACGACTCGCGTGTCGTCGACGCCGGCTCGATCGAGACGCGGCGCGATGGTGTCGGCCGCGTCGTCCTCGCAGTTGAGCAGGATGACGTTGCCGGCCGGCTGCTTCAGCAGCGGCGTGTCGGGCCAGCAATCGCCGCGCGAGACGCGGGCAGTCAGGTCGAGCGTCACGAACGACTTGCCGAGTCCGGGGTCGCCGGCGAGCAGCGTCAGCTTGCCCAGCGGAATGCGGCCGGGCCAAAGCCACTGCAGTTCTTCTCGCGTGATCTCGTTCAGACGCTTGAGGATCGCGTACGGCTTGGTCGGATCGCTCGTGGCGATCACTTCCTTGACTTCCTCGAGCATCCGTCGCTGCTTTTCGACGAGGGCCTCGTCCGGCAGTCGCGGCGTGTCGAGTCGATCCGGTCTGATCTCCTTCTCGACCCACTCGACGACCGAGTCGATCCACGGCCGGATGATTTCGGCGCCGATGCAGCGCTCCTCGACGCCGCCGGCCAGCAACGCTTCCCAGCACTGCCGAACGAACTCGAAGCCATGCACGCGTCCGCGGGTCTGCGAGGCCTCGACCAGATGCTCGCGACGGTAGAAGACCTGGTGGCCGATGAGTTCGGGATCGTCCCAGGTCGTCGCGGACGGGATCAGCACCTCGGCGCGAGCACGAGCGCGACGGCGTTCCTCCCAGGCACG
>DMPQ01000136.1:4091-4283 GCA_003455945.1 Planctomycetaceae bacterium
CCGCAGCAGCTGCAGGAACTCGGCGCGTCGCAGGATGTTCCTGATGACCGTCTCGTCGAGGCGGAAGTGCTTCGCCAGCAGCGTCGGCGTCACCTTGGTTCCTTCGCGATGCAGCTGGTCGACGTGCATCGCCAGGCGGGCGGTACTCGGCATCGGAAAGTTCAGCTCGGACTCGGCGCGGAGGTCGTGGGG
>DMPQ01000059.1:0-261 GCA_003455945.1 Planctomycetaceae bacterium
CTCGGGGAACACCTCGGAGCTCCCCGGCGAACTGCTCCGCTTCGGCGCAATGATTCCGCGCAGCGCTTCGTTCCCCGACGGCGCCATCGAGCGACCGGCCGGCGAGGGGATCGAAGTTCCGAAGTCGGAACCCGACCGTCCGACTTCCCCCGAACCCCCTCCGGCCCCCGCGATGCCGGCCGCTCCCGAATCGTCCGACGACCCTCCCGCGCCGTAACGAATCGACGCGATCACCCGCGTCCTCCCCGTGTCCTCCCAGCC
>DMPQ01000059.1:335-11855 GCA_003455945.1 Planctomycetaceae bacterium
CGGAGTGGCCGGGCCCACGCAAGACGCGTCGCCCTTGCGTGGGCCCGCGTCGTCCCCGACGCGCGGCCGTTCGACTCCGAGGTCCCGAAAAGCAGCGCAGCTCGTTCGGTGTCGCCGTCACATCCCCGCGTCTCGGGACGAACCGGGGCCACGTCGGGTGCGATCTCATCAACGACCCAACCAGCCCGAAGCGAAGCGCCGGGATCTCCGCGACTTCGTGCCTCGCATCGCAGGCGCTGCGACCGGGGGCGGTCGCACGACGACCGAGTGACCACGTTGCGACCGTCGTCGCATTCGTCTTACTTGGATTCGGGCTTGGTCGCCGTGATCAGGAAGCTCGGGTTGACCGCCTGGAAGCGAGTCGTCTCGAGCTGAGCGATGCCGCGAGCGACGTTGATCATCAGCACGTCGGCATCGCCGGCCAGTTCGACCAACGCGGCTCGGACGTCGGTCAGACGTTCCGGAGCGCCGACGCTGACGACGATTCGGCCGCCGGGAACGAGTCGCGCGAAGGCGGCGCGCGTGATCTGCGCGACGCTCCGTCCGGTCCCGTCGACGAAGATGCTGGTCGGATCGGGGAGTTCGCGCCACGCCTCGGGGGCGACTCCGTGCACCGGAGTCAGATGAAAGACGCCGAAGCGCCGCGCATTCTCGGCGATCAGGTGGACATCGTCCGGATCCGACTCGATCGCATAGACCGAGCCGTGCGGAGCCAGGCGAGCCGCTTCGATCGCGACGCTCCCGCTTCCGGCTCCGACATCCCAGACGATCGCTCCCGGGGTCAGCGCCATCTCGGCGAGCGCCAGAGCCCGCACCTCGCCCGGCGTCACCAGATCGCGGCGAGGCTGACTCTGCAGGAACTCGGTGTCCGGGTTTCCGAAGACGCGTTTTCCGCGCGGCAGCACCGCCGCTTCGGGAATCCCGGGCTTTCGGACCAGGATCATCACGTTCAGCGTGCTGAACGACTTCGTCGCGATCTCGCTCAGGTCGCCGTGAGTCACCCGCTCGTTCGGTGATCCGAGATGCTCGCAGACATAAGCGGTGAAGTAGTCGATTCCGACTTCGAGCAGACGAGCGGCGATCCGGTCCGGCGTCGATTCGTCGGTGGTAAAGAGACCGACCTTCTCGGCGCCGCGAATCCGCTCGACCGTGCGCCGCCAGTCGGCCTGGCTGAGATTCACCAGCAATGCGTCGTCCCAACTCTCCTTGACTCGGGCAAAGCCGAGTTGCATCGACGAGACGTGCGGAACGACCTGGAAGCGATCCTTGCCCAAGCGATCGATCAGAAAACGGGCGGTACCGAAGAAGAGCGGATCACCGAAGGCGAGCACGACGACTCGTCCGGCCTGCGCCGATCGCAGACGCTCGAGCGCTCTTTCGAGGTCGCTCCCGAGCACCTCCCGTTCGGCGCCCGATTCCGGCAGCAGCTCGAGCGCTCCCTTGGGACCGATGATCAGATCGGCTTCCGACAACAGACGCCGTGCTTCGGTCGACAGTCCTTCGGCGCCGTCGTCGCCGATTCCGACGATCCGGATCCGATCCCAAACTCCGTCCGCCATCGAAACCCTCGCTTCCCGATTCGCTCCTGCCGATCGACCGCACTCGGTCGGCGGCGAGACGCCGGATTGTAGAAGGGATCGCCGATCGTCGCACGCGGCGGACGGTCGACAGGTCGGCCGCTCGTGGCAGGCGCTTCGCCGCAGCGGTACGATTTCCGGCTCGTCCTACTTCCCTGCGGCTTCGCTCTCCCGCGTTTCGACGTCGCTCCGGTCCGCTCGCTCCCACCGCGCAGGATCTCCGCACCATGGCTCGCGTTCTCGTCACGCCGCATCTGCTGCAGCGCCGCCCCGGGCCCTATCGCGATCTGCTGGAACAGGCGGGACACGAGGTGGTCTTTCCGCCGATCGGAGTCGACACGCTGCAGCGCGAAGTGATTCGTCGACTGCTGATCGAGGAGCAGGTCGAAGGGATGCTGGCGAGCACCGAGCCGCTCGACCGCGAGATTCTCGGCGCTTCGCGGCTGAAGATCGTCGCGCGACAAGGAGTCGGCTACGACTCGGTCGACATCGCGGCGGCGAGCGAACTGGGGATCGCCGTGACGATCACGCCGGGAACGCTCGAAGCGAGCGTCGCCGAACAGACCCTCGCGCTCCTGCTGGGGATCTCGCGCGCGGTGATCGACCGCGATCGTCAGGTCCGCGCCGGTGACTGGTCGCGAGTCGCGTTGCCGCGGATGGCGGGAAAGATCTTCGGCATCATCGGCGTCGGTCGGATCGGTCGAGCGGTGATCCGTCGCATGCAGGGGCTCGAGATGTCGGTCCTCGGCTTCGATCCCTTGCTGACCGACGCCGATGCGGCGGCGATCGGGATCGAGCGAGTCGCGACGGTGAACGAACTGCTCGACCGCGCGGATATCGTCAGCCTGCATTGCCCCTGCACACCGTCGACTCGCAACCTGATCGACTCCGCCGCACTCGCGCGAATGAAGCCGCGTGCGATCCTGCTCAACATGGGGCGAGGGGGATTGGTCGACGAGGACGCGCTCGTCGCTTCGCTCGTCTCGGGGCACCTGCTCGGTGCGGGGCTGGACGTCTTCGCGCGCGAACCGCTGCCGCTCGACAGTCCGCTGCTCGGCGCCCCCCGGCTGATCCTCTCGACGCACATGGGAGGCCTGGACGACGAGGGGCAGATCGCGGCGAGTTCGCTCGCGGCACGCTGCATCGTCGATGTCTTGGCCGGGCGACTGCCGACCGACTGCCTGGTCGATCGCTCGCTGCGGCGCGAGTCGCTGCGCGGCTGAGTCGAGCCGTGACGGGGGGGAGCGGCGCCGCTGCGGCGACGCGGCGTTTCGTTGCTCGGCGCCGTTCGCTTCACTAGATTGGCCCGTGCGTTCGGGAGCTCTTTTCGACCGGCAATCGACGAGGCCTCGCACGCCGCGCCGCCGCGCGCACTCCCACACACTCTCTCCGAGGTCCGACCATGCTTCGCCCGCTCTGCGCGACCTTGCCTCTCGTCCTGGCCGCTGCCGGCCTTCTTTCGGCTCAGGAATCCGATCCCCCTCGCGCCGGTCGCGGCGGGCGTCAGGTTCAGGTGGAACCGCTGAAGATCATCGGCGAGATCGAACGGACCTCTCCCGAAATCGATTCGTTGCTGCCCGCCGATGCGCGGATCGAGGTGCTCGCGGCCGGCTTCGAATGGTCCGAAGGGCCTGCCTGGGATCCGCGGAGCGGCTCGCTCCTGTTCTCCGACATTCCCCGTAACCAGATCGTCCGCCTGCGTCCGGGGCGCGAACCGTCGATCTATCTGCAGCCGTCGGGATACACCGGCACCGAGCGGTTCGCCGGATACGAACCCGGCACGAACGGACTGATCTTCGATGCCGAAGGTCGTCTGCTGATGTGCTGCCACGGCGATCGGATGGTGAAGCGCCAGGAAGCGGACGGCTCGTTCACCGTGCTGGCCGATCGCTACGACGGCAAGCGTCTGAACAGCCCCAACGATCTGGTTCTCGACCGCTCGGGGAACGTCTACTTCACCGATCCGCCGTACGGTCTCCCCAAGGCGTACGACGATCCGGCGAGAGAGCTCGACTGGTGCGGCGTCTATCGGATCGTCGACGGCAAGGTCGAACTGCTGACCGACGAGATGACTCGCCCCAACGGCATCGCCTTCTCGCCAGACTATCGGACGCTGTACGTCGCGCAGAGCGATCCTCAGGCGGCGATCTGGAAGGCGTTCCCCGTGAACGAGGATGGGACGCTCGGCGAGAGCCGCATTCTTCATGACTCGACCGATCAGGTCGGCAAGGTTCCCGGACTGCCCGACGGACTTGCCGTCGACGAGCACGGCAATCTCTGGGCGACCGGTCCCGGAGGAGTCCTGATCCTGTCGCCGGAAGGAAAGCTCCTCGGCCGGATCCTGACGGGCGAAGCGACGGCGAACTGCACGTTCGGCGAAGATGGTTGGCTGTACGTCACCGCCGACATGTATCTGTGTCGAGTCAAGACGTCGACTCGCGGGATCACGATGCCCGATCTCCCTCGCCGCGGCCGAAACCGATGAGCCTGCCGAGGCCCCCCCGTGCCTCTCCAGCCCGTAGCGTCAGCAAGGGGTCCCCGTGTCTCGACGGCGAAAACGCCGCGACAAAGGGCCGAGAAGTCCCGCCAGGGACGACCGAAAATAGCCCGGCGATTTATCGCCGGGTATCGAGTCTCAACCCGCAGAGTTCCGAGTCCCGGAGGGACGACAGACCAGCACCGAGCAACGGCCCGCGAGCTTGTTCACGCGGCAGGTTCTTTCGTCCCTGACGGGACTCCTCGTTTCGCGTTACCGGCGCTCGTTGCCCCACCGATGAATCGGTGGGCTATTGTCAGCCGTCCCTGACGGGACGTGATACGCGCCCCCGTGTCCTTCCAGCCCGAAGCGCCAAGCGCAGGGGTCCCCGTGCCTCGCTTTTTTCATCCGCTGCGACCGGGGTCGGTCGCACGACGACAGACCCCGCCTCCGTTTCCAGCCTGAGTCTCACCATGCCCGCCTCCCCACTCCGATCGTCGCCGGCCGTTCGTTTCGTCCGTCGATCGCTCGTTGCCGTCGTCGCCTCATGGATGGTCGTCACCACGATGACGACCGGCTCCGCGGCAGCAGCCGAGCCTGACGTGATCGGCGTCTATCTGACTTGGACGCGCGATCCGTCGACGACGATGACGATCAACTGGGTCGATCTCTATGCCGACAGTTCGCTGACGGTCCGTTATCGACCGCTCCCGCGGGCGACCACCGACGCGACGAGCGGCGGCGCGAGCGAAGCGACGACCGAGCCGGCATGGTCGATCGCCACGGCCGAGCGTCGAGCGGTCGGGCCGTCGGTCCTGCAGCGACGTTTCGTGGAGCTCACCGGTCTCGAGCCGGATACGGTCTACGAGTTCGGGATCGGCGACTCCGCTCCCTCGGCTGCCGATGCGTGGCGATTCCGAACGATGCCTCGGACGCTCGATCGACCGGTGACCTTCGTCACGGGCGGCGACATGATGCACTCTCGGGCGATGGTCGATGCGATGAATCGTCAGGCGGCGAAGCGGGAACCCGACTTCGCGCTCCTCGGTGGCGATCTGGCCTACGCCAATGGCGTCACCGCGTCGCGCTGGATCGACTGGCTCCAGTCCTGGACACGAGCGGCTCGCTGCGCCGATCGCCGTCTGTTGCCGATCGTCGCGGCGATCGGGAATCACGAAGTGCGAGGAGGCTACGGCAAGACACCGGCCGAGGCGCCGTACTTCTACTCGCTCTTCACGCTCCCCGAGGATCGTTCGTACTACGCGCTCGACTTCGGCGATTATCTGTCGCTGCTGGTGCTCGACTCGGGGCATACGCAGCCGATCGCCGGCGGTCAGGCACTCTGGCTCGACCGAGCCATGGCGGCTCGGCGCGCGTCGACCTTCCTGTTCGCCTGTTGGCACTACCCCGCCTACGGAACGACCAAGGCGCCCGAGAACGGTCTGCCGATCGATGCCGAGATCTCGCGGACGCTGCGCGAAGAGTGGGTGCCAACGCTCGAGCGTTACGGAGTGACGGCGATCTTCGAGAACGATCACCACAACTTCAAGCGTTCGCGCCGACTGCTGCGGCACGAACCGAACGAGGCGGGGTTGCTGTATCTGGGGGACGGTGCGTGGGGAGTCACCACGCGCGAGGTGCCTGAGCCGGAGGTCGCCTGGTGGCTGGAAAAGGCCGAGCCGCGCAACCATCTGTGGCACGTCACGATCCGCCCCGACGGAAGCTCGTCGCTGGTCGCCGTCGATGCCGAGGGGACCGAGTTCGACCGCGTCGATCTGGAACGACCGCGTACCGCCGAGAACCCCTAGGAAAGTTCGCGGCGCGCGTTCGCCCTACCGACCGAAACCGTCTCGCTGACCGCCGGGACTCGGTTGCGGCGAATCGCTCGACCGATGGGAAGCGACGAGCGGCAACGCTATGTTGACCGGATGCTTTCGTCCCACGACATTCTCGGTCCCGGCCAGCGGATCGCCGCGCGCCTGGAACGCTACGAGCATCGCTCGCAGCAGCTCGAGATGGCCGATGCGGTGGCCTCAGCGATCGCCGCCGGGCGGCATCTGGTCGTCGAAGCGGGGACCGGCGTCGGCAAGAGCTTCGGCTATCTGGTGCCGGCAATCCTGGCGGCGACGGCCGATCAGGAACTCGATCAGCCCGGCCCGCCGAAGCGCATCGTCGTCTCGACGCATACCATCGCGCTCCAGGAACAGCTGCTCGGCAAGGACCTGCCGTTGCTCAAGGCGGTGATCCCTCGCGAGTTCACGGCCGTGCTCGCCAAGGGGCGCCGGAACTATCTGAGTCTTCGGCGACTCGACTCCGCTCGCCGCCGCGCCGTGCAGCTCTTCTCGAACCCCGAGGACATCGACCAGCTCGATGCGATCGCCCGCTGGTCCGACACGACTCACGACGGCTCGCTCGCCGAACTTCCGTTCGTTCCGTCGTCGGCCGTCTGGGACGAAGCGGCGAGCGACTCGGGCAACTGTCTGGGCAAGAGCTGCCCGACCTACAAGGACTGCTTCTACTTTCGGGCGCGGCGACGAGCCCAGCATGCGCAGCTGATCGTCGTCAACCATGCCCTGTTCTTCAGCGACCTGGCGCTGCGCCGCAACGGCGTCAGTCTGCTCCCCGAATACCACACGGTGATCTTCGACGAGGCGCATACGCTCGAGTCGGTCGCCGCCGATCACCTGGGGCTGCAGATCACCAACGGGCAGATCGACTACCTGCTCGGCCGTCTCTACAACGACCGGACCAACAAGGGGCTGCTGGTCGACGCCCGGTTCCTGCGCGAACAGCGGCAGGTCGAGGATTGCCGCCAGGCGGCGAGCGACCTGTTCGATCAGCTCGAGGAGTGGCGGACCCGTCGTGAGTCGCGCGAGCGGAACTTCAACGGGCGGGTGCACGAGACGCTACCGATCGAGAACCGGCTGTCGGCCGAACTCTCTTCGCTCGCTGCGGCGCTGCGCCGCGCGTCGACGAAGATCGACGACGAATCGGAGCGGCAGAACTTCACGTCGGCACATGATCGGTGCCTGTCGCTGGCCGAGTCGATCGCGTCGTGGCTCGATCAGGACCAGGAAGCGCACGTCTACTGGATGGAAGCGCAGCGAACGCGCCACGATCGACTCCGGCTGGAACTCGCCTCGAGCCCGATCGACGTCGCGTCGACGCTGCGCGAAGAGCTCTTCGACAAGACATCGTGCGTCATCATGACGAGCGCCACCCTGTCGTCCGGCGGCGAGCGCGAGTTCGACTTCTTCCGGTCGCGAGTCGGACTGACGCGAGGAGAGTCGCTGAAGCTGGACAGTCCCTTCGACTATGCCTCGCAGGTCGAACTGATCTGCGTCGGCGACATGCCCGACCCGTCGTCGACGGCGGAGTTCGAGCGCGAGACGGCGGCGGCGATCCGGCACTACGCTCGCGAGACCGACGGGGGCTGCTTCGTCCTCTTCACCAGCTACGACTTCTTGCGGCGAATCCAGCGGCATCTGACGCCGTGGTGCGTCCGAAACGACATGCCGCTCTTTTCGCAGGGAGACGGCACGCCGCGCGGACAGCTGCTCGAGAAGTTCAGGGCCGAACGGCGAGCGATCCTGCTCGGCGCGGACAGCTTCTGGCAGGGAGTCGACGTGCCGGGGGNNCCCGACTGCCGTTCGCCGTTCCCGACCAGCCGCTGCTGGAAGCGAAACTCGAAGCGATTCGGGCCGGCGGCGGGAATCCGTTCCGCGACTATCAGCTCCCCGAAGCGATCATCCGTCTCCGCCAGGGGTTCGGGCGTCTCGTCCGGAGTGCGACCGACACCGGCATCGTCGTGATCCTCGATCCGCGGATGAAGACCAAGCCGTACGGGCGGAGCTTTCTGGAATCGCTCCCGCGCTGCCGCTATCGTGAGGACTCGATCCGCGCCTTTTCCGCGACCGCCTGACGTGATTGCCGTGACGGGCCGAGGAATCGCGATCCCGATCGTCGGCGACCTCGAACTCATCCGTTCCGTCGGGAGCGATTCTCGTCGTCCCTTGTCTCTTGTTCCGCTCGCCCCACTCGACACCACCGGAGTCCGACCGATGCCTCTCTCGCCGTCGTCTCGCCCCCTCAGTCGCCGCTCGTTCCTCGCCGGGACCGCCGCCGCTTCGCTCGCCTTGGCGTTCCCGCCGGCGGTGCGATCGGGCATGCGCGACGAGGATCGGTTCCTCGGCTGGCCGATCGGCGCCCAAAGCTATTCGCTCCGTAACTTCGGCGTGGTCGAGGCGGTTCGGCATCTGCAGGGGCTCGGCCTGCATAACGTCGAGCTCTTCGGTCAGCATCTGCCGACCGATGCCGAAGGAGAGAAGCTGGCCGAGCTTCTGGGGCTCTTCGAACGAGCCGAGATCAAGGTGCGGGCGCACGGAGTCGCCTCGTTCGGCGGCGATCACGAGGCGAATCGACCGATGTTCGAGTTCGCCAAGCGAGCCGGAATCGGGATCCTGACGGCGAACCCCGAACCGAACAGCTTCGACAGTCTCGAGAAGCTGGTCGAGGAGTACGGCATCCGGATCGCCATCCATAATCATGGCCCGGGGGCGCTCTACGACTCGATCGATTCGGTCGTCCGGGCGGTCGAAGGGAAGCATCCGTCGATCGGCGCCTGTGTCGATACGGGGCACTTCATCCGAAGCAAGGAAGACCCGGTCGTGGCGGTCGAGCGATTGGGCAAGCGGGTCTTTGCGCTGCACGTGAAGGACGAGGAAAAGCAGGAGGCGGAATCTCGGAACGTGATCGTCGGTACCGGGTTTCTGAATCTCGAGAAACTCTTCCTCGCCCTGCGGAAGGTCGAGTTCCCGGCAGACGGGTCGCTGTCGCTCGAGTACGAAGCGAACCCGGACAATCCGGTGGACGACATGCGGCAGTGCCTGGACATGGTCGCCGAGGCGATCGCGAAGGTCGGCCGATTCGGTTGACCCTCGTTTTCCCCCTGCTTACAGTGCCGTGNNTCCGGAAATCGACGCGACGGCTCGCGACCGCGGACGACCGAGCGGTGTCCGATCGGGAGCGACGCCGTCGTCGGATGACCATCGGGTGACCGCACTCGTCGCTTGTCGATCGACGCCCGCTTCTAGCACGAGACCTTCGCGAGAGGGTTTCGGACCGAGGACCGATGCTGGCCAAACGCGTGATTCCTTGCCTGGACGTCGATGCGGGCCGGGTCGTGAAGGGGACGAACTTCCTGCAGCTGCGCGACGCCGGGGATCCGGTNNGTCGTCAAGGGCGTCAACTTCGTCAACCTGCGCGACGCCGGGGATCCGGTCGAGGTGGCGGCTCGCTACGAGCGCGAAGGGGCGGACGAGCTCGTCTTTCTGGACATTTCGGCCAGCCATCAGGGGCGATCGATCCTGATCGACGTCGTCCGCCGGACCGCCGATCAGGTCTTCATGCCGCTGACGGTCGGCGGCGGCATCCGGACGACCGACGACATCCGCGAGCTGCTCAACGCCGGCTGCGACAAGGTCTCGATCAACTCGGCCGCCTGCCGGAACCCCGACCTGGTCCGCGAAGCGGCCTCCCGATTCGGTAGCCAGTGCATCGTCGTGAACATCGATCCGAAGCGGATCCGGCGTGACGGTCGCGAGGTCTGGGAGGTTCATATCAACGGAGGCCGGGTCTCGACCGGTCTCGAAGCGGTCGCCTGGGCTCGCGAGGTCGAGCGGCTGGGGGCCGGCGAGATCGTCCTGACCAGCATGGACCGGGACGGGACCAAGGACGGCTACGACCTCGAGATGACCGCGGCGGTCTCCGAGGCGGTTTCGATTCCGGTCGTGGCCAGCGGCGGGGCGGGACGCCCTGAACATCTGGCGGACGCGATTACAATGGGCAAGGCGGACGCGGTGCTCGCGGCGAGTATCTTCCATTTCGGGGAGTACGGCATCCGCGCCACGAAGGAACTGATGGCTTCCCGAGGGATTCCGGTTCGCTTGTGAATCGGGACCGATCGGGGAGCGAGGCCGAGGGAGCCGTTTGATGGCGACGACCGAGAAGAAGCACGGGGCCGATGCGCCTCCGCTCGAGACCCAGGAGGCCCTCAAGGCGCGTCTGCTGCAGCAGCGCGAGGACCTGAAGGTCAACAAGTTCTTCCGCGCTCTGGTCCGGCTCAAGGGCTCCGACCTCCACATGAAGGTCGGCAATCCGCCGATCGTCCGAGTCAACGGCACGCTCAAGCCGCTCGATCATCCGCCGATCGAACTGGCCGAGATGGTCGATCTGCTCTTCCCGATGATGAACGATCGGGCGCGAGGGATCTTTCAGCGGGATGGCGGAGCCGACTTTGCGCACATCGTCGACGTCGACGGCGAGTCGTGGCGATTCCGAGTCAACATGCTCCAGCAGCTCGGACGGATCGGGCTGGTCGCGCGTCGCGTCAACAACTTCATTCCCGACTTCGAAGGACTCAACCTGCCGCCGGTGATCGAGTCGCAGTGCCATCACGACCAGGGGATGGTGCTGCTGGCCGGAGTCACGGGGTCGGGCAAGAGCACGACGATCGCGTCGATGCTCAACTACATCAACCGGATCTACCGCAAGCACATCCTGACGCTCGAGGATCCGATCGAGTTCGTCTTCAAGGAGGACAAGTGCCTGATCAACCAGCGCGAGATCGGGCATGACGTCGTCGACTTCAGCATCGCGATGAAGCACGCGGTCCGAGAGGATCCCGACATCATCCTGGTCGGCGAAATGCGCGACCNNTCATCCTGGTCGGCGAAATGCGAGACGAAGAGACGTTTCTCACGGCGATCCACGCCGCCGAAACCGGTCACCTGGTCTTCGGAACGATCCACGCGTCGAGCGCTCCGAGCACGATCGGCCGAATTCTCGACCTCTTCCCCGAAGAGATGCACGGCGCCATCCGCTCGGCGATGGCGATGAACATGAAGTGCATCATCGCGCAGAAGCTGCTCCCGTCGATCAAGCCGGGAGTCGGACGGGTGCCGACGTGCGAGGTGATGACGCTCAATCCGACGATCCGCAAGCTGATCCTGGAGGAACAGGACGCCAAGCTCGCCGACGCGATCCGAATCGGCGCCGAAGAGGGAATGCAGGACTTCACGATGAGTCTGAAGTCGCTGATCGACAAGGAACTGATCGACCGGCCGACCGCCTTCGCCGTCGCGCCGAACAAGGATTCTCTGAAGATGGCGCTCAAGGGGATCAACGTCTCGCAGCCGGGCATCCTCTAATGATCCGAATCGGAACCACGTTCCCGCTCGTCGCCCTCTTCTGGCTCGGGCTCGATCTCGCGCCGCTCGTCGCTCAGGAGTGGCCGGAGTACTTCGTCGAACCGCGGAGCGATCCGCATTCGATGCTGCGCGGTCCCGGCTTCTACCTGTCGATGACCAAGCTGATCCTGACGGCCGTCACGGTCCTGTTCTGGGTCCGTACGGCCGACTGGGTCCATCGGGATACCGCGATCTACGGCGAGCGGACGAAGCTCGTCGG
>DMPQ01000414.1 GCA_003455945.1 Planctomycetaceae bacterium
CGCGGCGGGGTCGGCGGCTCGGGTGGTTCCTGAGCCGGCGAGGGACGAGCCGAGTCGAAGGGCTGGTCGTTGCTCGTCCAGCCGTTGGGCACCGACAGCTTGATGATCGTGCGGAGGGCCTGGCCGTACTGCTGGTGCAGCGGCCCGACGGTGTAGGGGATGTCGTACTTCGCGCACAGCTCCTTCACCCGCACCGAGATCTCGGCGTAGCGGTTCGAGGGCAGGTCGGGGAAGAGGTGGTGCTCGATCTGGAAGCCGAGGTTGCCCGAGAGGACGTGCAGCAGCGGGCCGCCCTCGAAGTTGGCCGCGCCCAGCACCTGCCGCAGGTACCACTCGGCGCGGGTCTCGTCCTCGATCTCCTCCTCGGTGAAGTGGAGCGCCCCGTCGGGGAAGTGGCCGCAGAAGATGATCACGTAGGACCACAGGTTGCGCGTGACGTTGGCGGCGGCGTTGGCCGCGAGCGTCGTGCGCCACTGCCGACCCGACAGCGCCGGGTAGACGACGTAGTCCTTGAGCGCCTGGTTGCGGCCCTTGCGCGCGATCTGCTTGAGCTGCCGCTTCATCTCCTGCGGATCCTTCTCGTGCCGTTCGACCGGGATCCAGCCCGGCGCCACCATGTTGACGGTGATGCCGAACGGAGCGAGCTCCTGCGACATGCTCCGACTCCAGCCGATCTGTCCCCCCTTGGCCGCGACGTACGCGCTGAACGGCGCGACGCTCCGCTGGTAGACCTCACTGGTGATGTTGATCAGTCGCCCGTGCCGCTGCTGCTTCATGTGCGGCAGGGCTCGACGAGCCAGCAGGTAAGGACTCTTCACGAAGAAGTCGAGCATGCTCTTGTAGAATTCCCAGTCGTACTGCTCGATCGGCTTGAGCGGCTGATCGCACGTGGCGTTGACCACGATGATGTCGACCGGTCCGAGATCCCGTTCGATCTGCGAGAAGAGTTCGTCGACCGAACGTTCGCAGGTGACGTCGGCGCGGCAGATCGAGGTGGTGATCCCTGCCGCGCGATATTCCTCGGCCGCCTGCTCGGCCCGATCCAGACGGTTCGCGTAACTGATCGGCACCTTGGCTCCTGCCTTGCCGAGTGCCAGTCCGATCCCCTTGCCGAGTCCGGTGCTGTTTCCGGTCACCAGAGCCACCTTGCCGGCCAACGAAAAACTCATCGTGCTGCTGCTCCCGGTCGCGGTTCGCGAGGCCGCTCGCTGTCGACGCCGTGCGTCGGATCGTCGGTCGAGCGACGGCCGCGCGATCGACCTCTTCGCGCGGCTTGGGCAGCTTATCAGAATGCCGCGCGGCGAGGTCGCGCCGCCCGATCGACGACGTCGCGGCGATCCGTTTTCGAAAGACCGCATCGCGCCGAGTTCCCGCAGGAAACGCCCATGCACGATGACGATCGTTTCGACGCGAGCGCGGCAGCCCTCTGGGATCGAGCGACGCTTGACCAGGTCCGGCGCGAGGCTGGGTTGGCGGAGCTCGAGTTCCATCCGTCGATCGGCTCGACCAACGATCGCGGACTCGAGCGACTGAGGGCCGCGGATTGGCTCGATCCGACGCTGATTCTCGCGGCGCGACAGACCGCAGGACGCGGACGAGGGGGAAACCGCTGGTGGAGTGCCGACGGCGGGCTCACCTTCTCGTTGCTGATCCGGCCGACGATCGATACCGGAGCCGAAGCGATCTCGCGGTCGACGCTGCGAGCCGGATTGGGAACGGCTCGCGGCCTCGCGTCGCTGCTCGCCCCCTCCGCTCCGCTGACGCTCAAGTGGCCGAACGATCTGTCGCTCGGCGGACGAAAGGTGGCGGGGCTTCTGGTGGAGCGAGACGCCTCGGCGAGCGGATTGGTGATCGGCGTCGGGCTGAACGTCAATCAGCGATTCGACGAGGCGCCCGAAGAGGTTCGGCTGAGGGGGACGAGTCCGTACGAGTTCGACGGGCGGACGCGCGACTTGGCCGAGGTGCTGATCGCCGTGATTCGCGGCCTCAGGCGCGAACTCGTTCCGCCGCCGGACGCTCCTGATGATTGGGCCGAGCGGTTTCGGGCTCGCTGCGAACTGACCGGCCGAATCGTCGAACTCGAACAGCGAGGTGAGCGACGGACCGGCCGCTGTCTGGGGATCGACGACGGAGGCCGACTGTTGCTGGAGACCGAGTCGGGACGAACGGCGATCGTCAGCGGCGCGGTGGTCCGAGTCGTCGATTGATCGGCCGCGGTCGGACTCGGTGCCCGCTTCGAGACGGAGAACGGCGGCCGAGACGCACGCCTTGACACCCGGGAGCCGCGTTGATAGTTTTCTCGCAATCGCCGCCGATCGTCGGTAACGTCGTTCGGCGAGCGAACCCATCGGGGGATTAGCTCAGTTGGGAGAGCGCTACAATGGCATTGTAGAGGTCATCGGTTCGAACCCGTTATCCTCCACTCCGATCGACGAGAACCCCGCGAGTCCCGCTCGCGGGGTTTTCGCGTTTCTTGGGGGTGTTCGTCGTCGTGCGACTGCCCCCGGTCGCAGCGGTTCCTGCCGTAGTGCGACCGCCCCCGGTCGCAGCATTTGCTGACAGGGCCTGATCTAGGCGCTGCGCTTCGGGCTGGTTGGGTCGTCGACAGGTTCGGACCCTGCGTGGCCCCGGCTCGTCCCGAGCCGAGGGCTCGAGATGGCGACTCCGTTCGAGCTGCGAAGTGTCTCGAAAGCTCGCTGTCGCAAGGCCGCGCGTCGGGGACGACGCGGGCCCACGCTGGGGAGGGACGGGCTGGGGAGGCACGGGCCTCTGCCGGATCCGATTCGGATCCGTTGAACCGGCAGCAGCGGCATGCGAAGATCGGGGGTTCGTTCGTCGTTGCCGGCTCCGCTCACAGGAACTCACGACGGCGAACCCGGGTTGCCCGGACGTTTTCCCTTCTTCCGTCGATTCGGGAATCTCGTCGTGAAGCAGTTCGTCGGCCTGCGAACGCCTCTGCGGATCGCCGCTGCGGCTTCGATCGTCTGGGTGCTGGGCGGAGCGATGTTCCTGTCGAGTCCGGCGTTCGACGCTCCGGTGGCCGCTCAGGAAACCGCTGCGACCGACGGTGTCGCCGAGCCGACGGCGCCGCTCTATCCGCTCGCCGTGGCGATCGGTCCCGACAAGGCGCGGTATGTCGTCGATCGGAACCTGCCCGGTGTCTGGAAGATCGTCGATGGCCAGGCGTCGATTCTGGTGCGCGGATCGAAGATCAATCGCGAGCCGCTCAATGCGCCGCGGTCGATCGCCGTCTCGTCCGACGGGCGCGTCTTCGTCGGCGACTCGGGGGGCTGCAACGTCTTCGAAGTCTCGGCCGATGCGCCGCCGCGGCCGATCTCGTCGGAGCGGATCGGCATTCCGATGGGGCTCGCCTTCGACTCGCAAGGCAATCTCTTCGTCGCCGACATCGAGTTGCACCGGATCCTGAAGCTGGTGCCGGGGAGCGAACCGGTCGAGCCGACCGAAGTCGCGGCGATCCGAGCCCCGCGGGCTCTCGCCTGCGACAAGGAGGATCGCGTCTGGGTCGTCTCGGGCTACGAGAATCCGGTTCGGCGGATCGAAGCGAACGGCCAGGTGACCACCATCGTCTCGTCCGACGTTCTGCAGTATCCGGCGGGGATCGCGATCGACGCGGTCGGTTCGATCTGGGTCTCGGACAGCTACGCCAAGACGATCTATCGGATCGGCGAGGACGGCACGACGACTCCGCTGCCGTCGAGCGAGACGCTGGTCTATCCGGTCGGCATCGCGGCGGACGGGACCGGAATCGTCGTCGCCGACCCGCGCGGTCCGGCGCTTCGCCAGGTCGACGGGGCCGGAGCGGTGACGACCGAGTTCCCTCGCTGATCGCCTTCGAACGACGGCCTGCGACGAAGGCCGCCGGTAACGGCATCGCGGAACGAGGGAGCGGAAGGAGCGAGCGTGAACGAGGCGACGATTCGGCTGCGGGGAGTCCGGGTCCATAACCTGCGCGACATCGATCTCGATCTGCCGCGAGGTCGACTGATCGTCGTCTGCGGCGTCAGCGGGAGCGGCAAGAGCAGCTTGGCGCTCGACACGCTGTATGCCGAAGGGCAGCGGCGCTACATCGAGAGTTTCTCGCCGTACACCCGTCAGTTTCTCGAGCAGCTCGACAAGCCGGACGCGGATCACATCGAGGGGATTCCGCCGGCGATCGCGGTGACTCGCACCGTGCCGCAGACCTCGAGTCGCGCCACGGTCGGCTCGGCGACCGAACTGCTCGACTATCTGCGTCTGCTCTGGGCTCGTGTCGCGCAGGTCGTCTGTCCCGACTGCGGTCGAGCCATCGAACAGGACTCGCCCGAGTCGATCGTGTCGCGGATTCTGGCGCTCCCCGACGGCGCGCGGCTGATGATCTCGGTGCCGATGGACGCGACGAACGCCGAGGAGTTCGTCGAGACGTGCGAGCGACTGGCGCAGCAGGGATTCGTGCGAGGGCTGATCGCCGGGCGGAGTTTCGACATCGCGTCGCCGCCGACTTGGCCCGACGGAACGGCTGCCGATCCGAACGTCGTCGTCGACCGATTGCGCGTCGGGCAGGTGACGGCGGAGCGACTGACCGATTCGATCGAAGGGGCGTACGATCTCGGTTCGGGGCGCTGCATCGTCTGGGTCGAAGGGGCGGACGAGCTCCCCGTCGCCGCTCCGATCGCGACGATCGACGAGCGCCCCTGGAGACGTCTCGGGTTCAGCCGTCGCTTGTCGTGCGAGACGTGCGGGATCGAGTTTCCGGAACCGGAGCCGCGACTGTTCAGCTACAACAGCCCGCTCGGCGCCTGTCCCAAGTGCGAAGGGTTCGGCAGCATCCAGGTCCGGGACATGGATCTGATCGTTCCCGACGGCAGCAAGACGCTCAAGGACGGCGCGATCGCGCCGTGGAACACGCCGGCCTACTCGCACGAGCTTCGCGAGCTGCTGGCGCTGGCGGCGGACTACGATCTGCCGATCGACGTGCCGTTCAGGCGGCTGAGCGACGCTCAGAAGGAGCTGATCGTTCGCGGCGTGCCGGAGCGGAACTTCGGCGGCCTCGACGGTTTCTTCCGCTGGCTCGAACGGCGCAAGTACAAGATGCACCTGCGCGTCTTCTACAACCGCTGGCACAGCTACGTGACGTGCGACGCCTGCGGCGGATCGCGTCTGGGCAAGTTCCCGCTCGCGTGGCGACTGGGGAATCGGAATCTCGCCGAGGTCTGTCGCGCGACGATCGAACAGACCGCCGCCTGGTTCGACAGCGGCGATCTCGACGGTTCTCGCATGGAAGTCGCTCGCGGGCTGCTGACCGAAATCCGCTCGCGGCTCGGTTACCTGAACGACGTCGGCCTCGGCTACCTGGCGCTCGAACGTCCGCTTCGGACGCTCAGCCGCGGCGAAGCGCAGCGAGTCGCGCTCACCACGGCGCTCGGGTCGACGCTGGTCCACATGCTGTACGTGCTCGACGAACCGACGTCGGGGATGCACCCGCATGACGTGTCGCGACTGAGCGGCTGTATCCGCCGGCTGCGCGATCGAGGGAACACGGTCGTCTGTGTCGAGCACGACGAACAGA
>DMPQ01000292.1:0-232 GCA_003455945.1 Planctomycetaceae bacterium
TGGCGGATGATCGAGGGGGCCTTTGTCATCCAAGTGTCGCCGCGCGAGTCGCGTTGCTCCGTTCGCTGCGCGACGAACGTTCGAACCGGCGAGCGCGGGATCGAACGATGATGACGGTCGCGATCGCGATGTCGTCGATCGCGGCGCTGGCCCTGATGACCCACGGATTCCGACTCGCCTGACGAACCGGCGAGCCAACGTCGTCATGGCGTGACGTCGATCGGCGCGCGAC
>DMPQ01000292.1:259-11502 GCA_003455945.1 Planctomycetaceae bacterium
GCGGCCTTCTCCGACAACGACTCCGAGATCGCACGCCGCCTCCACCGCCATCCTTCGTTCCGAGGGGGGAAGCTTCGACTCCAGCGACACGAGAAGCGGATCGTCCTCCAAGGTTCGGTCCCGACCTGGTACGACAAGCAACTCGCTCAGGAGCTGATCCGCCGCTTGGACGACGTCGAGGAGGTGGTGAACGACCTGGTGGTCGACGGCGACGCGACCGATCGTCCGAGCTCGCTCCCGCCGCGCTGATCGATCGAAGCGTTGCCGCGAGCGGCCCCAGCCGCAAACGAAACGAGCCGCCCGAGATCGCAGGATCTCGGGCGGCTCAAATCATTTCTTGCCGACAGGTTCCAAAGGGTCTCGCCGAGTCGCCGTGACTTCGACGTGACGACCGCGGATCAGACGCGGAGTGCGATCTGACCGACGGAGCTCGAGAACTCCGATACCTGGAAGCGGGCGTAGCGGTCGTCCGACTGGACGTAGATCGAGTCGAGATCGATCGTTCGGCCGACCTTGCGGCCGCCGTTGTAGATCTCGAGCGCCTCGATCCGCCCCTCTTCGCGCCCCATGTTGCGGATCCGGACCGAAGCAAGGCTCGGCCCGTTGGTCTTCCAGATCGATACGTGCAGATCCTGACCGATCCGACGAGCGGTGATCGTCGATGCGAAGGTCCGCTCGCTGAGGTTCGTGACGTCGATGCCCTGCAGATCGAGTCGGAGGACGTCGCGTCCCCCTTCGAGCTGCTCGTCGATCGTATCGTCGCCGTCGGCGATCCCCACCAGATACGTGTCGTTACCGGCTCCGCCCGACGTCCAGTCGCTGCCGCCGAGGCCGCGGATGAAGTCGTTACCGCGGTTCCCCATGATCCGATTCGCGACGATGTTGCCGGTCAGATCGTCGGCACCGTCGCCACCGTTCAGATTCTCGATGCGAGTCCCGTAGGCGATCGTCAGCGCCTGATCCTGGCCGGCGAAGGTTGTGAACATGCCGGGGCGGAGATCGGCGGTGACGTTGATTGCCTGGTTGCTGAAGTCGAGCGTGTCGACTCCGTTCGCATCGTAGATCGTCTCGACCGTCGGCGTGTTGGCCGTGAACCGGTAGGTCGTGTTGCCGGCGTTGAACGTGGTGTTCGAGCCGTACATCTCCTGGATCGCGGCGATGTCGTACAGCTGCGGAGTCGACGGCTCGAGGCCCGAAGTCGGTCCGGCGTACGACATGACGGTGTAGATTCGCGAGTCGGTGAGCGCCGGCAGGCGAACGTCCTGATCGAACGGATGCGACAGCCCGAGGGCGTGGCCGATCTCGTGGATCGAGGTGAGGAAGTTCATCGACCCCTCGTCCTGATTCACCCGCATGTCGTCGGCGGTGTCGACCAGGAACGTGTTCCAGTTAAGCCAGACGTCGCCGGCCAAGCGATTGGGCGACAGGACGCCGTCGGGACCATAGGCCCAACCGAAGATGCTCTCGTCGCCGAGGTCGGCCGAACCGAACCGCATGACGCCGCCGACCAGGTCGGAGACTTCGCGGAAGGTGACTCCCGAGACGTTCGACCACCGCTCGAGCGCCGTACGAACGGCGTTGCGCATCAGCCCGTTCATCGACTGGAAACCTTCTCGCTCCTGCGCATCGTCGGCGTAGTAGTCCGGCACGCGCGACATGAACGAGTAGGTCAGCTCGAGCCCGCGACCTTCGACGGCCGACCAGGTCCCCAGCTGCTTGAGCGACGCGGTCATCCGCGGCTCGGTATGCACGCTGCCCGTGACCCAATCGCTCCAGTAGGTGCCGTTCGCGACGCGCACCATGAACTCGTCCTGGTAGCGATCGTCGCCGCTGCCGCCGACATAGGTCAGTCGCGAGAACTCGCCGGCATTCAGCGAGTGAACGCGGTCGGCAGCGAGACGAGCACCGTCGAGAGCGAAGTAGCCGGAACCGGCGGCGCCGTTGAGGTCGATCACCTGATAGGTCGACAGTCGAGGTCCGGCATCGGCTTGCTGGATCAGGTCCGATCCCGCCAACTCCTCGAACTCGTCGAGCACCACGACTCCGGTGTTGCCCGGCGAGAGGACTCGGATCACCGGCTTGACGACCGTCATCATGTCGGCCGAATCGATCGCGCTCCAGCGGAGCCCATCGTTGACCTGAACGCGGAAGACCTCCTGATCGAAGGTGTCCGCGGCGTGATAGACGACCTTCGACAGCTGCGAATAGTCGACCGTGAACCAGACGCGAGCGGTCTGACGGACGCCGTTGACGGTGAAGTAGCCGCCGTCCGCCGCGACGCCGGTGTCGAAGAACCGGACCGTCTTGACNNACCGAGATCAGCGAGTCGGCGGTCAGCGTGGCTCCGCGACCGAGCTTGCGACCGTAGGCTCGCACGGTCGGCGCGGTGGCGTTGGCCTGGAAGACGACATTGCCGATGTCGGCATTGCTCCAGTAACGGCCGTCGAACGACTGAGCCGAGATCTGCCCGAGACGGACGCCGCTGCCGAGCGACGGGGCTTCGAGCACGAGCCGCGAGAGATTGGCGGCGGTGACCGAGAACCAGGTCCCCGAGGCGATGCGTCGACCGTCGTAGGTCAGCGTCCCCTGCCCCGTATAACGGACCTTGTAGCTGACGATCGGGAAACCGTCGGGGTCACTCCCCGAGATGACGTTCGAGAGCCGAACCCGCTCGTTCGACAACGTTCGGACGTCCGAGACCGAGACGGTCGGGATCTGGCGATTGGGAGCGATCGTCCGCACGTTGACGGCGGCGGCATCGCTCCAGAGATGCGTCCGGCCGTCCGTGTCCTGCACGCGGACCTGCAGGCGATCGAGACCGAGCGTCAGCCCGGCGACGAACTTGAGCTTGCTCAGCTGGGCAGCGGAGAAGGTGAACCACCGGCCCGAAGTCAGACGCTGTCCGTCGTACTCCCAGTAGCCGCTCGACCGATCGAGTCCGTTGTCGATGATCGAGATCGACCGCAACGGGTTGTTCTCGATGTCGAGGAACGTGAACAAGCTCGACGCGGCAAGCTTGCTGCCGAGCGCGACCGTCGCGTTCTTGCCGATGACGCGGGGCCGAAACCGGTTCCCGCTCCCTGTTCCGTTCGCCATTGCTCGATTCTCCGATAAGCCTGCTGACCATCGCCCGAACGAACCCGAGGCGCCTCTACTTCCTCGACCTCGAACCGGCGATCAACCGTCACTCAACCATTCGAAAAGTTGGGGGATGCCGGCCGCGGTCGTCCCGCCGTCGACTCCTGCCCGATGGAACCCGGTGCGGATTCCTGCCGACGGATCACGCCGGCATCGACCAGTTTCTTGACCAGATCCTCCATGGCCGAGAAGCTCCGCAGGAATCCCTCCGGAGGCATCACGACCCGCTGCCGAAATTCGAGCGAAGGCTGCCCCTGCTCGTCTCGTTCGGTCACCGACAGACTGACCCAATCGATCCGGACCATGCCCCCGACAAGGGTGATCTCTCCGATTCCATCCGCGAACAGTTCCTGAGACGACACGCTGAACTCCAAAAAGCGATTGGGACGAGATCGTTCCGCTTCGCTGTCGAGCGGCCCAGACTGCCGGCCTTGACGGCGCGGCGGAACCGCCATCGTAGTTACGACCGGAAAGAGGTGTCCAGCATAAAACGCACGGAAACGACGATCGGACTCGCTGCTCCGATCGATTCGACCCGAAGAAGTCGAAACCGCTCCGATCAGCCCGCCAATCCCCCGAAAATCAGCCGCCGCCTGCCCCTCGGTTCGACACCTGGCAGACGCCGCTCGAGCCGCCGGTCGCCCCCTTCCGATCGCCCGTTCGACGCCTCCGTCAGCGACTCCCGTCGAGGTGCCCGCCGTCGACATGCAGATGCCAATCGGGATGGCGAGCGGCGACCGAAACGAGCCAGCCTTCCGGGCACCGACAGCGGTCGAGATAGAGGGATTCCAGTCGATCGAGCCGCTCGATCGCTGCGGCTCCCGATGCATCGATATCGAAGCCGAGCAGGTGGAGATGCCGCAGGCGAGACGAGGCGTCCAGCGGTGACAGATCGACGGTCGCTGGCCCAACTTCCGAGCTCGCGTCCGATCGATGCTCTACGTCCGGTGCCGACCCGATGAGTTCGATGCGGAGCGACTCGAGGTCGACGAGTTCGGCCAAAAAGGCGAGCTCGAGCTCCTCCCCCGCCACCCCCTCGACGTTCAGACGCCGGAGCTGCTTCAGCTGCGCGACGGCCTGCCACTCTCGCTTCGTCCAGCCGCTCGCACCGACGGTCAGCTGCTCGACGCGAAACCTCTCCCCGAGACTTCTCAGGCCGGCCGCATCGATCCCCCCTCCTCGAAACACGAAGCGAGTCAGTTTCGGCGTCGCCGGGAGCGATTCGAGACGCTCGACCGTTGCCGGCGAGAGGACTTCGAACGCCCCCTCCCCTTCTTCCGACACCCCCCAGGTCCATGCTTCGGCCCACTCCCGGACCGGCGGAAGATCCTGAGCCGGAGGCGGAAAATCGCGCCCCGGCCGGCGCTCCCCCTCGGTCGTCGAATGACCTGCCGACCGACCGTCGGTGGTCGGCGATTTCGGCGCGCAACCGATCAGCAGGACCGCACTGCCGATCGCCGCACGGCCGATCAACCGCTGCGCCAACCGCAGCCGCGACAACTCTGACGATAGCGGTTGCCCGAGGTTCGAGACTCCCATGCCAGCACCTCTCCGCATCTCGGGCAATGTTGGTCGTTCGCTCGATTCGCCCCTTCCTTGCAGTCGCGACACGAGACTGCGTCAGGGAGCGCTTCGAGCCGCTCGGGATCGATCGCCTTACGACAGACGACGCAGCGACGGATCGCTTCCCACTCGTCGTCATCCTCTCCCGACACGACCTCGAACCGCTCGGCATCGCAGGCGCGGCAGGGATGGCGGGTGTCCAGATGATGCGGGACGATCGCCCGGACTTCATCCCAGCCGGGAGAGTCATTGCGGCGAAACAGCCCCGCTTCACGCAGACGCGACAACAGCTCGACCCAGCGCAGCCGCGTTTCGTCGCCGCAGGTTCGGCAGCGGAGCAGGACGAACCCCAACGGTCCCGGCTCGGGCGATTCGCTCTCCACGTCGTTCTCTCGTCTTTCGTCGATTGGTCGAACGGCTGCCGCTCTGCGGCGTTTTCGGCAACCTTCCGAAGACCGACTGTCCGCCGAACCGAACGAGCATGGTCGGCGGGATCGGACCGAGCAAGGGCTGCCGAGAGGGGCCGCCGGGCAACCGAGTCGGACGATGCCCCCGGTGTCGGATCGGCGGCGGGGTACGAGGGAATTTGCTGGAGTCGCCCCGAAGCGAGATTCGATACTTGGGCAACCGGGGAGTTCCGGTGGATCAGGGCCCTTGCCGAGGATTCCTCGGTTCATTAAACTCCCGCAACGAACGGTGAACGTGGGCAACCACGACACCATGTTCAGGGGCCGTAGCTCAATTGGTTAGAGTACTGGACTGTCGATCCAGTGGTTGCGGGTTCGAGCCCCGTCGGCCTCGCTCGAGGACCTGGGTTTCCCAGGTCCTTTCGCGTTTCTTGACCTGTCGGACGCTTAACCGCTTGCGGGTCCCCCTGTGCGTTGCCCCCTGGCAACGCGCGCTCCCGAGTCGACCCGGACGCTGACCGGGCGTGTTGAGAGGGGGCGTCGGATCTGAGAGAATCCGCCGGCCCGGCGAGCGGCGCTCTCCGGCAAGAGTCGCTCGACCAGGTCGAGTGGACGCCCAGGGGGGAGCTCTTCCGAAGGACCGGCGTTCCCCAGGCCCCTCACCTCCATCCCTTGCTTCGGAAATCATCGATGGCCGCGTTCCCCGAGATCTCGCGCATTCCGTTCGAAGGCCCCGGCTCCGACAACCCGCTGGCGTTCCGTTGGTACGACGAGAACGAGGTGGTCGAAGGTCGGACGATGAAGGAGCATCTGCGTTTCTCGGTCGTGTATTGGCACACGATGCGGGGGACCGGAAGCGATCCGTTCGGCTGGGGAACGGCGGTTCGTCCGTGGGATGACGGAAGCGAGTCGTTGGAGAATGCGATCCGCCGCGTCCGCGTGGCGTTCGAGTTCATGGAGAAGCTCGGCGCTCCTTACTACGCATTCCACGATCGGGATGTGGCGCCGGAAGGAGCGACTCTCGCCGAGAGCAATCGCAACCTGGACAAGATCGCCGAGGTGCTGGCCGAGGAGCAGCAGCGGACCGGCATCAAGCTGCTGTGGGGGACCGCCAATCTCTTCTCGAATCCCCGCTTCATGCACGGAGCGGCCACCAGCTGCAACGCCGATGTCTTCGCGTATGCCGCCGGCCAGGTGAAGCACGCCCTCGAGACGACTCAGCGTCTGGGAGGCGAGAACTACGTGTTCTGGGGCGGCCGTGAAGGCTATCAGTGCCTGTACAACACCGACATGAAGCGCGAGATCGATCACCTCGGGCGCTTCCTGCAGATGGCCGTCGAGCATGCCGATCGGATCGGCTTCCGCGGAACGTTCCTGATCGAGCCGAAGCCGAAAGAGCCGACGAAGCATCAGTACGACAGCGATGCCGCCGCCTGCATCAATTTCCTTCGCGCCTACGGCCTGACCGAGCGATTCAAGCTGAACATCGAGACGAACCACGCGACGCTGGCGGGGCACTCGATGATGCACGAGCTGGACTACGCGGGCTTCCAGGGGATGCTCGGCTCGATCGACGCGAACACCGGCGATCTGCTGCTGGGCTGGGATACCGACCAGTTCCCGACCGACCTGTACCTGACCGCCCAGACGATGCTCGTCATCCTGAAGCATGGCGGCCTCGGGAGCGGCGGCGTCAACTTCGACGCCAAGGTCCGCCGCGAGAGCTTCGAACCGATCGACCTGTTTCATGCCCATATCGGCGGTATGGACGCGTTCGCTCGCGGCCTGAAGATCGCCGCGGCGATCCGTCGCGACGGCAAGCTCGCCGGCTTCGTCAAGGACCGCTACGCCTCGTGGGACTCCGGCATCGGAGCGAAGATCGAACACGGGAGCGAGTCGTTCGAGAGCCTCTCGAAGTACGCGCTCGAACTGGGCGAGGTCCGCACGAACCGAAGCGGACGCCAGGAGATGCTCGAGAACCTGATCAACACCTATCTCTGATCGGACCGCCTTGCCGGAACCCGGTCGGACAGTCTTCTTCCTGCTCGGAACGACTCCGCGCGACGGAGCGAGGACGGACGATCGATGACGCTCAGCAGCGCCGACCACGACGTGATCGTGGTCGGCGGAGGGCATGCGGGGATCGAGGCGGCAGCCGCTGCGGCTCGGGTCGGCGCTCGCGTGGCGCTGCTCACCGGCAATCTCGACACGATCGGCCAGATGAGCTGCAATCCGGCGATCGGAGGGATCGGCAAAGGGCATCTCGTGCGCGAGATCGACGCGCTCGGCGGGATCATGGCCGAGGCGATCGATCGGACCGGCATCCAGTTCCGGCTGCTCAATCGCCGCAAGGGGCCGGCGATGCACGGCCCTCGGGCTCAGGCCGACAAGCAGGCGTATCGAATCGAAGCGCGATCGCTGCTCGAAGGGCACGACGGCGTCTCGCTCTTTCAGGAGACGGTCGAGTCGCTGGTACTGGAGCCCGACGGGGAAGTTCTGCGTTGCCGCGGCGTCGTCGGCGGCGACGGCCGGATCCATCGAGCGACAGCGGTCGTGCTGACGACCGGAACCTTCCTGTCGGCCGTGATGCACGTCGGCCGCTCGACGACCGCCGGAGGTCGCGCGGGTGAAGGGACGACCGGAGGGATCAGTCAGTCGCTGCGCCAGGCAGGGATCGAAGTCGCTCGCTTCAAGACGGGGACTCCGCCCCGCCTGGACGGCCGCACGATCGACTACTCGGTGCTCGAACGTCAGCTCGGCGACGATCCTCCTCAGCCCTTCTCGTTTCTGACCGGGCGGCTGACCGTCGCACAGCTCCCCTGCTACATCACCTACACGACCGACGCGGTCCATCGGACGATCCGCGAGAACCTCCATCGCTCGCCGATGTACTCCGGCCGGATTCGCGCCGGCGGTCCGCGATACTGCCCGTCGATCGAGGACAAGGTGGTGCGATTCGCCGAGAAGGATCGCCATCAGATCTTTCTCGAGCCCGAAGGGGCGCGCACCTGCGAGGTGTACGTCAACGGCGTCTCGACCAGCTTGCCGGCCGACGTCCAGGCGTCGATCATCGCTGCGATCCCGGGGCTCGAACGAGCCCGCATCCTGCGTTACGGCTATGCGGTCGAATACGACTACTGCCCGCCGAGTCAGTTGCGACCGACGCTCGAGAGTCGACGGATCGGTGGCCTCTATCTTGCCGGCCAGATCAACGGCACGACNNGGCGGCCTGTTCTTCGCCGGCCAGATCAACGGCACGACCGGTTACGAAGAAGCTGCGGCGCAGGGTTTGCTGGCCGGAGCCAACGCCGCCCTGCTGGCGCAGGACAAGGCGCCGTGGACACCGCGCCGTGACGAAGCCTATCTCGGCGTGCTGGTCGACGATCTCGTCTCGTACGGTGTCGACGAGCCGTATCGGATGTTCACGAGTCGCGCCGAGTTCCGCCTGCGCCTGAGACACGACAATGCCGACCGCCGACTGACTCCCTTGGGGCGCGAGGCGGGGCTGATTCCGGAACGCCGCTGGCGGCGATTCGACGCGAAGCGGCAAGCGATCGAGCGCGGCGAGCGGCTGCTGACCGAAACGCGCATCGCAGGGGAATCGCTGGCGGATCGCCTGAGACGCCCCGAGACGACCTGGGAGTCGCTGGTGGCGCTGGCTCCGGATCTCGGTGCGATCCCTCCGGATGCGGTCGAGCAGCTGATGCTCGACATCCGCTACGAAGGCTACGTCCGTCGTCAGGAGATCCAGATCGAACGACAACGTCGTCTGGCGGACAAGCGGATTCCGGACGACCTCGATTTCGGAGCGATCGGGCAATTGCGGATCGAGGCGCGACAGAAGTTCGAGCGGTTCCGACCGGCCGACATCGATCAGGCGTCGCGGCTTCCCGGCATCACGCCGGCCGACGTCGCCGTCGTGCTGGCGGTGCTGCGCCGGCGCTCGGGAGACGCCGCATCGAGTCGCCCGGGAGTTACCGACTCAGGCGACGAACGCGACGTAGTAGAAGATCCAGCCGGTGATCGCGGTTCCGAGCATCAGGACCATCGCGATCCGTCCCGCGACTCGATGCCATGACGAGTGGGCTCCGGGGGCCAACTGCGAACCGAAGCCGCGCAAGGCGCGGACGATGACTACCGCCCACCAGATCGGCGTCGGCACGGCAAAGACCAGATGGATCGCCAACCAGCGGTGGACCCAGCCGGAGGCGAAGTACGGCGACGGCTCGGCCAGTTTCTGCCAGTCGCGCGTGACGAAACGAAGGTCGATCTCGAACAGCGTGACGGCGATCCCCAAAACGATCGCCAGCCCGAGCTGCAGGTTGCGGTGGGCTCGAACCCGGCCGCGTCCGGCCAGCGAGAGAGAGACCGCGAGCAGCACGACGACGGCGACCATCGCGAGCACGACGGTGTCGAGCATGAAGGAGCCGCGAAACGGCAGATAGCCGGTCATGTCCCTCCCTTCATCTGGAGCGACCGCGCGAACGCGGGTTCGACATCGGGCGGGGTTTCGCGACCGCCGCCACGGGGAGTAGACTCCCCGGTCCGTGACACTCGGCCGAGTGGCGAAACGGCAGACGCACGGGACTTAAAATCCCGGGAGGGGTTACCCTCGTGCGGGTTCGATTCCCGCCTCGGCTACTGACTTGCTCCGATCGCCGACCGCGAAGCTCATCCGAACCGCGATCGCCGATTTCGCGACCGGCGACTTCATCTCGCCCGCGGATCGGAGCCCTCCGATCCGCGGTGTGCGGCGACCGACTACGGCGCGACTTCACGCCCCCTCGGCACGACGGCCGAAGAGCGATCCCCGGATCAGGCAGCCTCGTTCGACTTCACGCTCAACCAGTGGAGGATCGGAGCGGCGATGAAGATCGACGAGTAGGTTCCGACGACAACACCGATCAGCATCGAAGCCGTGAAGCCCTGGATGACCTCGCCGCCAAAGAAATAGAGAGCCAGCAGAGCGAGGAACGTGGTCGTGGCAGTGATCGTCGTGCGGGACAGGGTGGAATTGATGGCGATGTCGAGCAACTCGTCCACCGGCAGGCGCTTGTGCTTGCGCATCATCTCGCGGATGCGGTCGAAGACGACAACCGTATCGTTCAGCGAATAGCCGATGATGGTCAGGATCGCCGCAATCGACGTGATGTCGAAGTCGGCGCGCGTCCACACATAGAAGGCGATCATCGCCGTCACGTCGTGCAGCGTCGCGATCATCGCGCCGACCGCGAACTGCCACTCGAACCGCAGCCACAGATAGACCAGCACCGCGAAGATCGACAGGATCACGCCGACGACGGACATCTGGACGAGTTCGGACGAGACGGTGGGGCCGACCACTTCGGTACGGCGAACCTCGTAATCCGCATCGACCAGCGCGCGCACGCGGCGCAGCGCCGCCTGCTGGCCTTCCTCGCCGCCGGGCTGCTCGCCGTAGCGGACGAGAACCAGGTTCGGTCCGCCGAACTCCTGCAACTGGACCTCGCCGACACTGGCGCGGGTCAGCCGGGTGCGCAGTTCGCCGATATTGGCTGTTCCCTCCTTGGTCTGCAGCTCGACCAGCGTGCCGCCCTTGAAGTCGATGCCGACATTCAGTCCGAGCGTGAGGAAGCCGACTACGGTCACGGCGGCGATGAAGGCGGACAGCGCGAAGGCATACGGCCGGAACCGCATGAACCCGAAATTGGTGTCGTCCGGAATGAGTCTCAGCAGGCGCACGGTCAAGCTCTCCCTGTCGCCCGGATCACATCGGAACCCGCGCTGGCTTGAACCAGCGCAGCCAGAACACGACGAGGAAGCGCGTGAACGTGATGGCAGTGAACATGGTGGTGATGATGCCGAGGCCGAGCGTCAGGGCGAAGCCCTTGACCGGACCCGTCCCGAGGAAGAACAGCACGACCGCCGTCAAGAGGCCGGTGATGTTGGCGTCCACGATGGTTCCCAGCGCCTTGCTGAAACCGCCATCGATGGAGGCGATCACGCTTCTGCCGCTTCGCACCTCCTCGCGGATGCGCTCGAAGATCAGCACGTTGGAATCGACCGCCATGCCGACGGTCAGCACCACGCCGGCAATGCCCGGCAGCGTCAGCGTCGCCTGCAGCATCGACAGCACCGCCACCAGCAGCAGCAGGT
>DMPQ01000437.1:0-6907 GCA_003455945.1 Planctomycetaceae bacterium
CGAACTGCTCTTCCATCCGGACGGTCCTCGGTTTCTGAAACTTCAGTCCGGCGATCGAACCTTCGACCATGAAGAAGTCGCAAGTCCGATCTCGACCGCCGAGGCGCGAGCGATGGTCGAGGAATACTGTTCGAATTGTGACGCGCGAGTTCTGGCAGCCATCGGACTCTTGCCGCCTCGGTCGCCGACGCACGAGCCCCATGGCCCCTCGTTCTCAGCGGCTTCCTCGTCGCCGAAGTCCGGCGGCAGTCTCTTCGACGAGTTCGACGTGACGCCTCGTCCCAAGGTCTTCGATGCACAGACCGACAGCGTCGCGATTTTCGTGCGAGAGCACTGGACGTTGTTGGGTNNGTCGTCTTCGGGGAAGACCGTTGCCCGTTCGAGGGTTACTATCTGCAGGAGGTCGCGCGACGGCTGTACGAGCATCGAGAAGAGTCCGGCTGGATCGAAGTCGAAGTCCGCGTTCATGTCGAACTGGAGCAGGCCGGTGCGCCGACCTTCCGTTTTCTGACGAAGACCGAGGCCGAGCTCTGGCTCGTGACGTTCGATCTGCCCGCCCCCGCCCATTTGTCCGCGGCGATGGAATCGCTGATCCTGCGTCCCGGCATGAAACTCGTGCCGCCACGTCGCGAGCCGATCGACGAAGCGCGGATGATGACGCTATTCGGAACCTCCTCCGTCGCCTCGGACGACTCGGTCGACATGACATCGCTCGTCGAACGATCGACCGAGGCAAACGGTGCCGAACCAAGCGTCGCGTTGCCGAAACCGGTCGCCGTGAGTCCCTCCGGGAGCGTGCGGCTGTTCGGCCCGCTCGACCCTCCGGTGGTGCTCGGGCGAACCAAGGACCTCCTCGGCGAGGCGGCTTACGCGTGCGTCCTGGCCTTGTTGCAGGCTCAAGGGAATCCTCTGCGAAGCAAGCAACTCGATGCCAAGGCCAAGGCCCTGCGGGGCGGCGTATCGATGTGCGATGCGCGAAAGCACCTTCTTCGGCTGATCACCACCGATCCGGACTGGGCCCAAGCGATCGATCGACCGGGCAATTCCCGACGCGGCGGCTACGTGATCCGCTGACTGCGGCTTACTGACGTATCCGGTCGAACCCACCTTGACCCGCAGTCTGCCCGGTCGGACCCGCATCCCGCGCCTCGNNCGACGCCATACGCTTCGGCATCGACGTTTCTCGTCCTTGCCGGAGACCAACGCATGCCGCTGATTCTGACCGCCCGAGAACTCGCCGACCGACTCAAGGTGCGCCCCTCCACCATCCTCGCCTGGCATCGGCGAGGATGGATTCCCGGCCTTCGAGCCGGACGCCGACCGGTTCTGTTCGATCTGGTCGCGGTCGAGGAGGCGCTCCGCCGACGAGCTCGGGAAAGCGAGGCGGAACATGGTTGAACCGCTTTCTCCGCGGGAACTCGGATTGCTGGCCGATCTGGTCGCCGAGCGAGTCGTCGTTCGCTTGCGGGCCACCATCGATGCCGATGCGCTGCTGGACGCCACCCAGGCAGCGAACCTGCTGGGGATCTCGCGCGCCACCCTCGAACGCCGTATCGCCGACGGCACCTTGCGTCCTCAGCGAGTCGGTCGGCTTCGGCGGTTTCGACGGAGTGAACTGCTGACGATGAACGAGTCCACTGCTGCCGATGCGCCCAGCGCACCGTCCGCGTGACGGTCGACCGACGCTCCACAGGAAGCCGGCGTCATCGTTCCCTCGCTCACGGAGGATCTTCATGTCGTTCGATTCGCACGCTGTTCGGCCGAGCCTTCCTCAGTTCGCGAGTCCGCCGTTGCGAAGTCCGTCCGGCATCATGCGGCGCCCGACGGACGGTCACCGACCGACACCTTCGGTGCAGCGAACTCGACGTCGCGGAACGACCACGCCATGAGCGGCCACGGGTTCGAGGTGGTCAAGTCGGCGGCCAGGGGTCGCTTGGTCGAGTTGAGCGGATTGCCGCCCGAAGTCCTCGACGGCCGACAACATCCCTGTCCCAAGTGCGGTGGCCGGGACCGTTTCAACGCGGCTCGTGACTTCGCCGCGACCGGCCGACTCTTCTGTCGACGCTGCCTACCGAAAGGCGCGCGCGACATCATCGGCGTCCGCGCTTGGCTCGACAGAGTCTCGCAAGGTGAGGCTGCCCGTCGCTCGAAGCGGGAATTGGGTCTTCCGTGTCGTGCGCCGGGAGAGGGACGAATGAATGTCGACCCGATCGACGTCGTCAGCCGGGCGAAGCGCGTCCCTCGTGAGGCACTGGAACGTTACGAAGCACGGGCCGAGTCCGGTGCGCGGCCGCAGGTCGTCGTACCGGTCTACGACGAGCACGGGAAGGTCTGCTCGCAGTTCCGGTTCGGCCCGAACGACAAGGGTCGATTCGACAAGGGAAAGCCGGCTGGCCTCTTTCTTCCGGGACGAGTTCCCGCGGGAGGCGAACGTTGGTGCCTGGTCGAAGGGGTCAAGGATGCGGCGGCGCTACTGTCGCTGGGATACTTGGTCGCAGGGCTGCCCGGTTGCTCGCTCCCGGAGCGATTCGCGTCGTTGTTCGCGGGGATCGAAGTGATCCTGGTACCGGATCTGGATGATGCCGGCGTCGCAGGTGCCGAACGGTCGGCCGCACGATTGGCGGCTACCGCCGCGTCGATTCGCGTTGCCCGGCTACCGGGAACGCACACTCCGTCGCGAGGTACCGACGTGCGGGACGTGCTCGCGCAAGTCGATGGTGAACGACGCGTACGGGAAGCGATCGACCGCGCCGTCGCTTGGCGACCGCGAGTAGCCGACGATCGCCCCGAGATCATCGTCGCGGATATCGAGGGGCGCGAGCGGCACGAAGGGGAAATCGTCGCGGATGTCGTTCGAGCACTCGGTCGACTCGACGAGCCGAGTGCCGTTTACTGGCGCGGACTGGATCTGGTCGAGCCGATCGAAGCCGCCGAGTCCGGATGCCTGTCGATTCGTTCGCTGCCGCTTCCGATCCTCCGCCTGCGAATCGACGAATCCGCACGCCTGGTCAAACGCACCTCCGCCGGTAAGCAGCCGATCAGCCCGCCTCTATGGCTCGTTCAGGCGGTCAGCTGTCGCGGCACGTATCGTCCCGATGTTCAACCTNNCCCCAGACGCATCTGGTCTTCCGCCCTGATGTCGCGTACCCCACAATTGCCGACCGGCCGACCATCGATGAGGTCCGTCGATCCGCGGCGCGATTGATCCAGGTCGTGAAGGACTTCCCGTTTCGGTCCGTTGCCGATCGCTCGGCCTGGTTGGCCTTGGTCCTGTCGTTGGTCGGACGCAGCGCCGTCCGCGGTTGCGTGCCGCTGTTCGCGATCACCGCCAATGTGCGCGGGTCCGGCAAGTCCAAGCTCGCCGATGTGGCCNNTGTGGCCGGCCTGATCGCCTTCGGTCGACCGGCACCCCGCAAGCCGTTTCCTCGCGGCGACGAGGAGTTACGGAAGATGGTGACGACGATCGCCATCGAAGGAACGCCGTTTGTCCTGCTCGACAATCTCGATTGTCGACTCGGCGGCGCAGCGCTCGATGCGGCTCTGACGGCCGAAACCTGGAACGATCGGATTCTCGGCGCGAGTCGAACCACCGGCGAACTGCCGTTGCGGACCGTTTGGACGGCGACCGGGAACAACCTGACGTTCGGATCCGATGTCGCCCGGCGAGTGTTGCCGATCGTGCTCGACTCGCCGCACGAGAACCCCGAAGAACGGAGCGACTTCGAACAGCCGAACTTGGCCGCTTGGGTGCTTGAACATCGGACGGCATTGGTCGTCGACGCGCTGACGATCCTGCGAGGTCGGTTCGTGCTCGACGCACCGCGCCTCACCAGCACGACCTGGGGATCGTTCGAGGACTGGGAGCGTGTGATTCGGGGAGCGATCGTCGCCGCAGAACTTCCCGATCCGCTGGCCACGCGCGAGGCGGCCAAGAGTGCCGACGAGTCGGCGGCGCTCCTGGGCCTGCTGATCGCCGGACTGGAGGAAATCGATCCGAATTCGCGCGGCGTGACGACGCGGCAGATCGGCGCGGCACTCGCGGAAGCGCCGTCGGAGGGCCGGTTCCCCTCGCTGGCCGAGGCGGTCGATCAGATCTGCGGTGCGAAATTCAATCCGCGAACCTTCGGTCGGACCCTGACGAGTCTGCACGGCCGTCGTCTCGAAGGTCGGATGATCGTCGTCGAAGCGGCCGGCGGTCACGCCAAACGATTTCGGTCGGTGTCGAGCCAGGGTGAGTTAGTGAGTCAAAGTGAGTTTCCCCCAAGCCCCGGACAGTTTCGAGGTCACCTCGTCAGTCCCAACGGGACGGAGTGGGAAAGTAACTCACTTCAACTCCCTAACTCACTCTTGCCGTCTGCGGGAAAGGTCTAGTGATGCGCCGTGAGACTCGTTGGCTCGGATCGTGGTCGGTTGCCCTTGGAGGCCGACCCGCCAGATCCGAACGGCGCCGAGGACGGCCACCGAGCGCCTGCGCAGAGCAATCCTCTCTCCGATCGGACGGCGGGTCCTTCCCGGCACCCGGGGCGGCGGGGCGAAGCCCGGTTATCGAGCGACTTTTTCGCGCGGTTCGAGTTGTCTCGGGATGATACGCGGGGTCGGTCGTCGGTAGGGGTGAAACGACGACACCAGAGGGGGGGGAGAAAATCGTGGCAGGGTCCGAACGGAGACCGGGGTCCCTCGCGCGCAGGTTTTCTCGCAGGATTTCGACCCCCGGGGGGATCCCGTAGCGACTCCTTTCGACTCGACGGCAAATGCTTGCTCGCGTGAACTCGCCCGGTTCGAATGGTCGCTGGTCGGCCCAGTGCTGTCCGACGGTCCCGGTCTTCCGACTCGCGTTACCGCCCGGTTCTTGGAACGCAGACACGTACATCAGGAGTCCGAATCGATGGCTTGGTTGTCCAGGGAATCGGGACGTTCGTCCTGGCAGATCGGTTGGACGGTCGGAACGAAGCGACAGTCGATCCGCCTCGGTTCCATGACGAAACGGGCGGCAGAGTCGGTTCGGTCGCGCATCGAAGAGCTGATCGACAATCGACGTGCGGGCTTGCCGCTGCCGCCCGGACTCGGCGAGTGGGTCGATGCGATCGACGACGACCTGCGCGATCGGCTGGTTCGCGGTGGCCTGGTCGTCCCGCGACGGCGCCGGTCTCTCGGCGACCTGGTCGATGCGTACGTCGAAAGCCGACCGAAGATCAGTGCCGCGACCAAGGTTCGTGACCGTCAGGTGACGGGATTGCTCGTCGAGAAGTTCGGACGCGATTGTCCCCTCGACTCGATCGGTCGACGCGATGCCGAAGCGTGGCGGCGGTGGCTGGGAACTCAGAACCGACGCGACTCGAACCGCGACGAGTTGGCCGACAACACGATCCGTCGCCGGACCGGCGTCGCGCGCCAGGTCTTCGCGGTCGCGATCCGTTGGGGCTGGCTCACGACGAATCCGTTCGAAGGACTTTCGGCCAACGTTCGGGAGAATCCCGAGCGGCAAGAGTTCGTTCCCTGGTCGAGCATTCTCGCGGCGATCGAGGCGTGTCCGAATCAGGAGTGGCGGACGATGCTCGCGTTCGTCCGACTGACCGGCGTTCGCGTACCGTCGGAGCTGGTGGCGCTCACCTGGGGCGACATCGACTTCGCGGCGAAGCGACTGACGATCCGCTCGCCCAAGACGGCCCACCATGGCGCGGACAAGGCGAGTCGCGTCGTTCCGCTGTTCCCCGAGCTGCTGCCGTATCTGGAGGACTTGGCGTCACTTGCCGAGCCGGGCGTCACGACGCCGCTGTCGGATCCGGTCTTCCCATGTTGCCGATCGGGAGCGATCAACCTGCGACAGCGATTCACGAAGATCCTGGAACGTGCGGGGGTTACTGCTTGGCCGAAACTGTTCCACCAACTGCGGGCAAGCCGGCAGACGGAGCTGCTCGCCTCTTTCCCCGCGGCTGACGTCTGCCGATGGCTCGGCAACTCTCCGGCGATCGCTGCGCGGCACTACGCCATGCCGACGACCGAGTCGTTCGAGCGTGCGGTCGAGTCGGCGAGCGTCAACGGTTCAGCGGGGGGCGCAGCGGGGGGCGCAACTGCAAGATCTGGGGGCGCTGCGGGGGGTCTCGCTGCGCCTCACGACGCCGTCAGGCCAACGCAAGAAAGGGCGAATACGCTGAAAAAACAACAGGAAATGAGACTTCCTGCGATGGTCTTGAGCGGACCTGAGACGGGTGAGGGAGTGGGCGGCACAGGACTCGAACCTGTGACCTCTGCCGTGTGAAAGCAGCGCTCTAACCAACTGAGCTAGCCGCCCGTTCACCCGATGACGAATTCAGTTGCCAAAGGCCTCGATCACGACCTCACGAAGAGGCGATCCGGGCGTTTCGCAGGCCGATCCGTGTCGACGAGCCGAGATTGTACGGATCCCCTCTCGAACTGACAAGGAGCGACGTCGAGGGTCGGAGGTTCTCTTGGAGGACAGGAAAATCGGACCAGTGCGACCGGAGGCGGTCGCACGACGACAGACCAGTGCGACCGGGGGCGGTCGCACTACGTGGGCCCGCGTCGTCCCCGACGCGCGGCAGTGCGACTTCGGGCATTTTCGCAGCAGGAAGGTGCCGGCGGTGTCCTCAACAGACTCCCTCGGCTCGGGACGAGCCGACGTGGGCCGGGCCCACGTGGCACTCCGGGCCTCATCACAGCCGTACGGCTGTTGACGGGGCTGATCCCGGCGCTGCGCTTCGGGCTGGTCGGGTCGGTCACGAGGCGCGGTACTCGGCGACTTCCTAACGTGACTCGTTCGGAAACACGGTGCGACCGGAGGCGGTCGCATGACGACCTACCGTGGCCCCGGGCTCTCCGAGCCCGAGGTCGGGTTGATGGCGTCACTGCTGACGCTTCGTGGTTCGTTCGGCGTCGGGACGAAACC
>DMPQ01000437.1:6982-10327 GCA_003455945.1 Planctomycetaceae bacterium
GGCCGGGCCCACGTGGCACTTCGGGCCTCCGGTCGACAATCCGGTGCGACCGGGGGCGGTCGCACTACGTCAGAGCACGACGGCAGCCCCCAATTCGCAAGCAAGCGATCTACGGGGATTCGGCCGACGGGGTCGTGCGCTTCGGACTCTCGAACAACCACCACCTCGGCTTGTCCACCTTGTGCCTCAGGCCGAACTGCTTCATCCCCACCTCGCGGATCCGCTCCGCGATCTCGACCGGCGAGTCGCTGACGATGAACCGCTCCACGTCCTCCGGGCCGATCGTCCCCTCGGCGACCATCGTCGTCCGCAGGTAGTCGAGCATCGGCGTCCAATACTCGACTCCCGCCAACACGATCGGGAACTGTCGCACCTTGCCGGTCTGGACCAGCGTCGCGATCTCGTACAGCTCGTCCAGCGTCCCGAACCCTCCCGGCAACGCCACGAACGCATACGAATACTTCGCGAGCATCAGCTTCCGCACGAAGAAGTAACGGAACTCCACGAACGTATCGAGATACGGATTCGGCTCCTGCTCCATCGGCAACACGATGTTGCAGCCGACACTCCGCCCGTTCGCCTCCTTCGCACCGCGATTCGCCGCCTCCATGATCCCCGGCCCGCCGCCGGTCATCACCGTGAAGCCGGTTCGCGCGATCTCGGCGCCGATCTCGCGACCGAGCTGGTAGTAGCGATGGTCCTCGCGGAACCGAGCCGACCCGAAGACCGTCACGCACGGACCGACGAAGTGCAGCTTGCGGAACCCGCGGATCAGATCCTGGAAGATCCGCAGCGCCCGTCGCAGCTCGGCGAAACGGGACTGAGGCCCTTCGAGAAACTGGATCTCTTCCGAAACACCGGGTCGTCGAGTCGGATTCATGGTTTCGCGTCGTCGTGGGAAGGGTGGGTGAGTCGTTCTAGGGAGTTCGGATCCGGTTGACGAGTCGCCTCGAACGGTCCGAGCCGCAACGTCCGGCGGCCGACCTCCGCACGGAACCTTCGGCCATCGCTTCGCGTCCGGGACACCCGACGCTCGCGGAGTCGCCGGGCCGGCGAATCGTTCGTCGGCCGACTCGCCGGCTTGTCGAGTCGCATCCCGGATTTCGGCAGGCACAACGCCGCGAGCGAAGCGTAGGTCGAGCCGCCGGTGCCGCTGCGGACCGCCGCACCCGCCTCGTCACCATTACGCGGATCGGTCGTTCCGGAAAAGAGGAATCCGACCGCTCCGACGGGCTACAATGCCCGCCGCCGATCGACCGGCAACTCGGGGCCGGCGCTCCGAAGCGGCCGTTCCCGCGTGTCGTTTCCGCTCGAAAGGTCACGCAGCAGCCGTTCCGCTACATCGCCTCACCCTCGTCGCGTCGAGTCACCCGCGTCATGTCGCACACGCCTCGAATCTTCCTTGCCACCGAGACCTTTTCGGCGCCGGACCGTCGTCGCTTCCTCGCCTCGTCGGCCATGGCCATCGGCGGACTATCGCTGCTGAATTGCCGTGGTTCCTCGGCCGCCTCGCCGCTCGCGGCGCTCGTTCCCGACGCTGAGGACGACGCGCCGCTCTTCGCCTACGTCGGCACCTTCAGTTCGCCGCTGCGCGACACGTTGCCGACGCAAGTCGATCTTCCGCCGGGGAACGGGCGCGGGATCCATCACTTCCGAGTCGACCGCCGGACCGGCACTCTCGAACCGTGCGGCGTCACCGAAGTCGGGACGAGTCCCAGCAGTCTCTGCCTGAACGCCGACGGCTCGCGGATGTATGCCGCGAACGAGACCGATCGCGTCGGTGAAGGGAAACACGGCTCGGTTGCCGCCTACTCGGTCGATCGCCGCTCGGGCGAACTGACGCCGCTCGGTTCGGTCGACTCGGGGGGAGCCGGTCCGACCTACGTGCGATTGCATCCGAGCGGCAAGTTCCTGCTGGTCGCCAACTACTTCGGCGGAAGCGTCGCGGTGCTGCCGATCGCCGCCGACGGCTCGCTCGAACCGGCCTCGTGCATCCGCGTCGACGACGGGCCGATCGGTCCGACCGTCGCGCCGCACGCTCCGCCGGGAAGCTTCGCGTTCAGCGGTCACGATCGGACGCACGCGCATCAGATCGTGACCGACCCGAGCGGTCGCTGGGTCCTGCACGTCGACCTGGGCCTCGATCGGATCTACGTCTGGGACTTCGATGTCGAAACCGGGGTGCTCGAACCGGCGCCGACGCCGTTCGTTTCGCTCCCGCCCGGTGACGGCCCGAGACACCTGGACTTTCATCCGAACGGTCGCTGGTGCTACTCGATCCAGGAAGAAGGGTCGACGATCGTGCTGTTCGACTGGGATGCCGAACGAGGCGTGCTGGTCGCGCGACAGACGTTGTCGACGCTGCCGGCCGGCTATCGCGGCAGCAATTTCTGCTCCGAGATCCTCGTCTCGCGCGACGGTCGCTTCGTCTACGCGGGGAACCGCCTGCACGACAGCATCGGCATCTTCTCGATCGGCGACGACGGCACGCTGACTCCGATCGCCGACGAATGGACTCGCGGGAACTATCCCCGATCGTTCGAGTTCGATCCGACCGGCAAGTGGCTCTACTGCTGCAACCAGCGAGCCGACCATGTGACGATCTTCCGAGTCGATCCGGCGACCGGCCTGCTGCATTTCACCGGCGGTTACGCCGCCGTCGGCAATCCGTCATGCGTCGTGTTTCTCGAGGGCGAAGGCTGAACTCCGGCGGCGCAACGTCAGACGATCGACGACGAAAGCCGGGTGCGACGCGAGAGGCGAGCCGCGAGAGGTGTCCGATTCGCCCGATCGCCGTTGATGGTTCGGTCGCGCCGCAGCGTCTTTCGATTCGCTCGACGGTTCGCTGCCGAGGCGGTTGTCATCGGTCGGCCGTTCGCCCGTTGTCCGATCTGCCGACCGAGTAACCGTCCGTCGCCGGTGGCGCGTCGCTCGGCATCCTTTCGCTCGACTTTCGAACTCTCGCCGTCGGAGTCCTCACGATGTCCGGTCGCCGTTCGCGGATCGTCTCGGGTCTTGCTCCTGCGTTCCGGCTGGTGGCGCTGACGTCGATCGCGACGCTCTTCGGGCCCCTCGTCCCGCCCGCTCACCTGGCGGCTCAGGAGCGTTCGCGCGATCGGGCGATTGCCGCGAGCGATCGAACCGCGCTGATCGAGCGCTGTCGCCGAGCGGCGGAGTACTCCGAAGCGAACGACGGCCATTACGTGCTGGTGATGGTCGACGGCGAAGTGGTCTTCGAGCAGGGAGTCGGTCGGACCACCGGCACGACGCCGCACCTGCTCGCCAGCGGCACCAAGAGCTTTTCGGGAGTCGCCGCGGCGCTGGCGATCGACGACGGGCTGCTCG
>DMPQ01000246.1 GCA_003455945.1 Planctomycetaceae bacterium
CCGGGAGAGCTGAAGTTCACCAGTCCGGTTTCGATCACCGGATTGATGACTACCACCTGGCCGCCATGTTGGCGGATATGCATCAGCACATGCATCAGCCGTGGATGATTGCTCGCCGGATTGCCGCCGATGACGAAGACGCAGTCGGCATGCTCGAGATCGTCCAACTCGATCGTCGCAGTGCCGGTCCCGACGCTCGACTTGAGTCCGACGCCGCTCGCCTGATGGCAATAGTACGAGCAGTTGTTGACGTTGTTGGTGCCGCTCAGTCGGGCCAGCAGCTGCAGCAGAAAGCCCGCTTCGTTCGACGATCGGCCGCTGAAGTACCAGAACGTCTCGTCCGGCGTCATCCCCTTCAGCTGCGCCAAGATTCCTCGAAACGCCTCGTCCCAGGAGATCGGTTCGTAGTACTGACTTCCTGCCGTCAGGCGAACGGGCTGGACCAGACGTCCGCAGTGCTCGAGATCATAAGGAGAGAATCGGCGGAGCTGCGGGAGCGAGTAGGTCTTCCAGAAGTCCTCCTTGATTCCTCCCTGCAGATCGGCGGCGATCGCCTGGACGCTCTTCTTGCAGAACTCGGGAAAGCTCCCGCGTTCGTTGACCATGCCCCCTTTCTGCCCTCCCATGCCGACGGCGCACGTCTTGCAGGCGTTGCGCGACGAGAGGGCCCGGAACATCCGCCAGAAGCCGCCGCTGTGACGCGCCTTGCGCAGCGTGTAGGCGATCGCTCGAAAGCCGCCGGCACTGTCGGGACGCTTCACGGTCGCCTCGCTGCGCAGAAGAAAAGAAGTCCGGCGGCCTCGCGAGCCGCCGGACGTTCCGTTCGAAGAGCCGTCGTCACTCGCTCGCGACGTCGACGTAGACCTTCAGGGCCGATCGATCCTCGACCAGCAGTCGCATCATCTCGCGGTACTGATCGAGCCCGGCAACCGGATTGGTGAGGATCCGCGAGATGACTCCCGGATAGGTCAGTTCGCCGAGCGCCAGATCGCGGATACCGAGTTCGAAGTGCTCGCTGTTGGCGTTCACGCTCCCCAGCAGCAGCTTGTTGCCGAGCACCCACTCGAGGTTGACCTTGTCCGAGTGGACTTCGCTGCGCCGTTCGCCGCCGGTGATGCTCGTCCAGACGAGCACGCCGTTATGGCCCAGGTAACGCATCATCTCGAACGCGACGTTGCTCGAACCGGTCGCGTCGACGATCAGATCGGCCTTGCCGTGCTTGGCGACCACCTCGTCGACCGACGTCTTGGACAGACTGACGTAGGTCGCTTCGAGCCCTTCGACGATCGACGACGAGAGCGTCGGCGGCGCCGAGCGGGCCATCGTGAAGACCTGCAGGCCGCGGAGCCGAAGCGCGAGAGTGCTGAGCAGCCCGATCTGCCCGGCACCCATCACGAACGCGGTGCGCGGACGCCAGACCCGCATCCGACGCTGCACCTCGTACGCCTGCTGGATCGCCTTCGCGGCGCAGCTCATCGGTTCCATCAGGACGTGCAGGTGCTTCAGCCCCGAAGGGACCCGCACGATGTAGTCCTCGTGGTCGACGAACTTCTCGGTCAGATAACCGTGGAGCAGATTGATGCCCCGCTCGTAGTACGTCTCTTCGCTCGTCATGTCATAAGTGCCGATCCGATCGTAGATCGAACCGCCGGGACGGCGCACGGTCGCGGTGACATAGTCCCCCGGCTTCACCCGAGTCACCTTGGGGCCGACCTCGAGCACGACGCCGAAGCTCTCGTGACCGAGCACCAGGTAGTCGAAGCCCGGAGGGGCATTCCCGTAGAGAGCGTCGTTGATCTCCTTGTCGGTCGCGTCGACGCCGACCTTCAGGACCTTGACCAGCACCCCGTGGCCGTCGGAAATCGAATCGAGCGACGGTTCGGGAATGTCCTGGAGATGGACGCTGTTCGGCTTGCCGGGGTGCACCGCGATCGCTTTCATCGATGTCCTTCGTTACCAACGGGTGAACCGCCTCGGTAGGTCGAGGCGGCAGCGAGACGTCAGGCCGTTCATGCTACCGCGGTCGGCTTTCGCCTGCGAGGGAGATCGGCTCGGGGAGCGAAGCGAGCGCTGCGGCGACGTTCGGTGAGCGACGTGGCGCGGCGACTCCAGGTGACGTCTCCCGATCGAGCGATGAGCAGGAGCGATCGAGCGGCCCACGAACGCGAAGACCCCGCTCGAAAGGTCGAGCGGGGTCTCGGTACTTCGTCGGTCGGTCGACGCCGGAACGGACTCCGGCGAGCGATGCGTCAGCCGCTCAGTTCGTGCCGAGCAGCTTCGCGAGGGCGTCGAGCGCCGCCTTGGCGTTCGCCACGCCGCCGGTCGCGTCGATCAGCTTCTTGGCCGATTCGAGCGCCGAGAGAGTCGGCTCCGACGCGCTCTTGGCGGCGCGAGGCGCCTTGGCCGGAGCGACGGCCGACTCGACCTTGGCCGCCGCCGGCTTGCGGCCGCGGCGAGTCACCTTGCCGGCCTTGCGCCGATCGCCCGAGAGAATCACGCTGACGNNTGAGCCACCAGCGCTTCGGCGATCTGCCGCGGCTTCGCCTTGGGGTTCGCGGCATAGTACTCGCGGATCGCCTTGGACTTGCTCATGCCGGTCCCTTCGTCCTTCGCCTTGCTCATCATCATGCCTTTCCTGGAATGTTCCGAACGCCCATGTCGGCGCGAGACGTCGCCTGCCCGCCACCACGATGTCTCGTCGCGTACGCACCGCGTGAAGACCGTCGATCGATCCGTAAGGATCTCGGATGCGAGAACTCTATCACATCACGTGGGCGAAATATATCGCGATCGGGCAAACGGCAACAAACCCGCCGACCGGTAGGGTTTTTCATATGATGATGCGGCCCGATGCGATAAGGCGTTCGCATCGGTCGGATCGGCGTNNCGAACTTCGGTCGAACTCGGACCGTCTGCGGCGTAACGGCGACCGTCCCCTCCGCTCGACCCGCGCTTGCCCGTTCGTTCGGATCGAGGCGAAGGGAGGAGCGCGGCCGGACGGAGCGAGGATCGATGAGGCAGAACGTTCGAGCCGGTTCGGCTTGATTCCCGTCCGTCGCGGTTGTTCTCTCGCTCGGTGGCTGTCGTGCGCCGAGAGTGCCGCGGCGAATGACCGGAAGCCTCGTCGGCGACGACACCAAGGCGATGTCGAACGCTCGATGCCGGGAAGCTCGACCCCCGCAAGCAAGCTGCGGCCAGGAGCGCAGGACGGTCACGATCGGATGGTCGCGAAGGTCGGGTTCGTCTCGGCGCTGCGGCGCCCGAGAAAGCGAACCTGCGTCGCATCCGAAGCGATCGGCCCGGCTCTCCCGACGACCGTCAAGAAACGACGACGGAGGACCAAGCGGGTCCTCCGTCCATCGATTCGGATCGAACGAATGCCGAACTCAGGAAGCCGAACGCTTCTCGTCGGCAGTCAGGCGAGCGTACTCGCCCCACGTGAGCAGCCGCTCGGACTTTTCGTCCCAGATCTTCAGGCGAGTGACTCGAAAGGCGTCGGCGAGCGTCATCTGCTCGGCCGCCTGGAGTTCGGGTTGCTGATCGAGCGCGGTCTGCAGCAGGTAGTTCGGAATGCGGCTGTCCAGGTGATGCACGTGATGGATGCCGATGTTGGCCGTCATCCACTGCAGCACCTTGGGGAGTCGGAAATGCGAGCTCCCCTTGATCGCGGCATCGACGTAATCCCATTCCTTACGGTGATGGAAGTAGCCCTCTTCGTACTGGTGCTGGACGTAGAACATCCAGACGCCGATCGCCGAGCCGAGCGCCAGGACAGGAACGTAGGCGAGCACGAAGGTCTGCCAGCCGAACGCCAGGATGCCGAGCGTCAGCAGCACCGCGGCTCCGATATTCGTGAACCAGACGCTCCGACGTTCGCGCTTCCACGTCTTCGGCAGGTCGTAGGCGAATCGCTGCTTGATGGCGAACTGATAGAACGGGCCGATGCCGAAGAGGACGAACGGATTGCGGTAGAGCCGGTAGGCGAGACGCCCCCAGAAGCCGCGGGCGCGATATTCGTCGACCGTCAGCAGGAGGATCTCGCCCCCCTTGCCGCGGCGATCGAGATCTCCCGAGGTCGCGTGATGGACCGCGTGAAGACGACGCCACGTGTGATACGGAGTGAGCGTGATCAGTCCGAGCCAGACGCCGATGCGATCATTCGCCGCCGTCGAGCGGAAGAACGAGCGGTGACCGCAGTCGTGCTGCAGGACGAACGTTCGGACCAGCAGACCGGCCGCCAAAGGAATCGGCAACAGGGCCCACCAGCTGCCGATCGAAACGAGCGCGAAGACCGCGCCCCAGGAAAGGGCCAGCAGAACCAGCGTGCTCGTGAGTTGCCAGATCGACTTGGCGGCGCTCGGAGCCCGGTACGGAGCCAGGCGAGCATGCCAAGGATTGTTGGCGGTCGACTCATGCGCCTCGACCGCCGCTCCGGACGGAGGAGTCGCTGACGGCGCCGGGGTGGAGGTCGGAGTCGGTCGTAGCATCGGAG
>DMPQ01000406.1:0-2523 GCA_003455945.1 Planctomycetaceae bacterium
CGGGGTGCAGATCCTCGCGACCGAGAACCTGCAGCACGAGCTGACCTTCGTCTTCCAGACGATGGAGCTCGCGACGCTTCTTGTTGTTCAGGTACGACGCGACTTCGTCGTGCACCGTCACCGTGATCCGACTGCAGTTCGGCTGCTGGACGGCGAGCATCAGGATCCGGATCGCTTCGATCGCCATGCTCTCGGCCGTCTTGACGACGCCGCGTCCGTGGCAGCAGGGGCAATCGCGATAGACGCTCGACTTGATCGCCGGCCGAATGCGCTGCCGAGTCATCTCGACCAGACCGAACGGGCTGGTGCGGAGGATCTTGGTGCGGGCTCGATCGCGCTTCATGAAATCCCGCAGCGCCTTCTCGACGCCGCGGCGATGCCGCTCGCGCTTCATGTCGATGAAGTCGTTGACGATGACGCCGCCGAGATCGCGCAGTCGGAGCTGCCGGGCGATCTCCTTGGCGGCGGCCAGATTCATCCGGAACGCCGCTTCTTCGGCCGAGTCGTCGATGCGGAAGCGCCCGCTGTTGACGTCGATCGCCACCAGCGCCTCGGTCTGATCGATGACGATCGACCCGCCGTTGGGGAGCGGCACTTCGCGCTTGTAGATCCGCGCGATCTCTTCCTCGAGCTTGTAGTGATGGAAGAGGGGCGAGCGTCCGTCGTACAGCTGCAGCTTCTCGACGACGCGCGGCATCACCATCTTCAGGAACTCGTGCGCCCGATCGTACGACTCCTTCTGATCGACGACGATCGCGTCGACATCCGGCGCGACGATGTCGCGGATCGTCCGGATGATCAGATCGCTCTCTTCGTAGATGTCGCACGGCGACGCTTCGGTCTTGATCCGCCGGACGATGACTCGCCACAGTCGGAGCAGGTACGCCATGTCGCGAGCCAGTTCGCGGCGCGTCCTGCCGGCTCCGGCGGTCCGGACGATGAAGCCGAGTCCCTTGGGAGGCTGCAGGTCGATCAGGATGTCGCGCAGACGACGTCGCTCCGCCTCGTCCTCGATCTTCCGCGACACGCCGACTCGCGGCAGCGCCGGCATCAGGACCAGGTAGCGCCCGGGGATGCTGATGTAGGTCGAGAGCGTCGGGCCCTTGTTGCCGATCCCTTCCTTGATCACCTGCACCAGCACTTCGTCGCCGCGTCGCAGCACTTCCTGGATCGGAGGCTTGATGCGGGGGCGTCCGGTGTTGGCGAAGCGACGACGGCGACCGTCCTCGTCCTCGTCGTCGTCCATCATCTCGGCCGGATCGAATCCGCCCTGACGGAAATACTGCGGCTCGACGTCGCTGATGTGCAGGAAGCCGTTGCGGCCGACGCCGAAGTCGACGAACGCCGCCTGGATGCTCGGCTCCAGGTTGACGATCTTCCCCTTGTAGATGTTGCCGACGTAGGCGTCGCGACTGGCGCGCTCCACGTACAGCTCTTCGAGGACTCCGTCCTCCATGATGGCGATCCGGCATTCCTCGGACTGCGCCACGTTGATGAGTACTTCCTTCTTCATCGCTCGCGTCTTTCCTGGTGATTCGTAAGTCGGCTCGCGCGGTCGCGGCCGGCACGTCGATGCGCCGGTCGGCACGCGATGCCGTCGATCGATTCCGCCCCGCGGAACCGACCGGATTCGATTCGATCGGTGTTCGGTCCGTCCTCGGACGGCATTCGGAGGTCGTTCGTTCGGCCGGCGTTCCTGGTCAGGCCGGCACTCTTCGTTCGGTCAGTGTTCGTCGTGCGGACGGTGTTCGTCGTGCGGACGGTGTTCGTNNTTCGTCGTGCGGACGGTGTTCGTGGTTCGATCAGCATTCGTTCGGACGGTGTTCGTTCGTCGTGAATGTCGGCGGCGATTCGAGGTCCGCGTCGGTCGTCGCGTCGGTCGCGCCCTCAGTCGCCGCTCTCCTGAGCCGCCGCGGCCTCGGGGACGGCTCGTTTCAGTTCCAGTCGCAGGAATCGCTCGACTTCACGAGCCGATTCCATGGTCATCGCATGCTCGGCCGTCTGGCGACACTGCTGCAGCGTCACCGCTCGGCAGATCTCCTTGATCTCGAGGAGCGAGCCCGGCCGGACGCTCATCGAACGGAGACCGAGGCCGATCAGCAGCATCGTGAACAACGGGTTGCCGCACATCTGGCCGCAGAGGTTCGCCGACTTGCCGGCCGCGCGAGCGGTCTCGAGGGTGGAGCGGATCAGGCGCAGGACCGCCGGATCGCTCGCCCGATACAGCTCGGCCACTTCCGGATTCCCTCGGTCGACCGCCAGGGCGTATTGAATCAGGTCGTTGGTCCCGATGCTGATGAAGTCGACCTCTTCGATGAACCGGTCGAGCATCACGACGGCCGACGGAACTTCGACCATCATCCCGACCGGGATGTCGCGCCGGAACGGAATCCCCTGGTCCTCGAGATCCTCCATCACCTCGCGAAGCACCAGTCGCGCCTGGCGCAGTTCGTCGAGCGTGGTGATCATCGGGAACATCACCTGGACGTTCCCGACCGAACTGGCTCGCAGGATCGCGCGGAG
>DMPQ01000406.1:2528-7485 GCA_003455945.1 Planctomycetaceae bacterium
GGGAAGTGATCTTCCTCGGTCGGGTCGCGGTCCGAGCCGAGATAGAGGAACTCGGTCCGATACAGACCGATCCCGTCGGCCCCTCGCTCGCGACACGCTTCGGCTTCGGTCGGAAACTCGATATTGGCCGAGACGCGGATGCGGGTCCCGTCGCGCGTCTCGGCGACTTCCGAGCGGAGCGGCTGGAGTCGTTCGACCTGCGCTTCGCGATGCTTCGATTCCCGTTCGTAGCGACGCAGCGTGGCCGCATCGGGATCGTGGATCAGCAATCCGCGATCGCCGTCGATCAGGACCGTGTCCCCTCCCGCGATCCCGGCAAGCACGGTCCCGACGCCGACCACCGCCGGGATCTCGAGCGCTTCGGCGACGATCGCGGTGTGGTCGCTCTGACCGCCGATCTCGGTGGCGAAGCCGAGGACGAAGCGAGGATCGAGCCGCGCGGTCTCGCTGGGAGTGAGCTGATGGGCGAGCAGCACGACGGGCGAGGTCAGATGCTGCAGTTCGCGACGGCACTGACCGGTCAGATGCCCGAGCAGCTGCTGTTCGAGATCGACCAGATCATGAGCCCGCTCGGCCAGATACCGATTGGGACTCGCCTTGAACGCGCGAGCGTAGGTCCGCAGAACGCGACTGGCGGCATGCTCGGCGGTGTAGTTTCGCTCGACGACGAGTTCCCGCAGTTCGCGCGAGAGCTTCGGATCGCGGAGCATCTGCAGGTGCGCCGCGAAGATGGCTCCGTACTCGGGGCCGAGCTGCGAGGTGATCTCGCGCTGGTTGGCGGCGATCTGTTCGGCGACCGCTTCGATCGATGCCTGAAGACGCTCGAGCTCGTCGTCGACGACCTTGTGCGTGACGAAGTGACGCGGGATGCGGAAGCCCTCGTTGTCGAGGACGAACGCTTCCCCGACGCTGAAGCCGGGCGAGACGGCGATACCCTGAAAGATCTGCATCGGTGGGGCGGGACCGACCGCCGCTCGCAACCGTTTCGCCTCCGACGTCACCTCGGTCGATGACCGGGGGTCTCATGGCGAACGGCCCGAACGACGAGTCCCTCGACTCCCTGGGGCAACCGTGCCTTCCGATCCGAACGCGACTTGCCTGCCGCAACCGCGACGTTCCGTCGACGATCAGGAGTTGACAGGCAAGGAGGAACGGGGCTCTCGAGCCGACCGGTCGAAGAGAGCGAGAGCCTCGGATCGGTCTCGCCCAAGCGGCGAGTCTGTCTCGATCCGTTTCCCGAATCCTTCGACGGTTCGCACCGACCGTTCGCCGGGTTCCGACGCCGCTTTCCCGTCGCTCGCTCCGCAGGGCCCTGCCTGGCATCAGGCAACCGGCCCGTCTCGCGGCCCGTCCGCGTTGCGGCGAACTCGTTCCCGTCATCCCGTCGGTGGCGATCGCCGGCGAATCACCGGCCGCTCCTGCTCGACCTCGCCTCGCTTTCCTTCGCGACCGGATCGACCGTGGCGAGCGATGTCTGCTGCGCCGGTGGGCCGAGCGGGGTCGGGGATCAGCGAGCGGAGGCCGAAGGGGCGGAATCGCCGGTCGCTTCGGGAAAGCCGCTGCGGAAGAGTTCGACGAGCGTTCCGACCGCCGCTTCGGCATCGGGCCCGCGGGCATCGATCTGGAGCGAGGTCCCTTCGGTCGCGTTCAGACCGACGATCGAAAGGATGCTCTTGGCGTCGACCCGTTCTCCGTCCTTGATCAACTCCACACGTGACTGGAACCGTTCCGCCGCTCCGGCCAGCAGATAGGCCGGACGGAGATGCAATCCTTGGGGATTGCACACGACCACCGAGGCGTGGGCGGAATCGACGGACATGCAGGAAGCCCTCGGGGGCTAGGACACGAATTGGTTGTTGTCGGCCTCTTCCAGCAATTGCCGGATGTCGTCGCTCGTCTTCGACTGCTTCAGGAAGCGGCAGAAGGTGTCGTCACGGAGCTGGCGCGAGATGTTCTCGAGCGCCCGCAGGTGGTCTCCCGGCCGATCCGGCGGCGAGACGAGCAGAAAGANNGCAGAAAGAACAGTTGGACCTTTTCGCCGTCGAGGCTCTTGAAGTCGACGCCGTCCTGGCTGACGCCGACGGTGCCGACCAGACGCTCGACGGTCGGATGCTTGGTGTGCGGAACCGCGATGCCTCGCCCGATCCCGGTGCTGCCGAGCTCCTCGCGCTTCATGATCGCTTCGACGATGCTCTCGGAGCTGTCGGCGGCGATCATTCCGGCCGAGACGAGCGAGCCGACGAGTTCGCGGATCACCCCTTCCTTGTCGGACGCCGTGATCTCGGCGCGAATCGCCTCGGGCTTGACGAAGTCGCAGAATTTCATCGCAAGAGGTCCTCTACGAACGGTCCGTAATCCGCAATCGCCGCGTCTCTCGGACGCTCGCATCGCGGGCGTCGAGAAGCCGAAGTCGGTCATCGTCCCGACGGGATCGTCAGGTGTCGTCGCCGACCGGTCGGTGGCCGGCGCTGCGGTGATGGTTGGTGATCTTTTCCTTGTGCTTGCGGAGCTGCTGCTCCAGCTTCTGCACGACGCTCTCGACCGCCGTCAGGGCGTTGTTGCCCGAGTCCTTCGCGACGAAGTCCTCGACCGCTTCCGCCGAAACGACGATTTCCACTTCCGGATGCGCCTCGCTCTTCAGATCGACGGTGACCCGGATGGCCGTGATCCGATCGAAGAACCGAGTCAGCTTCTCGGCCTTCTGCTTCAGCAGGTCCTGGGTCGCGATCGCGAGTTCGCCATGACGAGCCGAGATGGTGATCTGCATGAGGTAAGACTCCTGGTCGCGGCACCCGCGTCTTCGGGGGTGGGTCCCGAAAGGGCGCCATTCTAGCGTTCCCCTCCCCTCCGCAAAATCCCCGGCGGACCGGGGTGGCAAAGCCCCGCGATCACCGGCGACTCGGGCCATCCGAGCAGCCCGCTCGACGCACGACCGGGGAGTTCGGAGGGCGTCAGTTCTCGATCTGTTCCTTGGCTCGCCAGCGCAGGTAGGCATCCAGAAAACCCTGGATCCGGCCGTCGAGCACCGCGTGGAAGTCTCCTTCCGAGTAGCCGGTGCGAGCATCCTTGACCCGCTGGTCGGGATGCTGGAAGTACGAACGGATCTGCGAACCGAACCCGGTCTTGGCCTGCGATTCGTACTTCGCCGCCTGTTCGGCTTCGCGTTTTTCCTCTTCCAACCGCGCGAGTCGGGCGAGGAGCATCTTTTCGGCGGTCGCTCGGTTCTTGTGCTGACTCCGTTCCGCCTGGCACTGCACGACGGTATTGGTCGGCAAGTGAGTCAGTCGGATGGCGGAACTCGTCTTGTTGACGTGCTGACCACCCGCTCCGCTCGCCCGGAAGGTGTCTTCGCGAACGTCGGCCCAGTCGATCTCCACGTGAATCGTGTCGTCGATTTCGGGACTGACGTCGACGGCGGCGAAGCTCGTCTGCCGTTTTCCCTCGGAATTGAACGGGCTGATCCGGACCAACCGGTGCATTCCCGTCTCTCCCTTCAGGAATCCGTAGGCCATCGGCCCGTGGAACGCGAGGGTGCAGCTGTTGATCCCGGCTTCGAGATTGTCGTCGCGGTCGAGAAGTTCCGCCTCGAACCCCTCGTCCTTCGCCCACTGGATGTACATCCGCATGAGCATCTCGGCCCAATCGTTCGCGTCGGTCCCTCCGTCGCGAGCGTTGATCGTCATGATCGCGCCGAGATTGTCGTGCGGACCGTTCAGGAGCGCCTTGAGCTCGAGCGCGGCGAGCACGCCTTCGAGTCGCTCGATTTCGGTGCGCACGTCCGGCAGCAGACTCGCATCCTCATCGGCCATTTCGAGGAGTGCTTCGAGGTCGCCGGCCGACGCGATCAGATCGTCCAGCGGCTCGACCACCCCCTTCATCGCCTTGAGCTGCGCAACGACCTTCTGCGCCGACTCCTGGTTGTTCCAGAAATCGGGGGCCGACATGCTCAGTTCGATCGCCTTTACCGAGTCCGACTTCTTGTCGTAGTCAAAGAGAGTCTCGAAGTTGGAGGAGACGCTTCGCGATCTCCTGGGCTCGGTCGAACAGGCTCGCTTCCACCGCCATGCGCTGGGTCTCGGCTGTCACGCGGGAAGGATCGTCGCAAGGACGAGAGAAGGACCGCGGGGGATCGACGTGATGCATCGGCGAGAGCGACCGGGCGACCCGATCCCGCGAGGGTGATCCGGACGCGACGCGACTCCCGGCGGCCGTCGATTCCGCGAGGACAAGGGGGCGAGTATAACGGGTCACTACCGAGGGGCCAACCTCAGACGAACCGCTTCGGCCGACGCCGGCCGGTGACGGTGGCGACCGAATCCCCTCGATGCGAAGCGCGTCGCGCGATCACCCGCTCGCCCCTCGAGCTTCTCCGCCGAGTTCGCTCGACGATTTCCCTTCCCGCCACTCGCCTCCCCGGAGACGTCTCGATGCGCCAGCCTCGTCGAACCTTGTGCCCCCTTGCCCTGCTCGGTCTGTCGATCGTCGGAATCTGGCTCGCCCCGCCGACCATCGTCTCGGCCGACGAACCGTGGCGCATGCTCTTCGACGGCTCGACGCTCGACGGCTGGGTCCGGCGCGGCGGTGAAGCGACCTACACGATCGAAGAGGGGGCGATCGTCGGACATTCGCGCAAGGGGACTCCGAATACCTTCCTGTGCACCGATCGGAACTACGGCGATTTCGAACTCGAACTCGAGTTCATGGTCCACCCCGAACTGAACTCGGGCATCCAGATCCGCAGCAACAGCCTCCCCGACTACAAGAACGGCCAGGTCCACGGTTATCAGGTCGAGATCGATCCGAGCGAGCGCGCCTGGACCGCCGGGATCTACGACGAAGGCCGGCGCGGTTGGCTCGCCGACCTGAAGGAGAACGAGGCAGCTCGGCAGGCCTTCAGGCCGAACGAATGGAACAAGGTCCGCATCGTCTGTGACGGCTCGTCGATCCGAACCTGGCT
>DMPQ01000119.1 GCA_003455945.1 Planctomycetaceae bacterium
TCAGCTGCGCAGCAGCGTCTAAGGTAGCCCCGGGCGCGAGCCCGGGGATTCGGACACGGCCCCCATTCCAGCCGCGGTGAATGGACGTCGAGTCCTCGAGACAGCCGCCATTCCGCGGTTCCGGTAAATGCCTCGGTACGTCGCCGATGCGGCGGGGTAGAAGCCTGATCGAGTCGAGAACGCCGGTCACCGCCGCAATCGATCGCGGGGCGTCAAGAACCCCGAGCTTCGCTCGGGGCTAACTTAGACGCTGCTGCGCAGCTGAGTTCGCAGAGGAAACGACCGATGGTCGGCTTGGGTCGAGCGAACCGAGATGTGTAGCACAACGAGGGCTCGTCCCGAGCCGAGGGCGTGCGATGTCGGCTCCGTGCGCCCCACGCTGCGTCAGGAACGCCCGGTATCTCACGGCCGCGCGTCGGGCACGACGCGCTCACCACGTTGGAGCCGAGCCGGCCACGTCGGCCCGGCCGCCTTGTCGAGACGTCCCCCGTTCACCATCATTGCTGGGGTTCGCGGGCGAATCGTCGGCGAACGGGCTCGGCATAGACGGAGCGTCAGATGGCGAAGCTGGTGTTGCTGGACCAGCCGGGGTCTCCGGCGATCGATCTTCCGGCGGGCGAAACGACGCTCGGTCGACGCGCCGACAACGGAATCGTGATCGTCGGCGAAACGGTGTCGGGACGACACGCGAAGATCGTCCTCAAGGAGGGAGTCGCGACGCTGCAGGATCTCGGGAGCACCAACGGGACCCTGCTCAACGGCATCCCGGTGCAACAGCCGACGCGGATCGCCGATCGCGATCTGATCCATCTGGGCAAGACGCAGCTCCGGTTCGAAGGCTCACAGACCGCTCGCGGTCGCTCCGCCGACAACGAACTGTTGTCGAGCATCGTGCGGCGCCCGGGAGCGACTCCTTCCCCCGGTCGCTCCGATGCGACGGCGATGGGAACGATCATTCACGACGAGCCGGCCGAGATTCGCGGCACGAGCGAGAACCGCGGACGGTTCGGCGCGCTGTCGAGCAACTCGGAAGCGAAGCTCCGAGCGATCATCGAGATCGGCCAGCGTCTGCGCGGCACGCACGAGATCGAAGAGATCCTGCCGGCGATTCTCGACACGCTCTTCGGCGTCTTTCCGAGTGCCGATCGCGGCTGCATCCTGCTGCGCGAGGAGTCGGGGGAACTGGTGCCGCATGCGATGAAGCATCGCGATCCGCGACACGACGCGACGATTCGTCTGAGTCGGACGATCGTGCGGCACGTGCTCGACACCAAGGCGGGTGTCCTCTCGGCCGACGCTTCGATGGACTCGAAGTTCACCGGCAGCGAGTCGATCAGCGACCTGCAGATCCGTTCGATGATGTGCGCTCCGCTGCTGTCGAGCGACGATCAGGTGCTCGGTATTCTGAGCATCGATTCGCAGAATCCGCTCGGACAGTTCACCCAGGAGGATCTCGACGTCCTGATGAGCGTCGCCGGCCAGGCGGCGGTCGCGTACGAGAACGCCGAGCTGCTGGCGTCGTACGTCCGGCAGAAGAAGCAGGACTCCGAGATGCAGATCGCGCGCGAGATCCAGCACGGTCTGCTGCCGACCTCGTTGCCGACCATTCCGGGCTACGAATTCTTCGCTTCGTACGAGGCGGCTCAGGCGGTCGGCGGCGACTACTTCGACGTCTTTCGATTGCCCGAGGGGCGGATTTGCTTCTCGTTCGGCGACGTGGCGGGGAAGGGGGTCCCCGGCGCGCTGATCATGTCGCGGATGCACAGCTGCGTGCAGAGCACGCTGAAGCACGTGCACGAAGTCGAGCCGGCGATCCTCGCGATCAACGAGCACATGTGCGACACGGCGGTCGAAGGGCGGTTCGTGACGTACGTCCTCGCGATTCTCGATCCGGCCGCCGGAACGCTGACGCTGTCGAATGCCGGACACTTCTCGCNNCCGATCATCCGCCACGCCGACGGATCGATCGAAGCGTACGACGACGAGTTGGTCGGTCCGCCGATCGGCGTGATGGATGGTTATCCGTACGAGATCGAGACGCGGACGCTGGCTCCGGGAGACGTCGTCGTACTGGTGACCGACGGCGTGAACGAGGCGCACAGTCCGCAGGACGAGATCTACGGCGACGATCGGGTGCGCGAGTTCATCCGCAACGGGCCCGGGACTGCCGCGGCACTCGGCCAGGCGCTGTTGGACGACGTTCGACGACATGCCGCCGGTCGTGATCCGTTCGACGACATCACGATCATGACGATCGGCCGCACGGCCGAGTGACGTCGCTCCATCGCGCCGATCTCGACTCGTCATGTCCGGGCCACCGCCGTTCTCTTCAGCCCAGGAAGTCCGGATGAATGACGACCTCGCGTCGGCCCGCCATGATCCGCCATCAGACCGTTCCGCTGCGCCGCTCGCGCCGGTCGGAGCGCGGCGTCATGGGCCATGGACGATCCTGACGCGAACCGAAGCGTATCGGGATCCGTGGGTTCGCGTCGAGCGGGACGACGTGATCCGCCCCGACGGCCTCCCCGGCTCGTATTGCGTCATCCATCTGAAGGCCGGCGTGACGGTGATCGCTGTCGACGATCGGGGGCGGGTCCATCTGACGCGCGAGTTTCACTACGGCGTCGGTCGAGTGACGGTCGAGGGAGCGAGCGGCGGCATCGATGCGGGCGAATCGCCGGACGAGGCAGCTCGACGGGAGCTGCGCGAGGAACTCGGTCTCGAAGCGCGGACTTGGGTCGATCTCGGCTCGGTCGATCCCTTCACCGCCAACGTCGTCTCGCCGACCCGCCTGTATCTGGCCCTCGGATTGACCGAAGTCGAAGCGGCTCCCGAAGGGACCGAGCGGATCGAGCGGGTGACGATGCCGTTGTTCCAGGCGGTGGAAGAGGTGTTGGCCTCCCGAATCACGCACGCTCCCTCCTGTCTGGCGATCCTGCGCGGAGCCCTTCATCTGGGAATCGGCCTGCGCAGGATCGGCCCCGACGGGGGCTCGGAATAGAATGAAACGTTCGTTCCGCGGCTCGGTCCGCGGCCTTGGTTCGCTCTCCCTCGCTCCGCTGTTCCGAATCCGAAGGCCGTTCATGTCTCGTCGCTCCACCGTCCTCTCGTCTCGCGGCGTCATTATCGCGTTCCTCGCCGTCGCGCTGCTTCCGGTTGCCGGCCGGCATTCGGCCTCCGCGGCGCAGGACCGGACCGACGCCCCACCGCCGCGCGCTCTGAGTGACGCGCTCGCCGCGGCGGCGGCCGGTAAGGAGCATCTGGGCGAAGCGCTGCGGACGGTGCCGGATCGGATCATCCGCGACGAGGCGAACGCCGACGCGTTGATCGCGGTGGTGGCGAGTTGGGATCTGGCCAAGGCGTTGCAGCGAGTCGAGACGACCAGCCAGCTCGCGATCGGCTTGGGGCTGATGCAGAACGCAATCGGCGAACCGATCCAGGCGAAGCTTCAGCAGGGGACGTCGGCGAAGCTGCTGACGTTCGCCGACGAGATGATCGCGGCGCCGAAGGACCAGGATCGTCGCGATCTGATCTTCCTGCTGCAGGAGTTGGCGATCGGCAGAACGGCCGAAGGGGCGGAGCGGGTGATCCGTGCGGCGCGAGCCGGCATCGGAACCGNNCTCTGGCCGATCGTCTTCGATCCGTATTCGGTCGACAGCCCGGCGGCGCGACAGGTCGTCGCGGCGCTGGCCGATCCGATCCCTCCCGGCACGATCGGCCTCGGACTGCTCGACTGTGCCAATGGTCTTCGACTGGAAGGGATCGAGATCAAGCATCCGTTCGATACCGATGCGGGAGTCGCCCGGCTCGAGGAATGGCTGAAGACTCCCGAAGGGGAATCGATCGGTCCGGCGCAGAGTGCAGCTGCGGCGCTCCCCTTCCTGACTCACGGGCGCCGCAATCAGCTGCTGCAGCAGGCGGTCGATCATCCGCATCCGCTGATGAAGGCCGAAGCGGGTTGGGCGCTGGTGATGCTCGAGGATCAGCGAGGGATCCGGCTGCTGCAGGCGGTGGCGCGCGATGTCCGCTACAGCGTCACGGCGCAGCTCTATCTCGAGGAGCTCGACGCAGCCGACCAGATTCCGGCCGAGGTGAAGGAGCAGGACTTCGCGGTACGAGCCGAGTTCTGTCACTTCCTGGGGCTGCCGGATCAGTTGGGCGAGGCGCCGGACGAGATCAAGGTGCTCGGAAGCCAGGTGCTGAACTGGCCGCCGACGAACGATCGGCGGCGAATGAGCGTCGTGCGTTTCGCGTACAAGGACGCCGACGGCAAGGTGACTCGCGAGGGGGTCGGCGTGGTGGGGAATCTGACCGCTTGGCTCCCCGATCTCTCGAGCGTCGACATGCCGGCCGGAGACATGCTGGCGCTGCACTGCGCGTACGAACTCCAGGCGCTCCGCGACCCGCGAGCTCCGAAGGAAGTGACCGCCGCCGCCGGCATGACGATCCTGCGAGCCGCTCAGTCGCCGAATCGGTGACGCGGATCGTCGGGTGGCTCGATGATCGGTAACGGCCGACCGACCTGGGGAAATTCCCGCGTCTTGACGCCGGTCTTGTCGGCCGCCTACGCTGCGATCGCGAAGCCGGATACCCGGCACTCTCGAACCTCGCGCGGTGTCGCTCATGTCGGACGTCACGCTGCTTCTGGAACAGATCGAGTCGGGGGAGCCGGGGGCGGCCGATCGCCTGATGCCGCTCGTCTATGACGAGCTTCGCAAGCTTGCCGCGGCTCGACTGGCAGCGGAGCGTCCGGGGCACACGCTGCAGGCGACGGCGCTGGTCCATGAGGCGTACCTGCGGTTGGTCGGTTCGGACCAGCCTTGGCAGGGGAAGGGGCACTTCTTTGCGGCGGCTGCCAACTCGATGCGCCAGATCCTGATCAACTGGGCGCTGGCGCGCAAGGCCGACAAGCGCGGCGGCGAAGCCCGACGCGTCGAGATGGACGAGGTCGATGCGAGCTACATCGCCGATCCCGACCGTCTGATCGATCTGGATGAGGGGCTGACCCAGTTGGCGGCCGAAGATCCGGACGCGGCCGAGCTGGTCAAGCTGCGACTCTTTGCCGGCCTCTCGGTGACCGAAGCGGGAGAGGCCTTGAAGCAATCGCGCAGCGAGGCGTACGAGAACTGGAAGTTTGCCCGAGCCTGGTTCGCGGCTCGCGAAGCGAACTGACCGTCGACGCGGCTCCCGTTCGGAAGGCTCCGGCGGCCGTCGGCGACTTTTTCGGATTTCTCTCGGACGATTGCCCTCCGTTTCCTGCATGGCTCTTCGGACAGGCAACGCGGCCTGCGGACTCGGGACTCTCCCGAGCCCCGACGTCGACCGGCGAAAGTTCGAGCCGATAGCTCGATTTTCGCCCGACCGTTCGGGTCAGCCGCGTGGTCTGGGGCCCTCCCCAACGACCAACCCGAGAGAACCTTGCCATGACTCGACCGAATCGCCGTCTCGTCCTCGCGGCCTTGCTCGCCGCGTCGCTCGTCACCTTCGAACCTCTGACGGCCAAGCTGCCGCTCGCCGCGGCGACCGTGGTGAAGTACCAGCTGCAGTATTGGGACATCCCCGGTCGCACCGGCCCGATCTATGTCGAGAACATCAACGATGCGGGACAGATCGTCGGTTACTACAAGCCGACGCCGACCGCCGATGCCCGCGGATTCCTGTACGATCCGCGGCTGAGCACGACGCAGGCGTTCGATTTCGAGGCGCTGATCGGCGGAGCAGGGCTGCCGCCGGGATGGTCGCTCAGTGTCGCTCGGGACATCAACAATCACGGGATGATCCTCGGGCAGATGTCGTCGACCGATCCGGTCACCGGGAAGTCCTTGGTTTGGCCGTTCCTGCTCGATACCACGGCGGAAGACCTGCAAATCGCGCCGCTGGTACTCCCGGAGCAGATCACGTTCTGCAAGGCGTACGCCATCAACGACAATGGGGATACGCTGTGCACCTACCTCGATCCGGAAGCGAGCAAGTTTCGCAACATCTTCTTCAACCCGTTCGTGCATGAAACGCCGATCCTGCTCGATCCGGAAGTCTTGTCGTACCATCTGTCGAACCCGACCGACGGCAGTCCGGCGATGGTCGGCGGCATGATGGGAGGCTCCTATCCTCTCGGCACCACTGCCTACTGGGCCGTGCCGGAACTCGGCGTGCAGACCTACACGACGATGGCCGCCTTCACCTCGGTCAGCGACATGAACGACGCCGGTCACTTCTGCGGCGTCTACGCCAATCGGCCGATGCGGATGATCACGCTCCCGCCGACGACGTTCGCATACGGAACGGTTGCCCGAGCGATCAACAACGCGGACGACGTCGTGATCGAAGGGGGTTATGTCTACCGCAACGAAACGGGGCTGACGCTCCTGAAGAATCTTCTCAGCGGGAGCCGAACCGACCTGTCGACCTGGGGCAAGGCGACTCGGACCAAGTGCAACCTCCTGACGGAACGTCAGGCGAACACGAATCATGCGAGGATCGGCGGGACGCAGGAGTTCGTCGCCAACGGCGTCACGACGATCCGGCCGTTTCTGCTGACCCCGATCGTCGTCAAGCGATGACGCTCCGTGCGGATGGCGCTAGGCCCGATCGAAGACCTCTGACGAACACCGGTTGAAGCCTGCGAGCTTCGACCGGTGTTCGGCGTTGGCGGAGAAGCGGAAACTGCGAGCACGGTCGCCGCGCGACGTCGCCAGGGCCTCCATGAACGAGATTCGATCACGCTCGATTCGATCACCACGGTCGTTCGTCGTCCCCTTCCGTCTTCCCCTGTGACGTGACCTTCGGCCCGAACGTTCGCGGCGGATCGATCCGATCAACGTCCGACTCTCGTGTGAACCGGTTCTCGAGCGAGACAGTGCCGTCATGCAGCGATGCGACTCGAAGTCCCGTTCGGTGAAGTCGGTCTTCCTGGCCGCGGTGGCGATCGAGGATCGTGCGCTCCGGCAACAGTGGCTCGTCGCTCAGGTCGGTGACGACTCGGAACTGCTGCAGAAGGTCGAACGGCTGCTCGCGGCGGCCGAACCGAAGACGACCGCCGGTCCGCTCGATCTGATCGCCGACGAACTGGGAGCCGGCCGAACCGAACTCGATTCCGCATTCGCACCAGGCTCGACGATCGAGTCGGCCGTGAACGAATCGGTCATCGCACCTGAAATCCGCCGGATCGGTCCCTATGCACTGATCGAACGGATCGGCCAAGGAGGTTTCGGAACGGTCTATCGAGCCGAACAGACTTCGCCGCTGAAACGCCTGGTCGCGATCAAGCTGCTCAAGGCCGGGATGGACTCCGACGAGATCCTGCAGCGGTTCGCGGCGGAGCGACAGACGCTGGCGATGCTGGAGCATCCGAACATCGCGCGCGTGCTCGACGGAGGAACGACGGAGCTCGGGCGCCCCTTTTTCGTGATGGAACTGGTGTCGGGAGTCCCGATCACCGAGTTCTGCGACACCCGCCGATCGACGACCGACGATCGGCTACGGTTGTTCGTCGAGACCTGCCTGGCGATCGAGCATGCGCATCGCAAGGGGATCATTCATCGCGATCTGAAACCGTCGAACGTGCTCGTGGCGGAACGGGACGGGAAACCGGTCCCGAAAGTGATCGATTTCGGCATCGCCAAGATTCTGACTCCGGACTCCGACGATGACGAACCGCTGACTCGTGAACAGCAGATGCTGGGGACGCCGGCCTACATGAGCCCCGAGCAGGCTCAGGCGGGAGCGGTAGACATCGATACGCGGACCGACATCTACTCGCTCGGCGTGCTGCTGTACGAGTTGCTGACCGGCACGACTCCGTTCGAGCGTGCGTCACTGGCGCGACTGGGCATCGAGGGCTATCGTCGTCTGATTCGCGAACAGGATCCCCCTCGCCCCAGCGCCCGCCTCACGACGATGGAGCTCGCCGCGCGGACGACCGTCGCCGAACGGCGCGGCGTCGATCCGAAGAGTATCAGCGATCGGTTGCGAGGCGAACTCGACTGGATCGTGATGAAGGCGATCGAAAAGGATCGCGAGCGGCGTTACGAGTCGGTGAGCGAGTTCCGCGCCGATCTGCTCCGATTTCTGGCCGACGAGCCCGTGTCGGCCTGTCCTCCCTCGACGCGTTATCGAGTCGCCAAGTGGCTCCGTCGCCATCGCGTCCTGGCCGCCGCGACGACGCTGGTCGGCGCCTCGCTGCTGCTTGGCCTTGTCGGTACCGCGCTTCAGGCGGACCGGGCTCAACGGGCCGAGAAGCTGGCGAACTCGCGCTTCATCGACGAACGAGCCGCGCGGCTGCGAGCGGATGCCGAGACGGCGCGAGCCGATCGGGAGCGGGATCGGGCGAACGTGGAAGCGGCCACCGCGGCGGCAATCAACGAGTTTCTGCAGTACGACCTGCTCGCAGCCGCCGATGTCGCGAATCGGATCGAACGAGGGCTGGGGGAATCCTCGGACATCGATCTGTTGACGCTGCTGGATCGAGCCGCCAATCGGATCGACGGGCGGTTCGTCNNTCGCGCAGGAGCAGATCGAGCGAGCGGTCGAGATCGGTCGAGACCGAATGGACAGCGACGATCCGGTCGCCTTGCGAGCCATGATCCTGCAGGGGGACGTCGCCCGATTGCAGGGTGATCTGACGAGCGCCGACGCGATCCTGAACGACGTGCAACGCTTGCTGGAACGGAGCGAGGACGCCGACGAGGCCACGAGGCGGTCGTTGCTCGGCAGCCGGTTGGTCCTGCGACACGAACAGGGGCAATCGGAAGAGGCGCTGGCGATCGCCTCGCAGCTGCTTCAGGAGTTCGCCTCGTCATCCGGAGCCGAGACGCGTGATGCGTTGACGACTCGTTCGAACTTGGCCGTTCAGCTCGCCGAATTCGGCCTGCATGCCGAAGCCGAAGCGGAGCACCGGCAGGTTCACCAGGCGCGCGAGCGACTGCTCGGCCCGAATCACCCCGATACGCTCAACAGCCTCAAGAACTTGGCGGTCGCGTTGGACCGTCGGGGAGACTACGCGCAGGCACTGCAAGGGTTCGAGCAGGTCGCCGCCCGATACCGGGACCTCTACGGCCCCGATCACCTGGAAACGCTTTCGGCCGAAGGCAATCGCGGCCACTTGCTGACGCGGCTGTCGAAACTCGACGAGGCCGAGGCGCTGTTGCAGGCGACGATCGCGAGATCCGAATCTGCGCTCGGCAAGGAGCATGACCTGACGACCGCACTGCAGGGTCGGCTCGCAACCGTCTACGAGTTCCAGGGGCGCTGGACCGAATCGCTCGGACTTCGGAAGCAGGTGCTTGCTTCCTTCGTGGCGCACTTCGGCGACACGCATCCCCAGACGATCTCAGCTCGTGCGAGCTACGCGACTTCGCTCGGGAAACTGAAACGCTACAGCGAGGCGGACGACGAGTTGTCCCTGGCGATCGCACATGCACGGTCGACACTCGGTGATCGACATCCTCTGACGCTGACGGTGCTCAACAATTCGGGAGTCAACCGATTCGCGGCCAAGGACGCGGCCGGCGCCCTGGAACTGTTCCGGGAGTTGGAAGCGGCGCGTCGTGAGAGCGACGATCCGGAGAGTCTGGATCTGGCGTCCGTTCGGATCAATATCGCTTCGTGCCTCGGGGAACTCGGTCAGTACGAGGAGGCTCGCGCGCTACTGACCGAGACGCTCGCGCGTCTCGATCGGCGTTTCGGGCCCGAGCATCCTGTGTCGCTGATCGCCTGCCGCAAGCTGGTCGACCTGTTCGAACCCGACGTCGCCATGTCGGACCGCTACGTTCGCTCGGAACCGCTGCGACGCCGTCTCGTCGAAACGAGCCTGCAACTCTCGGGAATCGATCACTCCGATTCGATCGCTGCGCTACGCGATCTGCTCCTTAATCTGCACCAGCAAGGACGAGATGCCGAGGCGATCGAACTGGCCGAGCAGCGACGGGATCTGGCGATTCGCACCTTCGGCGATCAGTCCGAACGCACCATCCTGCTGGAATGCGAGTTGGCTTTAGCACTGATCTGGAGCCGAAATCGAGAAGCAGCCGAGGAGTTCTATCGAAGTGCCGAAAGGCGTTCATCACATTTGGCCGTCGGCGATCGCGCTCGTTGGAAGGTTCTTTCCGGGCGAGTCGTTCTGCTCGCTGCCGACGGGAGAACGGACGAGGCGATCGAACTGATCGAGGCCGCCAAGGCCGAACTGACGACGGCCGAAGGAGATCCGTCGGTCGTGACGCGGCGTCTCGACGCGCTGCACGCCTACGTGATCAAGCGAACCTCGGCGGACGCACCGCAGAACGAAGCCGCGTCCGAGTCGTCGAACGATCCGGTGATCGACTGAGTCGTCGGGCGCATCAGGCAGCGTGGCAAGAATCCTTGCGTCGCGTCTGGCCGGTGCCGGTTTCGGCCCCCTAGCGGTCGACTTAGGGCGGTCGCATCTCCCTGGCGCCAAACCGTTGAAACGGCAAGGTTTAGGCTCGTCCGCGGGGAATTGCTGGCGCGCAGCGGGGCCCGTATAATCCCGCCTTTCCTGTCGGGAAACTCGTCCGAGTTTCTCCCCACCGCCGTGTCGTTTCAGGAGGGTTCTGTCGTGGCCATTCGTGTCGCCATCAACGGCTTCGGTCGCATCGGTCGCTTGACGTTCCGCAATCTGGTCGAGCGCGCCTCGGAGTTCGAGGTGGTCGGCATCAACGACCTGACCGATACCCGCACCCTCGCCATGCTCCTGAAGTACGACAGCCTCCACGGCCGCTTCGCCGGCACGGTGGCGTACGACGACAAGGGGATCACCGTCAACGGCAAGCACATCCCGATCTTCGCCGAGAAGGATCCGTCGAAGCTGCCGTGGGGCGAGCTGAAGGTCGACGTCGCGATCGAGAGCACCGGTCTGTTCACCAAGCCGGCGAAGGACGGCAAGCCGGGCTTCGATACCCATATCGCCGCCGGCGCCCGCAAGGTGATCATCAGCGCCCCGGCCGACGGCCCGGACCTGACCTGCGTGCTCGGCGTCAACGACGACCAGCTCAAGGCGTCGCACAAGTGCGTCTCGAACGCCAGCTGCACCACCAACTGCCTCGCCCCGGTCGCCAAGGTGCTCAACGACACCTTCGGCATCGAGTCGGGTCTGATGACCACCGTCCATGCCTACACCAACGATCAGCGGATTCAGGATCAGCCGCACAAGGATCTCTACCGAGCCCGCGGCGCCGCTCAGAACATCATCCCGACCTCGACCGGTGCGGCGAAGGCGGTCGGTCTGGTCATCCCGGCTCTGAACGGCAAGCTCACCGGTATCGCGCTGCGAGTCCCGGTCGGCACCGGCAGCGTCGTCGATCTGACCTGCAACCTGTCGAAGGCGGCGACCAAGGAGTCGATCAACGCGGCGATCAAGGCGGCGGCCGAGGGACCGATGAAGGGAATCCTCTGCTACACCGAAGATCCGATCGTGTCGAGCGACATCGTTCACGATCCGCACAGCTCGATCTTCGCGGCCGACTTCACCCAGGTCCTCGGCGGCGAAGGGAAGTTCGTCAAGATCGTCAGCTGGTACGACAACGAGTGGGGCTACAGCTGCCGCACCGCCGACCTCTGTGCCCGTATCGGCAAGCTCTGATCGGCCTTCGGCCGACTCGCTCGCACGCCGACCTCCGGTCCGATCGCCTCATGCTTGCCTGACTTGCATCACGATCGTGGCGATCGGATCTCCAGCCCCGCCCCGGCGGCTCGCCGCCCGGACGGGGCTTTTTCGTGCGCCGAGGTTGCTCGACCGGGCGGAAAGGCGATGACCACCGAGCTCACGAAGACCACGAAGCAAGACAATCAGCGACGTCAACCGACAAGCCCGATAGCTGCCGCACGTCCGCCCTGTGACTCCGTCGTCTCGGCGTCTCCGTGAGAAAACNNGTCGGCGGCGAGCGCGAGCGGAATCCAGCCGAGGACCAAGCGGTCGAGCACGACATCGCTCTTGCGCGGCGGGATCTCGATCGCTTCGAGCGGGATCGTCGAGGGGTCGAGCTTCGCTCCCAGAGCGTCGATCCGTTCCTTCAGTTCCGTTTCCAGCGCTGCGTAACTTTCGAGCAACTGTTCTCGCGATTCCTCAGCCCGATCAACATCATCACGCTCATTCGCGGCTCGACCGATGCTCTTTACTGCCGTCGAGGCACGCGAGACGTTCGTGGCACTTGACAATCGCCTACCAAAAAGTGCGCCGATCAAACTCGAACCGATCGACAGCGCCGATTCGACCTTCTTGCTGCGATACTGCTCCGTCTCGCGCTGCAGCTTCTCGTTGGCGCGACGAATCTTCTCGTTAACCGCCGCAGTCTTCCCCTGGTAGGATTGCATCAGCTTGGCGATCTCCAGTTCGCGCTGCTCGTCGAGCACGTCGCGCAGCCGGACTCGAAACGCCCCTTCCGCCTCGCCCGGTTCCGAAACCCGTTTCGACGGAGCGTGCCGCAATACGGTCAGCGGCAGCGAGCGATAGGCCCACTCCTTCAGCTGCTTGCCGAAGGACGCGAACCGTTTCTCCGCGATCAGCGTCGCCGGCGGTTCGTCGATCGTCGCTCCCGCCGCCGGCTGGTCGAACATCCGTAACTCGCGGTCGTCGAGCGACTCGGAGCGATCCCAGTTCGGGCCGTCGGCAACCTGATCGGGAGGGCACAGGATCCGTCGCGTGCGCCAGCAGTCGATCGTTCCCGCCTTGGCGTAGTGCAGCTGCAGTTCGGCGACCAAGCCGGCGCGATAGACCAACCGCTCGCCGACGCGCAGGACCCGAGTCGGTTCGAACCACTGCTGCGGAATCGAAGCGGGCACGAACCAGTTCGCCGGCGCCGGTGCCGCCGACGGAACCGCCATGGCCGACGTCGCGACGGCAGCCGTCGTAAGCGCCGGAGCGGCAACCGACACGCCTCCGGGAACCGCCGGCCGAAGCGCATTCCACGACGGTCCGGTCAGACTCGGCGAGGGGGTCGGGAGCGTCGCGGCCGGAGTCGGCGCGAGGGTCGTCGCGACGGGGGGNNCGCAGCAGGAGCGGTCGTCGTCGTCCCCTCGTTCGCCGCCGATACCTTCAGTCGCCGGATATCGTCGCGCGTCAGCGGGCCGCGCAGATACGACAGCGCCCACCGCGTCTCGAAGACGACCGGCAGATCGTCGTGGACGTTGTTCATCAGAAAGACGCGACTGCCGAGTGCCGCGAGCGTCCGCTCCGTCGCGCTCCGATCGAACGCCGCGCCTGCCTGGATCGAGGCCCCTTCGAGCCCCTCGAGCACGCGCGCCTTGTCCCGCTCGGTCTGCAGTCGTCCGAGGAACCAGGTGCCGGCGTTGCCGAGCCCCTTGTAGTCGAGATCGACCGGGTTCTGCGTCGCGAGCACGACCCCCAGGCCATAGGCACGCGCCTGTTTCAGGAGCGAAAGCATCGGGCCCTTGCTCGGCGGATTTGCCGTCGGCGGAAAGAAACCGAAGACTTCGTCCATGTAGAGAATCGCGCGGAGCGACGAGGTGCCGGGCTGAGTCCGGACCCACGAGAGGATTTCGTTCAGCAGCAGCGTGACGAAGAACATCCGTTCCGGCTCGGACAGATGCGCGATCGAGATGACGGCGATCCTACNNGTGTGGAGCAGCCGCGCGATGTCGAGCGGCTCGCCTTCCATCCAGCCGGCGAACGCGGGGGAAGCCATCAGGTTGTTCAGCCGGAGCGCAAGCTTGGATCGTTCCGCTTCCGGAAAGAAGCTCTCGAGATCGAGAATGCCGACCCGTTCGAACGGCGGATTGCGGATCCCTCGGAACAGATCGGCCAGCGTCAGTCCGGTCCCCTGCGACCAAGCGTGCTGGAGCAGGTTCGCGAGCAGGATATGTTCGCGGCTGTTGATCGGATCGGCGTTCACGTCGAGCAGCGCCAGCAACCCGGAAGCGGCCGAGGCGATCCGCTCGCGCATCAGGTCGGGATCGGCAGCCGCCTCGGGGGACGGAGCCGCCAACGACTTGAGNNCGCGCCAGCGCTTCGCGATCTTCTCGGCATAGTCGTCGGGAGAGAGTCCTTCGCGACGTGCCGCCGCTTCGTCGATCCACGGCCGGAACTCGGTGGCACTCAGCCCCGGGAAGTTGAGCAGCAGNNAGTTCGTGTCGGCGTCCCAGATAGAAGACGCCGAGCTTCTCATAGTCGGGCAGCATCCTGATCTCCTTCATCGCCCGAGCGAGGCGACGGCTGATCGATGATCCGTTTGGCGCGAGGCGTTCTGACTGCCGCTTCCCAACGCGTGCCGTGCAGCTCGTCGCGCGTCGCTGCGCGGTAGTGTTCCCAGCCGCCGCCGACGCCGCAGAACGGGCAGGGGATCTCGGGCTGATTCGGGAAGATCGGCAGATTCGCGGTGTCGGGCCCCAGCCACATGGCGTCGCACTCGTCGCACAACGCCAACAGCTCGCTACAGCTGATGCAGGCGACGATTCGGCGCAGTCCCTGATCGCAGAACGAACAGATCCCGGCATCGAGCGGCTGGTCATGCGTCATCGTCGGGAGCCTTGGCGGGTTCGCGTTACGCAAAGATTCGGTGGACGCGATCCGAGATCGTTTCGAGCAAACGACGCCGCAGCGCCTCGACCGATACGGCCGAGAGCAGCATCGAGACGACTAGCGGATCGGATAGGCGGTAATCACGTTCCGATCCTCGAGGATCAGTTGCAGCTTGCGAGCCGGCGGATGACCATCGTCCTCACCCCGCTCGCCGCCGACGAAACCGATCGGACGATCGAAGGTCGCGATCACGACGGTCCGATCCCCTTCCTGCCGAACGACCGCTCGACGATCCTTCGCCGTCGACCAGGCATGTGCTTGGTCGATCAGCTTCAGGACGCCCGGCATGGCGTCGTCGAAGACCCCGTGAACCGGACGCGACGGATCGTCGCGCAGATGTCGAGCCAGGTGCTTCAGCCGATGCCCCTCGGCACTCCCCGGTCCGTAGCGCAGCCCGCCCGGCGAAGTCCAGACCGTTCGTCCGATCGCCTCAGGCCCCGGCGGATCGTAGCCCTCGTCGACCGCATCGTCGCCGTCGCCACCGGACGACGTGGGCGAATCGGCGGCGCGCGTCGCTTCGCCCGATCCGCGCGTCGAGGCGTTCGATTCGTTCGTCGCGTCGTCGGTCGCCGCATCGTCGCTTGTCGCGGCGACATCATCGCGAACGGGAGCGGGTCGTTCGGCCGACTCTGCTTCGCTCGACACCGAATCGCTCGACACTGACTCGGTCGACGATTCGCCGGTCGCCGGCCCCTGAGGCTTCGGCAACTGCCGAGTCAGGTACGAGACGAGAACGAAGGTGGTGAAGAAGACGACGAACCAGATGATCCCGCGCTTCGGGCGATTCATCGGATCGGAGCCGGCCGGCATCGCCGGTCGATTGCGTCGAGCCATCGGAGCGTTTTCCTGAAGGTCGATCGGCGTGCGTGTACGTGCCGCTCGGGCCGCGAGCGTCGAGCGGCGCGACGACGAATCGGGCCCGGCGAGCGGCTCAGTCCGTCAGCGCCGAGATCCGCTTGAAGTCGGCCGCCAGTGAGCGGTAGAGCTGCTGGAACTCGGGAAAGGCGCGGTCGTACGCCTCCTTGGCCTTCTTGCGCGTCGGCGTCTTGTCGACCACCTTGATGGTCGCGTCGCACGCCTCTTCGATCGAACGGTACGCGCCGGCTCCGACCGCCGCCAGCAGCGCGACGCCGTAGGCGGGCCCCTGCTCGGCGTTGATCGTGACCGCCGCCTGACCGAAGACGTCCGCCTGCATCTGTCGCCAGAGCGGGCTGCGCGAGCCCCCTCCGCTGGCGCGAATCTGCTTCACCGGAACGCCCATCCCCTGGATGATCTCGAGGCTGTCACGCATCGCAAAGGTGACCCCTTCCATGATCGCCCGGACGACATGACCGCGGCCGTGCTTCAGGGTCAGTCCGACGAGCGAACCGCGAGCATCAGGGTCGGCATGCGGCGTCCGTTCCCCCGCCAGGTACGGCAGGAAGAAGAGCCCTTCGCTGCCGGGAGGGACCGCATCCGCTTCGGCATTCAGGATCTTGTAGGCGGTGCCGCGATCCTTCGGATTCCCGACTTCGGCGCAGAAGTTCCTGACGAACCACTCGAGCGCGCCGCCGCCGGTCAGGCTGACTCCCATCATGTGCCACTTGCCGCGAACGGCATGGCAGAAGGTATGCAGTCGCCCCTGCGGATCGATCTGCACCTCGTCCGAATGGACGAACATGATGCCGCTGGTGCCGATCGACGTCGACAGCACGCCGCTCCGGACGACTCCGGTGCCGAGCGCGTTCGCGGCACAATCGCCGGCGCCACCGACGACGACGCAATCGGTCGTCAGCCCGAGTTCCTTGGCGGCGGCAGCGGTCAGGTTTCCGGTCACCTCTTCCGATTCGCAGCAGCGGGCGAAGAGATCGCGATCGAGGCCGAGCTTGCCGAGCAGCTCGGTCGACCAATCGCGACGGGCGACATCCAGCAGCAACATGCCGCTGGCGTCGCTGACGTCGGTGACGTAGTCGCCCGTCATGCGGCGACGGACATCATCCTTGGGGAGCAGGATCTTGCGCGTCTTGTCGAACTTCTTCGGCTCGCGATTGCGGAGCCAGAGGATCTTCGGTGCCGTGAAGCCGGTGAGCGCCGGGTTGGCGACCATCCGGATCAGTTCGCTCCGGCCGCCGGCCAGTCGCTCGATCTCGTCACACTCGGCGGCGGTCCGCTGATCGTTCCAGAGCAGAGCAGGGCGGAGGACCTGATCGTTCTTGTCGAGAAAGACCGAGCCGTGCATCTGTCCCGACAGCCCGATCGCGCGGACATCCGCCGGCTTCACCTTGGCGGCGCGAACCGTCTTGCGGACCGTCGCCACGGTGGCGTCCCACCAGAGCTGCGGATCCTGCTCGCTCCAGAGCGGCTTGGGGTGCGATGTGCCGTAGGTCGCGGTCGCCTCGGCCAGAATCTTTCCCGCCTCGTCGATCAGAAGCGTCTTGGTACCCGAGGTGCCGATGTCGATGCCGAGAAAGCAGCCCATGAGACGACTCGCGCAGGTGGAGGTGGATGGATGTTCGAAGCGGGGGACGAGCCACGGACTGTCGGCATCCCGATCGTTCGTCGTCGAGGCGTTCGCGATGCGAGAGCGATCGCCACGGCTTCGCAGGCTCCGATCGTCCGGCGGCTCGCGGCTCGAGAGCGATCGTCGATGCGGCGGCCGTCGAAGCCCGATCCCGAACGATCAGTACTCGAGCACGCTATAGATCGGATGTGGTTCGAGCTTGCGGCGGCCGGCGAGGAATCCGAGTTCGATCACGAACGCACAGGCGGCGACCGTCGCTCCGCAGCGTTCGAGCAGGCGGACGCAGGCATCGACCGTGCCGCCGGTCGCCAGCAGATCGTCGATCACCAGCACGCGATCCCCTTGGCGCACCCCGTCGACATGAATCTCGAGACGATCGGTCCCGTACTCGAGCTCGTACTCGTAGGCATGGCGGTCGTACGGCAGTTTCCCCGGCTTGCGGATCGGCACGAAACCGACTCCGAGCGCGAGGGCGACCGGAGCGGCGAAGATGAAGCCGCGCGCCTCGGCGGCGACGATCGCATCGAGCGGCTCGCCGCGAAACCGATCGACGATCCGCCGAACCGTCTCGCCGAACGCTTCCGGCGAAGCCAGGAGCGGCGTGATGTCCTTGAACAGGATGCCGGGCTTCGGAAAGTCGGGGACATCGCGGACGAAGGCCTTCAGGTCGAGAGCGTCGGCAGCTGGCATCGTAGGGACTCGTCGTCGTAACGCGCGGAAGTTCGATCGAAACCAGCGGCCAGTATAGGAGCATCAGGAATCGCGAGACAGGAGCCGCGCGAAGGTCGGACTGCGGCTCGACGGTCGACTACAATCGGCGGCTCGGAACCAAGACCGGCCTGGTCGCATCGGTCGCTTCGGCCGGCGGTCCGAACGGCGACCAACCGGTCTCCGCGGTCAACGTCGAACGACCGGACGAATCACGATCGTCGACGCTCCGCGTGCGGTCCCTGTCCGTTGCCGAAGATCCGTCGAGGTGCTGCGTTGAACCTGATCGAATGCCCGGTCTGCCGCAATCCGAACTCTCCTTCGGCCACGGCCTGTCCGAAGTGCGGGCATCCGTTGAACAGTCCTGCTCCGGCCGCGACTCCCTATGCGTCACCTCCGCCGGCCCCACCCGTACCGCAGCGGAGCAACTCCGGAGCCTTCGTCGGCTGCACCGTCGTCATCGTCGTGGTGACCTTCTGCATCGCGCTGCTGATCGGCGGCGGCGTCCTGTTCTATCGCCTGGTCAACCGGCAACCGCTGCTCCCCGAGCTGCAACGTTCCGAAGCGTCGCTGATCATCGGCGAGTGGCAGTTTCCGAACCTGCCGAATCGCCTGGAGTTCATGTCGGACGGAACGATGCGCGAGAAGAGCACGCTCAAGTCGGTCGACAGCACCTACGAACTGCTCGGAAACGGACGGATGCGCACCGTCTCTCCTGGCCTCTTCTACGGCAAGAACGAGCAGGAGTGGATCATCGAGTTCTCGAGCGACGGGAACAGCCTGACGATGACTCCGAACTATCTGGCCGGCATTCCGATCACCCTCTCGCGAGTCCGTTGATCGAGGTCATGGGGGACGACCGAGGCTCGGGAGGGTGGTGCTCGGGACGATCGTGCTCGGGACGCGATGCCGCGAACGGCCGAAGGGCGCCGCGCCGTCCGCTCAGCGATTCGCGTCGACTTCGGCGGCAGCGCCCTGCAGCAGCTCCTCGATCGTCGGCGTTCCCGGTCCGGCCAGTCGCTCGCGGAGCGGGTCGATCGCTTCCGGGTGGACGAAGACGCGGACCCGCTTGACGAAGTCGTCGAACTGACGCGTCGCCAGCGTCTCGATCACCGGCGAAACCTCGCCGAGCATCCGGTAGGTCCCGCGACGGGCATCGCGGACCGAGACGCGAAACTCGACCTCCATCCCGATCGGCGGCGCGTCGATCAGCAGCTGATGCCCGCCGAGCGGCACGCCGGTCGCTTCGGTGATTCGACGCGCCAGTCGCTCGCCGCAGGCGACGAGCCAGTCGTAGGGACGCCGCGCCACCAACCGATACGTCTCCC
>DMPQ01000117.1 GCA_003455945.1 Planctomycetaceae bacterium
GCGCCGGGATCAGCCCCGTCGAATGATGCTGCGCTCTGTAATCAAGCCGCGGGCACAGAGACCCCTTGCTGACGCGGCGGGCTGGGGAGGAACGGGCTCGACGGCTCGTCACGAGCCGAGGAGCTGCTCGAGGTCCTCGAGGATCGCGGCGAGGATCGGGCGGTCCGAGGAGGGGCGAGTCGGACTGCCGGGGAACGTCGCGTCGGACTCGAGATGTCCGGCGAGCTTCAGGAACATCGCCGCCGAATGCTTGTACGCCGGAACCGGCGAACGAAAGGCGAAGGCGCCTAAATATTGCAGCAGGTCGTCCAGGCGGAAGACGCGCGAGTCCTGTTCGAGCCACCAGCGATCGCGCTGCGCAAACGCCTCGGGATGGAACGTGCTCAGGCCGAGCAGATAGTCGCTCCCCCAGCGCACCATGTCGATCGCCAGATCATTGCCGGTCAGTAACCTGAAGTCGGGACGCAGCTCGTCGCGCAGTCGCAGTCGCTCCCACTCGGCGATCCGATCGAGCGACGAGTGTTTCGCGCCGATGCACTGCGGGATCGCGAGCAGGCGGCAGAAGAGATCGAGCGAAAAGATGCGGCCGAACGGCGCGAACATCGTGCCGAGTTCGAACGCTAGAAAGGTGTCGTAACGTTCCGCAAGTCGCTCGAATCGCGCCAGGATGTCGCCGTCTTCGCCGGCGGTCAGGCCGTAGGACGGAAAGAAGATCGGCGTCCCGCCTCGTTCCACCACCTCGTCCGCCTCGCGACAGTAGGCGTCGAGATCGAACGGAGCACCGGGGCGGTCGACCACGACGACTCCGCCGACGAACTCCCCAGTTCCGATCGTCTCGACCGTACGCTCGAGCACGGCAATCCGTACCTCTCGATCGAGCTGCGGACCGAAGCCGGTATCCATGTTGAGTGCGGGGATCAGTCCGGCGCCGGCAGTCCGCTGCAGATGCGACTCGAAGCCGTACCAATCGATCGCGGCTGCCGCAGCGGAAGGCTCGAATGCCTCGGTCCGAAACGGCAGCAGGACCGCCGACATGCCGACGATGCGGCGACCGAGTCGTTGCGGCGGAATCGCGTGCTGTGGCATCGGGAGGGCGTTCGCGTGGGAGTCGTTCGCGTCACCCATCGTTCGCCTCCGGTCCCGAGAGTCTGCCCGGCCTTCGCGGTCGTGCGAACGAGCCGAGGGATCAGACGTTGAACAGGAAGTGACAGATGTCACCGTCCTGCATGATGTAGCTCTTCCCTTCGACTCGCAGCTTGCCGGCGGCGCGGATCTCCTTTTCGGAGTGATACGTCTCGAGGTCGCCGAGCGTGTAGACCTCGGCGCGAATGAATCCGCGCTCGAAGTCCGAATGGATGACTCCGGCCGCCTGCGGTGCGGTAGCGCCGATCGGCACGGTCCAGGCGCGGACCTCCTTCTCGCCGGCGGTGAAGTAGCTCTGCAGCCCGAGCGTCCGGTAGGCCTCACGAGCCAACGATGCGAGGGCCGGTTCGGTCAGCCCGACGCCGTGCAGCATCTCGCTCCGATCCGGCTCGTCGAGCTCCGCGATCTCCGCTTCGAGCTTGGCACAGACCGGAACGACCGACGCGCCCATTTCGGCAGCGCGGCGGCGGACGAGATCGACGAGCGGACTCTTCCCTTCGAGATCGTTCTCGGCGACGTTCGCGACGAACAGGATCGGCTTGGCGGTCATCAGACCGAAGCTGTGGATCGCCTTCCGCAGCGGCTCCTCGAGTTCGAGCTTCCGCAGCGGCGCGTCGGTGGCCAGATGAGCCATGCAGCGTTCGATCGCCGCGACCCGTTCCTTGGCTTCCTTGTCGCCGGACTTCGCGGCGCGCTGCGCTTTGGGGAGCGCATTCTCGAGCGTCTGGATGTCGGCCAGCATCAGCTCGGTGTCGATCGTCTCGATGTCGCCCAGCGGATCGACCTTGCCCGAGACATGGATGACGTCCGGATCCTCGAAGCAACGGACGACCTGCAGGATGGCATCGACCTGGCGGATATGAGCCAGGAACTTGTTGCCGAGCCCTTCCCCTTCGCTCGCCCCTTTCACGATCCCCGCGATGTCGACCAACTTCAGGATCGCCGGGACCGTCTTCTGCGGCACGATCCACTTGGTGATCCGCGCCAGGCGATCGTCAGGGACCGGAACGATTCCTTCGTTCGGCTCGATCGTGCAGAAGGGATAGTTCGCGCTCTGAGCCCCTTGGGAGCTGGTCAGGGCGTTGAAGAGGGTGCTCTTGCCGACGTTGGGGAGACCGACGATGCCAGCTTCCATGATGCGATGAAGGGGTCCTGAGGCGCTGCGGAACCGGCGCGGAGCCCGCACCGTGCGACCTCCGGTCGCTGCGCGAGACGGACCGCCGGAGAGAAGGGGATCCGAGCCGGTATCCTAGACGATTCGCCGAGGTTCGTCAGGAGGTTGCTCGGCGGCGCGAACGACGGCGCAAACGGCGCCTCGCGCTCAGAACCAGAACGTCCCGGCCAGCATCATCGCGATCAGGATGACGACGATGACCAGATAGCCGAGCCCGACCGAACCGCCGGCGGTCGGAGCCTCGCCGCAGCGGGCGCAGAACGCCGCATCGGCGTCGATGTGCGTGCCGCAGTTGCGGCACCGGATCGTGTCGATCCCTTCATCCTCTTCGTCGGGGTCAGGGTATTCGCGCTCGTCGAGCGGTTCGTCCCCTTCGATCGGATCGGCATCGAACTCGTCGCGATGATCGGAGCGATTCCCTCGGCGTCGCATCGGCGTCTCCGTCGGTCGTTCGGTGGTCGCAGAGAGAGGTCGGAACTTCGGACCGGTGCCGGTCCGCGGCAGTCGTTCGACGGCGACCGCGAGGGATTATGGCAAGCGACCGTCGATCGGCGGAGTCCACACGGGCGGCTCGGGGGAGCGGAATTCGCTCCGGCCGAATCGGACCTCGGGCTTCCGCCGGATCGAGCGGCTCCCGCCCCCGTACGAATTTTTCCGGACATTGATCCAAGAGCGCCCGATTGCCGGCGAACTAGCGGCGTGATATCACTTGGCAATCAGATCGCAATCTTCTCGAAGGGGACTCGCTGATGATTCAGGAACGAACGATCCGACCGATGTCGGGCTGGTTTCCGCTGCTGGTGACCTTGGTTTCCCTCGCGGGGCCTCCGGCCGGAGTCGTCGCGGCGGTGAACCGTTTACCGGAAGAGAGCGTGTCGATGGCGTGGGCGCTGGTCGGCTGCGGCCTCTGGCTCGCGATCGGCCTGACGATGCTCGCCGGCTTTCTGGCGGTCCAGCCGAACGACTCGCGCGTCCTCCTGCTGTTCGGCAACTACGTCGGGACGGTTCGCGAATCGGGGTTCTTCTGGGTCAATCCCTTCTACAGCAAGAAGAAGCTCTCGCTCCGGATCCGCAACTTCGAGACCGGCAGCAAGTCGACTCCCGAAGTGAAGGACGCTCAAGGGCATGTCGTGCAGACCAAGGGACGAACGATCGGACGGCCGTCGAAGGTGAACGACCGCGACGGCAATCCGATCGAGATCTCGGCGGTGGTGGTCTGGCGAGTCGTAAACACGGCCGAGGCGATGTTCGAGGTCGACGACTACGAGGACTTCGTCGCGGTGCAGAGCGAAGCGGCGCTGCGTAATCTCGCGACTCGCCATCCCTACGACAGCGAGGATCACGAAACGAGTCTGCGGGGGAGCACGTCGGAGATCGGCGATCAGCTCCGCCGCGACATTCAGGACCGTCTGGAAAAGGCGGGGGTCGAGGTGCTCGAGGCGCGGATCAGCCATCTGGCCTACGCACCGGAGATCGCCGCCGCGATGCTCCAGCGCCAGCAGGCTCAGGCGGTCGTCGCGGCTCGAACCAAGATCGTCGAAGGGGCGGTCGGGATGGTCCGGATGGCGCTCGATCACCTGGCGGACGACAAGATCGTCGAGCTGGACGAGGAGAAGAAGGCGTCGATGGTCTCGAACCTGCTCGTCGTGCTCTGCAGCGATCGCCACACCCAGCCGGTGATCAACACCGGTTCGATCTACGGTTGATCGACCGAGTCGCCATCAAGGACCGCGCGGTTCTGCCGCGCGGTCCTTCGTCGTCCCGAACCGACCGGCTCCTGCCGCGCGGAGACCCGAACCCATGGCCGCTCGCGAATCGTTCCTGTTCCGCGCCGACAAGCGCGTGCTCGATGCGCTCCGGAAGTGGGCGGCCGACGATCTGCGCAGTGCCAACGCGCAACTCGACTGGATCCTGCGTCAGGCGCTGCGCGACGCGGGGCGTCTGAAGACCGACGGCAGCGGCAAAGGGACCGACGAAGAGACCGATACGAGCGGCGACGAGGCATCATCGACGTGAGGATCATGTCGGGTGCCGACCTCGTCAGCGACCCAACCAGCCCGAAGCGCAGCGTCGGGATCAGCCCCGTCAACGGCGTCGGCACCGATCGAACCTGCCGGCCGTCTGAACGACTCGACATCGCACGGCCGCG
>DMPQ01000202.1 GCA_003455945.1 Planctomycetaceae bacterium
CCGACCATCACCCAGACGAGATCGCCGTGTACCGTCGGCGTGCTGCCGACACCGAAGAAGTTCTGCACGACGCCGTAGTCACGCGACGTATCGCGCTTCCACAACAGACGTCCGTCGGCGAGCGCCAGACAATGCAGCATCCCCTCGGGGCCGAGCAGATAGACTCGCCCGGCATCGATCACCGGTCCGCACCGCGGGCCGCCGTCGTAGCCGTACAGATCGCGATACGAAGTCGGATAGCGGAACTCCCACAGCGGCTTCCCCGTCTCGGCCTCGACCGCCGATGCTCGGACCTGATCGCCGACACGATCGAAGTGGACATAGCGGCCGAGCGACGTGGAGCCGATGGCGTATCCCTCGCCCACCTCGCGCTGCCAGACGATCCGCGGTNNTGGTGAGGCGTCCCAGTCGAACGACAGACCGGTCTCGCTCGACCGACCGTCCTGCGTCGGACCGAGCAGGGTCGGCCAGTCGGTCCCGGCGAGGCGTTCGCCGAGACGCTCGGGGAGCGGGTCGGCAGCGGGGGACGCGTCATCGACCGTCGTCGGGGCGTCGACCGGCGCCGCGGCATCGCAGACGGCGGAGGGGGCGAGCGAAGGGGAATCGGCGACGCTGCCGAACGGACTCAGCGCGACGATCGCCAGCGACAGCGAGCATCGGAGCGCGAAGCTCGATCGGCTCGGCGGCGCGGCGGAACCCGAACGGCGGGACGGTGAGCGGATCTCGGCGGGTGCGGCTGACATCAGGTCGGTGCTCCCGAGCAGGGCGAGACTCCCGCGCGGCGTGATGGAGGGAATCGGCCGAGGATCGCGCCGATCGGAACCGCTGCGGGCCGGTATGATACGTCTCGACGGCACCCCGAGCCACCGCGCCGTCCGCCCCGGAGAGTCCTGACGATGCTCGCGATCGATTCCCGCACCTCGATCCCGCTCGAGGAATTCACGATCACGTTCGTCCGGAGCGGCGGGCCGGGAGGGCAGAACGTCAACAAGGTGGCNNGACTGTCTCGAAAAGCTCCGCGACATGGTGCGTGAGGTGCTCGTGGCGCCGCGCCGCCGCAAGCCGACTCGCCCCACCAAAGGCTCCGTCCGTCGACGTCTGGACGACAAGAAACAGACGTCGGAGCGAAAGGCCCAGCGTCGTCGCCCCGAATCGTGAGCGTGGTCATCGACGAACGAATACGGCTCGGCCCCAACGTGGGCCNNCTCGGCGCCTCCGTGAGAAAACCTCCGCTCCGTGGCTTGGTGTCTCCTCGGCGCCTCGGTGCCCCGGTCGCACGACGAAGTGGCACTTCCCCCTCGTTCCGACCGGTTGTTGCGGCCGAGCGAGTTCCCTTCCAAGATGCGTGAGCCGGCGGCGAATAGACTGCCGGATCGTTTCCGACTCGCTCACAGGTTTCGCGCCGTTCGGTGCGGACTCCGTCGGAACGGCCGCGGCGATCAGGAGCGTTCGCGATGTTCGGCAAACCGGAATGGTTCGCGACGAGCGGCAGGTTCGGCGGTCTTTCGCCGCGCACGTGGCAGGGATGGGGCTATCTGATCGGCTGGGCCGGCGTCATCGGCGTGCCGACGCTCCTGCTCCTGGCTCGCGGCCAGTGGCTCGAATCGCTCGTCTGGTCGGTCGCCACCCTCGCTCTCGGCGGCTGGGATCTGTTCGAGCTGCGTCGCAAGCGTCGCGCGACGGCTGCCTTCGAGGATCTGCTCGTGATCGGTGATCAGCCGCACGAAACGGCGACCACCGATCACTACGAACTGCAGCTGCGTCGCTGAGCGACGATCGGCCGCATTCGCTCAGCGACCGTTGCCGTTCGCCATCCGGTTCGAGCCGCTCGGCAGGACCTGCATCGCGATCGCCTGGCTGGTCGCTTCGGCTCCGGCCGGAGTCACCACGGCACGGATCCGCTGCTCGCCCGTCGCCGTCGCGATCGCCTTGAATCGAAAGGCCATCGAGTCGTGCGCGGCGAGACTCGACAGGACGAATCTCAGTCGACCGGTCCGCGCGTCGAAGCTCGCCTGGTTGCTGAGCGTCGTCACGCGAAAGCCGCGCGGGAGTTCGACGAGCACATCGATGTTCGACGCCTCGGTCTCGCTCGGGTTGACGATCAGCAACTCGAACTCTCCTTCCTGATTCGCGGCGGCCGCCTCGGGGCCGAGCAGTTCGACCTGCATGCCGGTTTGCCGAGCGGCGGGGGCGGACGAGCTCGTCCGCGAAGCGGTCGCGGTCGGTGACGCCGCCGACGATCCCCCTGCCACTCCCGATGATTCGATCGTGAGCGTCGATCCGGTGATGACCCGAGCCGACACGCGGATCGGGCCGAGCTTCGACGCCTGAGCGTCGAACGCGATCGACCGCTTCTCCTGCGGTCCGAGCGTCCCCAGGTCGAAGCGGACCAGCCGGCCCGATGCGGTGCCGGCGACGTTCGAACGGAGCCAGCGCAGATGTTCCGGGAGTGCGACTTCGAGCATCGCGCTGCCGATCGGTTCGTCACCGAGGTTCGACACCTCGATCGCGAACCGACCCGACTGCCCGACCTTCAGCGCCGCCGGTCCTCGCCCTTCGACCGAGACGACGGCGACCGCGGCTGCGAACGACTCCCCCGCCAACTCCGTCGACTCGTCGAGCGTTTCTACCGGGATCGCTTCGCGCCCCTCGTTCGACGGCAGCAGCGAGCGGTCGGAAGGCTGAGGATCGCGCAGGGGGCGCGGAGCCGTTCCGTTGTTGCCTCGCGATGATGCGGAGGCGGGGAGGCGACGCGGCGGCGCCGTATCGGCTCCGGAAGCGATACGAGTCACTCCCGAGCCGGTTCTGGCATTCGACGGATCGACGACTCGCCGGACTCCGGTTCCGATCGGCGTCGAATGTCCGGGACGCAGCGGAGGGATCGGCGCGTCGAGATCGTCGATCGAGATCGTCACCACTTCGGGAACATCGAGGTCGGCCGACAAGGTCGGATCGACGTCGATCGACGCTCCGGCCGACGTCGGCATCGTAGAAGGAGCCTCGGTCGGCGGAACCTCGTCGCTCGCGTCACCATTGAGCGGACCGGAAAACGCCGGGGCTCCGGTGTCGTCCGCGGCGGGGCTCGGCGAGTCGCCGCTCGGAGCGGCGGCAGGTGCTGGGGTATCGGGAGTCGGCTCGGTGGAGGTCGGAGCCGTGGGGCCGGACGGCGTGCCCGCGGGACGCAGGATGCTCCGCTCCTGAGCGCCGGAGACCGACGAACTCCAGAGCAGGCCGGCGCAGCCGGCAAGACCGATCAGCAGGCGAACGCGCTTCATCACCGAGCCCTCGACGAATGGGATGCAAGGCCCTCTCGGACACGAAGTTCCGAGCGGCTGACGACGATTCGGCTCCCGGTCCGATCGCGCTGCGGCGACGTCTTGCGTCGTTCCGCTGTTGCCGAGCATGCCCCGTCGGCAAGCGGCGATCCGTTTCCCCGTCCCAGGATGGTCGGGATCAGTTTCGGCGTGACAAAGTCCGTAACTTCGGAGCGATCCGGTCGACCGTCAGTCGCTTCGCAAGGTCGCCAAGCCGGGTGAATTGCCGAGACTGCCGCGCAAGTGGCGGAACGAGAGAGTCGAACGGCCCTGTCGCAGCGGGTTGGTGAAGCGAGGCAGGACGAGAAGGCCGAACGCCGACGGTTCCGCTCGGAACGGGGACAACCGATCGTGCGAAGTTTCGGAGAATCGTTCCCCGCCATCACCTGGAACGACCATCCGCCTCACCAGATCAGATCGGCGGCGACGATCGCCAGCAGCGCCAGGGCGACCGCGACATTGACCTGGAAGAACGCGACGTTGACTCGCGCCAGATCGTGCGGCCGAACCAGGGCATGTTCGACCACCAGCAGGATCGCGATCCCGATCAGCCCGGCGACATAGATCGGGCCGAGACCGAGCGGCGGTCCCCCCCACGTCTCGACCCACGGCAGGAGCGCGAGCACGGCGATCATCAACGCGTGGCAGACCGCTGCGGCTCGCAGCGCTCCTGCGATCCCCAAGCGGACCGGCACGCTTCTGAGCCCGGCGGTCGCATCGTAGTCTCGGTCCTGACACGCATAGATGATGTCGAAGCCGGCGACCCAGAGCAGAACGGCGATCGAGATCGTCGCTGCCGGCAGCAGGTCGGTCGGATGCGACAACAGCCACTCGCCTCGCAGCGCCAGCCAGGCGGCGAGCGGCGAGAGGCCGAGGGCGATGCCGAGCCAGAAGTGAGCGAGGCTCGTGAATCGCTTTGCGTAGCTGTAGCCGAGCAGCCAGGCGAGCACCGGCGCCGCGGCGATCAGCGGCACGACGTTCGGCAGGAAGAACGCCGTGCCGGCGAAAAAGATCGCGATCGATACGAGCGTGAAGAGCACGACCGTCCCGACGCTCAGCGTGCCGGCCGGCAGATGACGCCCTGCGGTCCGCGGATTGGCGGCATCCCAGCGACGATCGACCAGACGATTGAAGGCCATCGCCGCGCTGCGGGCGCCGACCATGCAGACCAGGATCCCGATCAGATGCATAAGCCGGAACGGTACCGCCGCTCCATCCGGTCCCGGCACGTTCCAGGCGACCATCGCAGCCAGGATCGCGAAGGGGAGCGCGAAGAGCGAGTGACTGAACCGGATCATCTCCAGCAGGCGACGGATCGTTTCCAACGGCTTCGCTCTCCCGGCATCTCTCGAGGTCATTCGCTCAGCCGCTTCGGCCGGCTCGTCCCGCTGACGCTCACGCGTCACCCCAACGCCTCATCAGTCGATGTTCGACCTCGAGCTGATCGAGAATGCGGGCGACGATGAAGTCGATCAGATCGTCCAGCGAGGTGACGCCGTGGTACCACCCGGGGCTCGCCGGAAGCACGATCGCGCCGGCCTGATGCGCCGCTCGCAGGTTGTCCAGATGGACGAGCGACACCGGCGTCTCGCGCGGTACCAGGATCAGCTTCCGCCGCTCCTTCAGATGCACCTCGGCCGCTCGCTGGATCAGGTTGCCGCCGGTGCCGGTGACGATGCCGCCGAGCGTCGTGCCGGAACAGGGGCAGATGACCATGCCGGCAGTCCGATGCGAACCGCTCGCGATCGGCGCGAGAAAGTCGCCGTGACCGTGAAGCCGAATCCGCTCGGCGACTTCGTCGGCGGTCAGCCCGAACGTCTCGATCAGCCCTTGAGGCCGGGCGGCCAGCGGATCGAGCTTCAATTCCCGCAGAAAGACCTCGCGCCCCGACGCGCTGATCACCAGTTCGACCTCGCGCCCCGAACGCACCAGCACCTGAACCAGACGCCGGGCATAGGCGGCGCCGCTCGCTCCGGTCACGCCGACGACGATCGGTCTCATCGCCGCACCCCTTCGTACAAGGTCGCGACGCCGAAGGTGAGCGGGCGAAAGCGGACGTCGCTCCAACCGGCTCGCGTCATCCGATCGGCCAGCTCCTGATACATCGGAAACTCGCCGACGCTCGACGGCAGATACTCGTAGGCACTCGAACGGTTGCGAGCCAGCAGCTGGCCGATCCGCGGCAGGACGTTACGGAAGTACCAGGCATAGGCGACGCGGAGCGGCGCGAAACGAGGCATCGTGAACTCGAGGACCGCCATCCGGCCGCCCGGGCGACAGACGCGAGCGATCTCGCGCAGGCCGAGATCGGTATCGGCGACGTTCCGCAGCCCGAACGCGACCGTCACCAGATCGAACGACGCGTCGGGAAAGGGAAGACGCTGGGCGTCGGCATGGACGAACCGGACTCGCCCGCCCCGCTTCGCCCCCTTGGCTCGGCCGATCGCCAACATCGGATGACAGAAGTCGGCGCCGATCACCGGCTGACGTCCGCCGAGCGCCGCATCGAAGGCGAGCGCCAGATCGCCGGTGCCGGTGCAGAGATCGAGGACCGGGCCGTTGACGTGCGGCGCCAGTCGCCGGACCGTCCACCAGCGCCAGTAGCGATCGGTCTGCATGCTGAGCAGATGATTCATCCGGTCGTACTTCGGCGCGATTTCGCCGAACATCGCCCGGACCCGCCCGTCGCTCTTGTCGACGCCGCCGGCAGGAGCAGGTTCGTTCGGAGGAGGCTGGATCGCGGTGTTCATCCGCAGTCGGTCCGTGGTCCGAGGAGCATCGTCGTCGACGGGAAAGGAAAGCCCCGAGTCGCGCGACTCGGTGCGGGAAGGACCGCAGCCCGAGCTGCCGAGCAACGGGCAAGTCGAACCGGGCAGGATAGTCGAGATGCGGTCGCGCGCAGAGCCCCGACCGGTTCGGCCCCACGCCCAGCAGTCGCATCACCGCGCTCGCTTCGCAGCGTTGGTGAAGCGAGGCAGCATCGTGCCGGGCAGCGCCGCTCAGTCGAGCATCCGCATCGAACTGCGGAGCTGCTCGCGATCGTGATCGATCAGCGCGTCGGTCACCAGATGCAGGTCGCCGGCCAGCACCTGGTCGAGCTTGTAGATCGTGAAGTTGATCCGGTGATCGGTCACGCGGTTTTCGGGATAGTTGTAGGTCCGGATCCGCTGGCTCCGGTCCCCCGAGCCGACGAGCGACTTGCGTTCGGCGGAGCGCTTGCGGTCCTCTTCCTCGCGCTTCAGGTCGTACAGCCGAGCCTTGAGCACACGGAGCGCCTTGGCCAGATTCTTGTGCTGACTCTTTTCGTCCTGGCACTGGACGACGACGCCGGTCTCCAGGTGAGTCAGTCGGACCGCCGATTCGGTCTTGTTGACNNCTTGTTGACGTGCTGGCCGCCGGGGCCGCTGGCCGAGAACTTGTCGAGACGATAGTCCTCGGGCTTCAGGTCGATCTCGACATCCTCCGGTTCGGCCAGCACGGCGACGGTCGCGGCGGAAGTATGGATCCGCCCCTTGGTTTCGGTCGAGGGGATCCGCTGCACGCGATGCCCGCCGCTCTCGTAACGCAGTTCGCGGAAGCAGCCTTCGCCCGAGACGCCGAGCTGGACCTCCTTGAAGCCGCCGAGTTCGGTCGGGCTGAGCTCCAGGATCTCGACCTTCCAGCCCTTCGATTCGATGTGGCGGCGATACATGTCGTAGAGATCGCGGGCCCA
>DMPQ01000324.1:0-5951 GCA_003455945.1 Planctomycetaceae bacterium
TGTCGAGCTGACTCGGCGCGCCGAGATTGAAGATCATGATGCAGGCGCGATCGTCCTTCGATTCGTCGATCGCACCGGCCGCCTTGGCGGCCATCAGCGCCGGCAGGCTCAAGCCGATCGCGCCGAGCGCACCGACCTGAAGAAAGTCGCGTCGGGTCTGACCGTTGCAGGTGACGGCCTGACCGCGTCCGACGAGCGAGAGCATGGTGGGAGCTCCGACAGGAAATCGCGAGGGGTGGGACCCGGGCAAGGTGCCGACCGATTCTAGACCGGCCGCTGTCCCGGCGACAACGAAACCACGACCGATACGACGCGGATCGCGGCGGACCCGATGATCGACCTGCCGCGACGCATCGGAGCGACCGTTGCTCTGCGCCGGAGCGGTCGTCGTTCGCGTCGACGACTCCCGGCCGGCGTCACCGGCAGCTAGTTTGATGGACCGGTCCGATGCTCGACGCGTCCGATGCTCGTCCGGCCCGGACGCGATCGTTCGCGAGTCCTTATCGTCCGATCTTTCGATCCTGAGCGGAGTCGATCCGATGAGTCTGTCCCGTCGCCGTCTGCTTGCCGGAACCGCTGCCTGNNGCTCGGCGGATGGGCGAGCCGCTCGAACGCCCATGCCGCTCCGATGTCGACGCTTGGGCGGAAGGCCGACGAGGCGCCGTTCGTGCCGAACCGGATCGCCGTCTCGACCTACTCGTTCTGGCGCTACAACGACGGCTCGAAGCTGCCGATCCTCGACTGCATCGATCAGGCGGCTCGCATGGGCTTCGACGGCGTCGAATTGCTGCACGTGCAGATGGAAGACGAGTCGGCCGGGATGCTGCAGCAGTTCAAGCGTCGGGCGTTCGTCAACGGGCTGGATCTGTGCGGTCTGTCGACTCATCAGGACTTCGTGAAGCCCGATCTCGAAGAACGGAAGCAGAACGTCGAACATACCAAGCACTGCATCGAACTCGCTTATGCGATGGGGATCCCGACGATCCGAGTCAACACCGGCCGTTGGCGGACGATCGCCGATTTCGATGAGCTGATGGCGAACAAGGGGATCGAGCCGCGACTGCCGGGCTACACCGACGACGACGGGTTCGGCTGGGTGATCGGAGCGCTCGAGGAGTGTCTGCCGGTCGCCGAACGATGCGGCGTCGTGCTCGGACTCGAAAACCACTGGGGGCTCGGGCGCGATGCGGCGGGCGTGCTGCGGATCATCAAGGCGATCGACTCGCCGTGGCTGCAGGCGACGCTCGATACCGGCAACTTCCTCGAGAACATCGACGAGCAGCAGGAGGCGATGGCGCCGCATACCGTCTACGTGCAGGCCAAGACGTACTACGGCGGCGGCAAGTGGTACACGCTCGATCTGGACTATGACCGGATCGCGGCGCGTCTGCAGCGCCACAGCTACCGAGGCTACGTGTCGCTCGAGTTCGAAGGGCAGGCCGACTGGGAGACGGCGATTCCGGAGAGTCTGGCGCTGCTCCGATCGGCCTTCGGGCGTCGTCACGACGGATAGCAATCGGAAGCCTGGCGGCGGGGCCGCGAGAGGAGAGTCGCGTGACCGACGGATCCGGCGGCAGCTTCGCCACGACCCAGTGGCACTTGGTCTACGAAGCGGCTCGGCGCGACGAGCCGGGAGGGCTCGAGGCGCTGGCGGAACTCTGCCGCGCCTATCGCCATCCGCTCTACGGCTACCTGCGCCGCAAGGGGCTCGATCAGGCGGATGCCGAAGACACCCTCCATTCGTTTCTCGTGCGACTGATCGACACGTCGTTCCTCGAGGCGGCCGATCCGAAACGGGGTCGTTTCCGTTCCTTTCTCTGCACGTCGCTGCGCCACTTCCTGGCGAATCAGCGCCGAGCCGAACAGTCGCAGCGGCGCGGCGGAAGCGAGACGATCCTGCCGCTCGATCTTTCGGATGCCGAGCAGCGTTACGCGCGCGAGCCGGTCGATCCCCAGGCGACTCCGGAAGAGGCGTTCGATCGGCAATGGGCCTGGACGTTGGTCGAGACGGCGGTCGAGTCGTTGCGAGAGGAGTGGCATCGGGGGGGCAAGGGGGAACTCTTCGACGGTCTGCGCTTCGCGATCTCGCCGGGAGCGGAACCGGAAAGCTATGCGGACCTGGCCCTCCGATTCGGGATGACCGAAGGGGCGATCAAGGTCGCGGTCCATCGCCTCAGGCAGGAATGCGGACGACGGATCCGGGACGAGATCCGCCGCACGGTGGTCGACGAGTCCGAAACGGATGACGAACTCGGTCGTCTGTTTCGATTGCTGGGAAAATGAGGGGCGACCCCAGGGGAGCGGCCCGAAAACAGGGCCGAAACGGAGCAGCTCGGTCTGGACACGGACGGGGGAACGAGGGGCGGCGCGCGAATTCCGCGTGGTCGTCGGCATTGCGGTTACGATAAGATGTGAAGGTTGCGTGCGCTGCGGCAGTGGCGCGGGCAGACCGAGGGACCTTCGGACGACTCCCCACGTTCGTCCGAAACAGATCCGAGACCGGAGACTCCCGGATCCTCGCACCTGACGTTCGGCGTACCGGAAAGGGTGACGATGAGCGGATTCGCCATGAGCGGCCAGGCGACTCGACGCACGTCGATCGAATCGCTTCTGCGTTCGGCTCTGATCGCGGTGCTTCTGATTTCGGGGAGCGTCTCGCTCGTCGCGGCTCAGGAGCCCGAACCGACGCCTCCTTCTGCCGAAACTCCTTCCGCCGAAACGCCTCCGGCCGAAGCACCCGCTGCGGAGGTACCTCCCGCGGAAACGCCGGGTGCGGAAACGCCGGTCGACGAGACGACGCCGGCAGACGAATCCGGCGCCGTGCCCGCCGGTGAAACCGCTTCCGATACCGGCTCGCAGGAGTCGGCCGCCGAGGCATCGACGACCGAGGGGACGCCCGAGACGGCGGTACCGGCGGTCGCTCCGGAACGGATGGCCGAGATCTATGCGGGGGACGAACCCCAGACGCTCGANNGCTCGACGAACTCGTCGCGATGCAGGATCACGTGCAGGAGATCGTGCGTCGCGTTTCGCCGGCGGTGGTCGGAGTCGAAGTCGGTCCGTCTCAGGGGACCGGCGTCGTGGTGACGGCCGACGGTTACGTGCTGACGGCCGGTCACGTCATCATGCGTTCCAAGCGGTCGGCGATCGTCCGATTCCGCGACGGGGCTCCGGTCGGTGCACGCACGCTGGGGATCAATCGCGACATCGACTCCGGACTGGTGAAGATCCAGGCCGAAGAGAATTGGTCGTACGTCGAGATGGGCGATTCGGCCTCGCTGAAGCCCGGGCAATGGGTCGTCACGATCGGCCATCCGGGCGGCTTTCAGCAGGACCGCGGTTTGGTCGTCCGGCTGGGGCGAGTCCTGAGCGTCGGGTCGACCGGCATTCGGACCGACTGTGCCTTGGTCGGAGGTGACAGCGGCGGTCCGCTGTTCGATATGCAGGGGCGAGTCATCGGCATCAACAGCCGGATCGGCGATCAGATCGTCAAGAACATCCATGTGCCGGTGAACACGTTCGCCGAGACCTGGGACCGCCTCGCCGCGGCTCAGTCCTGGGGGAACATGAGCAACCTCGTGAAGCCGGCTTGGGTCGGACTGAGCCTGGATGCGGCGAGCGAGCAGGTGATCGTCTCGGCCGTCGCACCGGGCGGGCCGGCCGAACTGGCGGGAATCCAGGTCGGTGACCGGATCGACAGCTTCAACGGCGTCGACCTGACGAACCCCGCCTCGTTCGGCGAGGCGGTGGGGCGAACGCCGGCCTTCGAGCTGGTTCCGGTCGTGATCACGCGCGACGGACGGCAACTGATGCTCGAACTCGAGACCGGTGAGCGGGATCGCTGAGCCGGTGCGATGGCGAACGTCGGACCGACTCTCCCGACGCTCGAATGACTCGATGACTCCGGAGTCCGCGATGCGAGCGGACGAGACGAGGCGACGATGAAGTGCGACAGTCGATGCGGCAGCGGACGAGCGGCGAACGTCTCGGCGAACGCGAACGGTTTGGCTTCCTGGCGACGTTTGGCGCTTCGAACGGCGCTCGGCGTCGGCATCGTCGGCTCGACCTTGCTGGTCGGTCCCGAGCTGTCGGCGGGGACGTTCGACGACGATGTGCTGCCGGCCGGCATGCCGCTGACCGCCCCTGAGGTCTACCGGACGCGTCAGGCTCGCGAACGGGACAGCCAGGAGGTTCTCTCGGCGTTCAAGCCGGTGATGATCCAGGCTCCGAACTGCACCGTCGAGATTTCGGACGGGTCGAAGCGGATCGCGCTCGGCACCGTCGTCTCGGCCGATGGCCAGATCCTGACCAAGGCAAGTCTGCTCGCGGGGCGACCGCTCGTCGCTCTCGGGCCCGATCGGACGGTGGAAGCGAAGGTGATCGGCATCGATCTGGTCGAGGATCTGGCGCTGCTCGATATCGAAGCGGAGGGGCTCGAACCGGTCCGCTGGGTCGATGACTCGGCTCCCGGTCCCGGCGCTTGGGTCGTCTCGGCCGATACCGATCGACGCGTGCGGACGATCGGCGTGGTGAGCGTCGTGCCGCGAGCGATTCCCAAGGAGCGCGGGGCGCTCGGCATTCGGATGGATCCCGAAGCGGAAGGAGTCGTCATCTCGGCGTTCAGCGGCGACGACACTCCGGCCGAGAAGGCGGGGATCAAGGTCGGCGACAAGGTGACCGAGGTGAACGAAGAGCCGATCCAGTCGATGGCCGAGCTGCAGGGGCTGATCTCGCAGTTTTCGCCCGGAGATGCGGTCATCCTGACGGTCGAGCGGGCCGAGACATCGATGGCGATCGAGGTGACGCTCGATAACCTGGCGCTGATCGATCCGAACGCGCGACAGCGCGAAGAGCAGGAGACGTTGGGAGCCGATCTAAGTCTGGTGCGGACCGGGTTTTCGTCCGCGCTGCAGCATGACTCGACGCTCAAGCCGACCGACTGCGGTGGGCCGTTGCTGGACATTCGCGGCAATGCGGTCGGCATCAACATCGCTCGGGCCGGCCGAGTCGCGAGCTACGCGCTCCCGGCCGATACGGTGCGCGAACGGCTGGTGAAACTCCAGTCGGGCGAGCTCGCTCCGGACAAGGTCTTTGCCGATCGAATCGGCCGTCTGGACAAGGCGCTGACTCGCCTGGCCACGCAGCTCGAAGGCGAAGTCGGGACGCGGATGTCGGCGATCGAAGAGGAGCTCCAGACGCTCAACGCCGACCACGATCAGGCGGTCGAGTCGCTCGATCAGGCCGAAGAGCGATTGCAGACGCTCGAGGAGCGGATCAAGACGCTGACGCGCGACCGATCGTCGCTCGATACCCGCATCAAGCAGCTGCGCGAAAAGTCGGACGACTATCGAGCGCAGATCGAGGCGCTGCGACTGGGCGTTCGGCCTCGTTGAGGTGATGCATCCGGCGTGGTGCGACCGCATCCGTCGTACTGCGACCGACCTCGGTCGCAGCGATCGTCGTAGTGCGACCGACCCCGGTCGCAGCATTTGATGGTCGAGAGGCACGGAGGTGCCCCTGCGCTTGGCGCTTCGGGCTGGGAGGCACGGAGCGGTCAGGATCTCGCTGGGGCCGCGCGCCCTGACCGACACGACCAGCCCGAAGCGAAGCGCCGGGATCAGCCTCGTCAGCGACTCCGATCTCACCTGCCGACCGCAAGAACGATCGATGTCGTACGGCCGCGCGTCGGGGACGACGCGGGCCCACGCCGACGCCGTTCGTCGTCTTAGGGCACGGGGCCCCCTTGCTGACGCTGCGGGCTGTGAGTCACGGAGCGGGGCGTGCACTCGGCTCGTCACGAACTGAGATCGAATCGAGTCCCGAAGGGACGACAGAAAGTAGCCCACCGATTCATCGGTGGGTCAGCGTCGTTCATCACGCATCATCGAGTCCCGCCAGGGACGACAGAGCCTGGACGTCGGCCGACTGGCAGTGATGTTCTGTCGTCCCTG
>DMPQ01000324.1:6002-6149 GCA_003455945.1 Planctomycetaceae bacterium
GCGAAGCGCCGGGATCAGCCTCGTCGGGGACGTCGATCTCACCTGCCGACCGCCAGAACGATCGATGTCGCACGGCCGCGCGTCGGGGACGACGCGGGCCCACGCCGACGCCGTTCGTCGTCTCAGGGCACGGGGACCCCTTGCTGA
>DMPQ01000009.1 GCA_003455945.1 Planctomycetaceae bacterium
GACGAGATGGGACTCGGCAAGACGATGCAGGCGATCAGCACGATGCGTCTGTTGCTGCACGGGCGCGAGGCGCGACAGATCCTGCTGATCTGCCCCAAGCCGCTGGTGTCGAACTGGCGCCGCGAGTTTGCGCAGTGGGCTCCCGAGATCCCGATCGGCGTCATCGAAGGGGATGCGGCCAAGCGGAGCTGGCAGTGGCGCCAACCGGGGACGCCGATCAAGATCGCGAACTACGAACTGCTGATGCGCGATCGGGACGAGGTTCTCGCTCCCGATCTGCACTTCGATCTGGTCGTGCTCGACGANNACGAAGCGCAGCGGATCAAGAACCGAAGCGGAACGACCAACAAGATCGTCACGTCGATTCGGCGCACGCGGTCGTGGGCCCTCACCGGAACGCCGGTCGAGAACTCGCTCGACGATCTGGTCGGCATCTTCGACTTCCTGTCGGAAGGATACCTGCGTCCCGGGATGCACCCGCGGACGATCGCCCGCGAGGTTCGCGAATACGTCCTGCGACGGACCAAGGACATGGTCCTCGAGGACATGCCTCCGAAACTCTACCGCGACGAAGAGATCGACCTCAGCCCGGAGCAGGCCGAGACGTACGCTCAGGCCGAAGACAGCGGCGTCATCCGACTGAACGAACTCGGCGACTCGATGACGGTGCAACATGTCTTCGAGCTGGTGCTCCGGCTGAAGCAGATCTGCAACTTCGATCCGAGCACCGGCGCCAGCTCGAAACTCGAACGGCTCGAAGCCGACTTGGCCGAGGTGGCCGCGAGCGGTCAGAAGGCGATCGTCTTCAGCCAGTGGGTCAAGACGATCGAGAAGCTCCGCCCCCGACTCGAACCGTTCGGGCCGCTCGAGTACCACGGCAAGATCGCGTCCCCCAAGCGAGACGCGATCCTGCAGCGATTCAAGGAAGATCCGAAGTCGCACGTCCTGCTGATGAGCTACGGGGCCGGGAGTGTCGGTCTGAACCTGCAGTTCTGTCGTTACGTCTTCCTGTTCGACCGCTGGTGGAACCCGGCGATCGAGGATCAGGCGATCAACCGAGCGCATCGGATCGGTGCCGCCGGCAGCGTCACCGTGACTCGCATGACGAGCGCCAACACGATCGAGCAGCGGATCCACGACGTGCTGCAGCAGAAGCGCGAGCTGTTCGAGACGGTCTTCAGCGAGACCGGAGCGCCGGGGAACATCGGACTGACGCAGGACGAGATTTTCGGCCTCTTCAATCTGGCGACTCCCAAGGGCCCGATCCGTCGCGCCGGCTGACGCGTTCGGATCGCGGGTACATCGATCGGAGCGGGGGAGTTAGAATCCGGGCGATGTCGCGGCGCGGAGGTCGCGGACCGTCGACTCGGACCTCGGAACTCCCGTCACGCCCTCATGGCTCGCTCCCGAAGACCCTCTCCTCGCGATGCTCGCCGCCCGGGTAACACGGCGCCTGACGCCGGGTCCGGCGCGGCCGAAGCGGAGAGCGGCGGCGGAACGGGGAGCGGCGGGNNACTCGGCTCGCTCGCGCCTCTCCCGGCGACTGATCGCGATCATCGTCGTACCGCTGGTGCTGTTGTCGCTCGTCGGCGGCTCGATCTTCGCCGACTGGTACGTCTGTCGTCCGGCGGGGATCGTACCGACCTACGTCGGTCGAGCGACCTGTGCGCAGTGCCATGCGCACGAGACCGAGCTGTTCACGGGAAGTCATCACGATCTGGCGATGGACGTCGCAACCGACGCGACGGTGCTTGCGGACTTCGATGATGCGACGCTCGAACATGACGGGCTGACGACTCGGTTCTATCGTCGCGACGACGCGTTTATGGTCGAGACGGAGGGGGTCGACGGGAAGCCGACGGAGTATCGCGTCCGCTACGTCTTCGGCGTCGCGCCGCTCCAGCAATACGTCGTCGAACTCGATCGCCCGGAGGGGCTGGCCGAGAACGAAACGAGTCGGGCTCAGGTGTTGCGGGCCAGCTGGGATGTCGAGCAGGGACGCTGGTTCTTTCTGAGACCTCCCGACGTCGACGAGCGGATCCTCCCCGGCGATCCGCTCCACTGGACCGGATCGACTCAGTGCTGGAACACGTCGTGCGCCGACTGTCACTCGACCGGCGTCCGCAAGAACTTCGATCCCGAGACGCTCGAGTTTCGGACGTCGTATCAGGAGATCGACGTCAGTTGCGAAGCGTGTCATGGGCCGGGGAGTCTGCACGTCGAATTGGCGGGAGAGTCGGGACTGTTCTGGGATCGTCGCTACGGCTACGGTCTCGCGAAGTTCGCGCGGGAAGAGCCGAAGGTCGAGATCGAGACGTGTGCTCGCTGCCACTCGCGGCGAAACGTCCTCGACGAGACGACGCTGGCCGGACAGCGACTGACCGACGGCATGGCGTGCGAGCTGATCGCGCCGTCGATCTACCATCCGGACGGGCAGATCCTGGACGAGGATTTCGAGTACGGCTCGTTCGCGCAGAGTCGGATGTACCACAAGCAGATTCGCTGCACCGATTGCCACGATCCGCACACCGCTCGCACCCGGTATCCCGGCAACTCGCTCTGTACGACCTGCCATCAGCATCCGGCGGGCAAGTACGACACCGCGGCGCATCATCATCACAAGGTCGGCTCGACCGGCTCGCAGTGCGTCGACTGTCACATGCCCGAATCGCACTACATGGAGATCGACGGGCGACGAGATCACAGCATCCGGATTCCTCGTCCCGATCTGAGCGTTTCGCTCGGCACGCCGAACGCCTGCACGCAATGTCACTTGTCCGACTCGAAGCTCCCCGAAACGCGAGGCACGAGTCCGGGGCGCTACCAGGACTGGCTTGCCGCCGCTCGCGACGGAGACGACGAGGTTCGCGCCGAGCTGGAGCGGATCGATCGTTTCGCGGCGGAGGCGATGATCCGGTGGTACGGTCCCAAGGAGCGGCCAACGACCTTCGCGCCGGCCTTCGCGGCCGCGTGGCGCGGCGACGAATCGGCAGCGGATGAGCTGGCGGCGATCGTTCGCTCGACCGATACGGCGGCCATCGTCCGCGCCTCGGCGCTTCGGTCGATGGGGCTGCTCGAAGCCGACTCGGGGATCGACGAGTCGATCGCGGCGCTGGCCGATCCGGAGCCGATGGTCCAGGCGGCGGCGCTCGAACGGGTGCGAGACGAGCTTCGGCGGCGTCTGGTTCGGATCGCGGAGCCGGGAGGTTTCGATCCGGTCGCGGAACTGGTCGAGCCGGTGTTGCCGCTGCTGCGACATCCGTCCCGATGGGTCAGGAACGAAGCGGCGTCGACGATCGCTGCGCTGGGGCCCGAGCGGGATCGCTTTCTCGATCGCGATCGACGGGCCGAGTTCGACGCTGCGATCCTGGCGCTCCGCGACTCGCTCCGACTGAACGCCGATCGATCGGGAGCTCACCTGGGCCTCGGTCTGTTGGCGGAAGATCTCGGTGAGTTCGACCAGGCGATTCAGGCGTACCGGGACGGTATCCGAGTCGAGCCGAATGTGGTCGGTCCGCGAAGCAACCTGGCGAGACTGTTGGCCGATCAGGCCGATTCGCTCGCCGCCAGCGCCGAACGAAGCCTTGCCGGTGCGATGCAGTCAGGTGGGGCCCGTGCGCTCGAGATGCGCGGCGCGCTCGACGAAATGCGTCGGGAGGAAGAGCGACTGCGTGAGGAAGCGAAGCGTCTTTGGGCCGAGGAGCTGCCGTTGCTGCAGCGAGAGGCCGAGCAAGGGCCGAACCTGGTCGGACTGCAGTATCGTTATGCGATGCTGCTGTACCTGAATCGTCGAGTCGATGAGGCGGGCGAGGTTCTGGAGCGAGTTCGTGCGCTCGAACCGGACCGAGCCGACCAGCTCTACTTCCTCGCGAGGATTCGCAAGGAACAGGGGCGATGGGCCGATCTCCTGCCGCTCGCCGAAGCGCTCGTGCGACTCGATCCGCGTTCGGCCGAGTATCGACTGCTGCTCGAAGAATCTCGGCGACAGGTGACGACAGGAAGCGGAGGGAGATGACGATGGCAACCGTGTTGGCCGGCGTGCAGATGGACGTGACGATCGGCGATCGTCGCGCCAATCGCGAACGGATGAAGGCTCGGGCTCGACAGGCCAGGAGCGAGCATGGTGCGACGTTGATCGTCTTTCCCGAGTGCGCGCTCGGCGGTTACTGCTTCGAGTCGCGTGACGAGGGGCTCGCGGTCGCCGAGACGCGAGATGGCGATTCGTGCGTCGAGCTGATCGAGACGGCGCGCGAGCTCGGCGTCCATCTGGTCTACGGCTATCTGGAACGGCGCGGCGATCGGCTGCACAACGCCCTCAACGTGGTCGGTCCCGACGGGCTGATCGCCACCTACCGGAAGACTCATCTCCCCTATCTCGGCATCGATCGGTTCGTCGATCCGGGAGACGAGCCGTACCGCGTGGTGGAAGCGGGCGAGCTGCGACTCGGGCTGCTGATCTGCTACGACGGCTCGTTTCCGGAACCGAGTCGCGTGTTGGCGTTAGCCGGTGCCGATCTGATCTTGCTGCCGACCAATTGGCCTCCCGGTTCCGGCTGCACGGCCGACTTCGTGCCCGGCGCCAGGGCGCTCGAGAACGCAGTCTATTTCGCGGCGGTAAANNGGGCGAAGAGCGAGGGTTCGCGTTCGTCGGCAAGAGTCGACTGGTCGATCCGAACGGTTGCACGCTGGCGCTCGCGCAGGAGCCGCCTTGCGAGGAGATCCTGATCGCGACGATCGAACCGGAGTTCGCTCGGCAGAAGCACCTGAAGCGGATTCCCGGCAAGCACGAGATCCACCGGTTTCGCGATCGTCGCCCCGACCTGTACGGCCCGATCGTCGAGCCGCTGAAGGAAGGGCCGATCCGCTGAGCGCCGATCGATCGCCCGCCGTCTCCCGATGACTCAATCGCCGCGGCGAGCGTTCCAGAAGGCCCGAGCCTGATCGAAGTCCGCGTCGCTCGCACCGGTCCCCTCGACGAATCGACGGTCCGATTGAAGTTCGTCGAGTCGCGATAGCATCCGATCGATCGCCGTGCCGTCGATCGGAGCCGGCTCGTTCGATTCGACTCGGAACGGCGCACCGACGGCGATGCGGGAAGAGTCCCCTTCCTTGGCCCAAGCGATCGGCAACAGCCAACCGGAGCTCGAGAACTCGAACCGGAGCTTTTCCTGACCGCTCGCCAGGTCGTCGCGCGTCACGCGGCGATCGAGTTGCCCATCGCGATAGAACTCGAGATGTTCGAGTCCCCCGCGCGTCGAGACCTTCAGTCCGATGTCGAGGGTCAGCGGAGCTCCTTCGAGGGCGAAGCGACTGCCGGGGGGCTTGCGGTCGGCATCGAAGCGGACGAGCGGGCCGCTGCTGATCCAGACGATTCCTTCCGAGAGGGCATCCCACGGCGCGACTTGCCTCCCCTCGATCTCGACGGCCGTCATCGTCCGGTGGACGCCGAGCGGCTGATCGGTATCGGTCCAGCGACTGGAGGCCACCGGAGGGAGAAAGACGCCGGTCGAGAGGAGCCGCGCATAGGTGTCGATCGACCGACGCAGCAGGGCTCGCGGAACGCGCGCTTCGGCCGGATCGACGTCGTAAGCATCGGTCGGCAGTCGCTCGGGACTCGGAGCGTCGAACGACGAGAGGAGACCGACGCCGTCGAGCAGTTCGAGTCCGACCCACAGCGGCAACGAGCGGGCGTTGACCGAATCGAGCAGGATGCGGCGCCGCGAGTCGGCTCGTTTCCAATCGGCCAGCGAACGGGGATCGGTCGGCAGGACGGCGTNNTGCGTTTCGCCGAACGGTTCGACGGTCGGATCCCAGAGCGTCAGTCGCGCCTCGCCCAGTTCGATCGCATGCATCGTGAACGGAATGTGCTGCGGATCGGACGGAGCGGCGAAGTCGCGACGGCCTCGACGCGGCGGAACCGATCCCGAGCGGACTCCGATCAGATCGGCGCCGATCGCCGTCCCCTGGACGTCAGCTTCGTCGCGCGGCGCGAAGATCCCCTGCTCGATCACCGCCCACTGTTCGCTTGCGAGGTCGACCGTCCGCTCGAATTTCGCGACCTGGCGCGACGAGTCGTTGTTGCTGATCGAGAAGGTGCCGGTGAGTGGGCGATACTCCGGGCCGGCGTCGAGGTCGTAGCGGTAGTCCCCTTCAGGCAACTTCAGCGTCACCTGGTAGAAGACCCAAAACGCATTCCCTTCGGTTACCACTCCGGGAAGGCGTTTCAGGCGATTCTTCGAGTCGTAGATCGCCAGTCGCGCCGCGACCGGCTTGCCGGTGTCGAAGTCCTCGAGAATCAGTTCCAGCGTTCCGGTCCCGAGCGTCGTCGCAGGCGCGAAAGCGGGCGGTGCAGCGACCGCATCGCGCGAGGCGCTGACGAGCGCGGCAAACGATCCCCAGACCATCAGCAGCGCGATCGCCGCGATGCGAGCCGTTCCCAGACTCGCGACGAGGGCGCGCGGATAGGCGAGCGCCGTCGAACGCCGGTTTCCTTGTCGTCGTTCGGCCGCCGAGATGGTCGACGAGCGAGCCGAAGGGGAATCCGGAGGTGAAGTCGACCGGCGGCCGCCGTCGATTCGGCGACGATCAGGGGAACGTCTCGGGGAACGCATCCTCGGCAGACTCCGTACGACGGGACTCGAAGGACTCGGCGCGCACCGCGACGCCGATGGCGAAACCTACGCCGACTCGCGCTTCGGGCAATCGAGCCTGTCCGAAGGCCGGCTGAGCGACGGTGAGCGGCCGCCTCGCCCCCAGAGTCGGCTCTGTCGAGGGGAGCGGGGATCGCTACAATCGCTCGCATGACTCGGACCGTCGTCGTCACGACCGGAGCACGCCTGCATTTCGGACTCTACGGGTTCGGCGATCGCCTCGTGCGCCGTTTCGGCGGAGCGGGGGTGATGGTCGATTGGCCGCTGGTCGTCCGGGCGACTTGGCGGGATACGGAGCGCCGTGCCGAGCGATCGGGAGCGGTCGACGTGACCGCCGTCGGCTCCGGCTCGCTGGTCGAGCGGGCGGTCGACTTCGCGAAACGCTGGTGGGAATCGGAACGGTCGGAGGCGGACCGTCTGCCGGTCGAGAAGCGAGGGGGCTCGATCGCGATCGAGGTCCCGGAAGGGCCGGACGAGCATGTCGGCCTCGGGCTCGGAACGCAGCTCGGCATGGCGGTCTCGGCGGCGCTCTTTCGACTGGTCCACGACGAGGTCCCGGGGCTCGAACGTTGCGCCGTCCGCGTCGGACGAGGGCTCCGATCGGCAGTCGGCTCGTACGGCTTCTTCTACGGCGGGATGATCGTCGATCAGGGGAAGCGTGGGGATGAGAGCCTATCGCCGCTCCAGGCGCGACTCGATCTGCCGGACGACTGGCGCTGGGTGCTGCTGCGTCCCGCCGCTCCGGAAGGGCTCTTCGGCGAAGCGGAACGTGAGGCGTTCGCGAAGCTCCCGTCGATGGACGAACATCAGACCGACGCGTTGCGGCGGACGGTCGCCGAGCGGTTGATACCGGCGGCGGCTGCCGGGGACTTCGCGGTGTTTTCCGAGACGCTCTACGACTACGGTCGTCGGGCGGGCGAGGCGTTCGCGTCGGTCCAGGGAGGTGCCTATCGGAACGCGTCGATCGCGGCGTGGGTCGATCGCTTGCGGGCTTGGCGACAAGCGGGAGTCGGACNNGCGGACGTGGCGACAAGCGGGAGTCGGACAGAGTTCGTGGGGGCCGACCCTGTTCGCCGTCTGTGACGGACAGGAATCGGCCGAGGGGCTGGTCGAGCGAATTCGTGCGACCGACTCGGGCGTTGCGGTCCGGATCGTGCGGACGCGGCGCAGCGGGGCTCGTATCGAATCGATGTCGGATCAGCCGTTCTCGAGGCGCACATCGGCCGGGAGTCCGAGCCTCGACCTCGATTAGGCGCGCGATCGGCGATCACGATCGACCAAGAGAACTAATCGACGGCCGGCGAGTCGTCGAACCGAACAGGAGCAGTGCGAGACGATGGTGGAGCTGGGGGTCAATATCGATCACGTGGCGACCTTGCGTCAGGCTCGTCGGACTTACGAGCCGGATCCGGTGCGCGTGGCGATCGTCTGCGAGAACGGGGGAGCCGACTCGATCACCGTGCATCTGCGCGAGGACCGACGGCACATCCAGGATCGGGACCTGCGTCTGCTGCGCGAGACGGTGGCGGTCCGACTGAATCTCGAGATGGCTTGCGAAGACGAGATGATCCGGATCGCGCGGTCGGTCCGTCCCGATCAGGTGACGCTCGTTCCCGAGAAGCGTCAGGAGGTGACGACCGAAGGAGGACTGGATGTTGCCGGTCGGATCGATGTCGTCCGTCGCTGCGTCGAGCAGCTGCTCGAGGTGGGGATCGACGTCAGTCTGTTCGTCGATCCCGAGTCGGCTCAGATCGACGCTTCGGCGGCGACCGGGGCGGGAGCGATCGAACTGCATACGGGGGCCTATGCGGCGGCGAATCATCGCGAGCGACCGGCGAAGTTCGCGGCGCTCGAACTGGCCGGTGCGCGGGCGATCGCGTCGGGGCTGGCGCTGCATGCCGGTCATGGACTCAACTATCACAACGTGCTGCCGGTCGCGCGACTGGACGGCATGCACGAGCTGAACATCGGCCATGCGATCGTTTCGCGCGCCATCTACACCGGGATGGAACAGGCGGTCCGCGAGATGAAGCGGCTCATCACTTCATGATCGGCACTGTCTGACCGGCACTGTCCGATCGGCACTGTCCGATCGCCACCTGCTCGTCGACGGCGCGGTCGGGCACCTGAGCACGCCGTCGTCGGTTCACCACCGTCTCGTTTCGAGGTTCGGGGATCCGGCGTCGGTGACTTTCGCCGCCGCCGCCGGCGACGCCGCGGTCCCGCGCGGCCTACTGACGAAGGAAGAGCGGGTTTCGTATACTCGTGACCCTTCGTCGAGATCGGTTCGGCTACGCGCAGAAGGAAGGTTTCGGGATGGCTCGCAAGGGATCGGATTTCGCCGGTTTGAGTGTCGCGATCGTGACTCCGTTTCGCGACGGCGTGCTCGATCTTCCCCGGCTGCGCGAGCAGATCGAGTTTCAGATCAAGGCGGGGACCCGCTGCCTGGTTCCGGTCGGCACGACGGGGGAGAGCCCGACGCTCAGTCATGACGAGCACGAGCGGGTGATCACCGAAACGGTGCAGATCGCTGCCGGTCGCTGCAAGGTGATGGCGGGGACCGGATCGAACAGCACGGCCGAAGCGCTGCGGCTGACGAAGTGGGCCGAGAAGGCGGGAGCGGATGCGGCGCTGATGGTCGCTCCGTACTACAACAAGCCGACTCAGGAAGGGTTCTACGCTCATTACAAGGCGGTGGCGGAGGCGGTCGGTCTGCCGATCTGCGTCTACAACATCCCGGGGCGGACCGGCAAGAACATCGAACCGGACACGATCTGCCGCCTGGGCGAGCTGCAGAACATCACGATGGTCAAGGAAGCGACCGGGTCGCTCGATCAGGCGTCGCAGATTCTCGGCGCGTCGGATCTGACCGTGCTCAGTGGCGACGACAGCATGACGCTGCCGCTGATGTCGGTCGGAGGCGAAGGGGTGATTTCGGTCGTCGGGAACGTCGTCCCCTCCGACATGATCGCGCTGGTCGATGCGGCGTCACGAGGCGACTACGAGACGGCTCGCGTCTGGCACCACAAGCTCTTCGGCCTCTGCCGCGACATGCTGGGATTGGCGACCAATCCGATTCCGGTCAAGGCGGCGATGCGTCTCCTGAAGCGCGACACCGGCGAGATGCGTCTGCCGATGACCGAGCTGGAACCGGCTCTGGTCGAGAAGCTCCGCCGGAGCCTGATCGGCTACGGGCTGTTGGCGACCTGAGCGGCTCGGGTCCGAGGCGGCTCGGTACCGAAGTGAGTCAGCAGCGGCGTCGCGGCTCGCTGACGCCCCTCAGCGGTCCGGGAACGCGGTGCTCAGATCGCGCAGGTAATCGAGCACGTCGTCGAGCTCCCGGACGATCGCGCCGGGGACTCGGCCGGCTCGATCGCACTTGGCGAGCAGCTCCAGCTCGTTCCATGACTCGTGCGCTTCCAGGCGTCGCTTCAGCCGAGCGCCGCCGCTTCCGTCGCGGATGGCGTGAGCCTCCATGTGATGTTCGATCAGCCAGCGGGTCCGTTCGGTGATCAGATCGCCGAGCGCTTCGAGACCGGCGTTGACGTGATCGTGCGGATCGATCCCCTTGCCGACGTCGTGCAGCAGCGCGGCGGTCAGCAGTTCCTCGTCGTAGGGCGATTCGTCGCACGCCCGTTCGAAGACCTGCAGGCTGTGGTAGAGCACGTCCCCTTCGGGATGGTAGCGAGGATCCTGCTTGACGTTCTCGAGCGGCAGGAGGAGCCCTTCATAGACCTGGAATCGATCGGGCTGTTCGTCCAGACGCCGTAGTTCGTCGTCCAGGTCGATTCCCGGACAGGTCTGGCGGAGCAGTTCTTCGAGCTGCACCCGGCCGGCTCGCTCCATCGCCTTGCCGGTGATCGAACTGGTGAAGACGAACGAGCTCTTGGCTCGGGGATAGATGGTCAGCTCGAACTTGCGGCGATCGCGGACATGAACGTGCGTGTAGGTCCGCGTCTCGCCCTCCTTGCGGATCTGCTTCCGTTCGATGTCGTAGAGCAGGTGGTCCCGATCGAGCTGCGCGGTGATCGGTTCGATCGAGTCGCTGAACAGGTGCAGATCGATATCCGAGCCGTTGCGAATGTGGCCGGTCAGCACGCTGCCGATCAGCTTCGGATCGAAGCGTTCGAGTTTGACCATCATCCAGAGGGCTTCGAGACGCATCGAGCGGAGATCGGCATGTCTCCCCTCCCCTTCGAACATCCGCGCGTGGAGTTCGATCTCGTCGCGGATCTCGGCGTTGCTCGGGAGGTCCGAGGGATGGACCCAGCCTCGCTGCACGGCGCGAGCGGCTCGCATCTTGGCTCGGTAGTACTCGCTCTCCTCGCGGAAGTACATCAGACGCGCGGCTTCCCACGCGATCCGGCGACGGAGCTTCGATTCGGTCATCGAAAGCGGGGGAAGGTTCGACCCCGCGGCAGCGAGCGGAACGGGGGAGACCCGTTCGAGCGAAGCGAAAGAAAAGAGGCGCCGCCCGGATTCGAACCGGGGATGGCGGATTTGCAATCCGCTGCCTTAGCCACTTGGCTACGGCGCCGTCGGAAGGGAGAGATTAGGGAAACCTCGAGGGTCGGTCAAGGGTACCGGCCCCGCTCTCGCCGTCACGATCGTCATGATCGGACAGACAGGAAAATCGGTCCCTGAGTTCGGGAACTTGAGTCGGAGGGGCGAGCGGATCTTTCGAGCCTCGGCTTCAGTCCGTTTCGCGAAAGGACCGGGACAGTTTCGTCGCGATTCGTCGACGCAGCGCGAGCGAATGACGGCGGTCCGGAGGAGGGGCATGACGCGGGCGCGCCGGATCGCTCACGGCCAGGGGCAGAGCGGGAGCTAACCTTGCGGCAACGACCGAGTCGGCATCGCGAGAAAGGTCATCGAGACGCCGGTCGACTCGGCAACGACTCCGAGCACACGAGAGCGACCACCATGACGCCGGGCGACTCCTTTCGGCATCTGCCGACCTTCGCAGGAACGACTCGATCGATCGCCGACCAGAACCTTCGCGTCGGAGCGACGATCGACGACCTGATCATCGCCTGGGCAGGATCCGACCGACACTTCGGCAGCCAGGTGTCGCAGCAGGCTCAGCGAGCCAGCGACTATGCGGCGATGTCGGACCTGATCTACGGTTCCCCTTCCCCGGCGATGGACGACGAAGGGAGTCTCGGCGGCGACGACACCTACATCTCGACCGAGGCGGTCCAGCGGCTGCGGCTGAGGCAACTGATGCTCCGCGCCCTGACGCTGCGAGACGACGATCCGGTCCTCGCCAACGAAAACGACCCGGTCGAATGATCGACCGGGTCGCGATTCGTCGAGCGTCGTGCCGAAACAGCGACGCCTCAGCAGCTACGAGATCGGTTCAGGACTTGGGGCCGTCGTTCCCGATGGCGGCTGAACGCTTGCGACGCTTGCCTCCCGGTGCGACCGGCTCGTCGTAGTACTTGTCCGCCTCTTCGTAGTCGTAACCGTAGCCGTATCCGTAGCCGTAGCCGTACGGCTGGCCGTAGTTGCCGTAAGAGCCGTAGCGGTAGTTGTAGGCGTAGTTGCGACCGTACTTCGAGTACTTGTAGTCGCCGTAACCGGCCTGACCGCCGATGCCGTTGACCACGACTCCGAGGATCTCCGCTCCGACCGAGGCCAGGATGTCGCGGGCCCGATCCGAGGTGAGCTTGATGTTCTTTCGGAGTCGGAAGGTCAGGACGACCGCATCGACGCGCGGGGCGATGACCGACGGATCGGTGACCGCAAGCAGCGGCGGCGAATCGATGATGACGTAGTCGTACTGCTGCCGAGCGATCTCGATGAACTCGGGGAGCTTCGGCGAGGTGAGTAGTTCCGCCGGGTTCGACGGACGCTCGCCGCACGGGATGAAGTAGAGCCCCGGCACCTGCGTCTCGATCGCAGCTTCCGCAACCGCCAAGTCGCCTCGCAGCACGGCAGCGAAGCCATGCTCGGCATTCTCGCCGATCACCTTATGCTGACGCGGACGTCGCAGGTCGGCATCGACGAGCAGCACCTTCTGACCCGACTGGGCGATCGACACCGCGAGGTTGAGCGCGAGCGTCGACTTGCCGTCGCCGGGGCTCGGGCTGGTCACCTGAATGACCTTGATGTCCCGCTGTCGGTTGCTGAAGAAGAGAGCCGTTCGGACGGCCCGGTACGCTTCCGAGATCTTGCTCTTGGGCTGATGGACCGAAATCGCGGTCCCGTCGAACGTGATCCCTTCGGTCTGCTTCTGCTTCGACTTGGGGATGAACGGGATGTGCCCCAGGATCGGCAGCGCGAGCGACTGAGCGATGTCGTCGGGCGAGCGGAAGGTCTTGTCGGCCAGATCGACCAGATAGGCGATCCCGACGCCGCCGAGCAGTCCGAGGAAACCGGCGACCGCAAAGACCTTCAGCAGGCTCGGTTCGGTCTGTTCGGCGAAGGTCGGCGGCTCGAGGATCTCGTAGTTGAACCCTTCCTTGTCGCCGGTCACGTCGACCTGCTGGAGTCGGTCGACGACGCTCGTGATCACCGACTCCTGATACTTCTTCTGATCGAGAAGATTCTTCAGGCTCAGATCGACCTGGTTCAGTTCCATCGCCCGAGCACGATGCTCTTCGAACTGGGCGCGGAAGGCGACCAACTCGTAGTCGATCGAACGGACCTGTTCGGTCAGCGAGATCTTGTAGAGCGCGACGAAGTCGGCGCGGTTGTCGCCGGTGCCCGGCAACGAGATGCCTCGCGAGATCATCAGCTCTTCCCAAGCTCGGATCTCGTTCCGGACGATCTTCACCTCGGGATGGTCCTCGCCGAACTTGAAGAGCAGACGCTCGAGGTTCAGGCGAAGCTCGAGGATGTCGGTCTCCTCGGAGTTCTTCTCCTTGTCTTCCTTGATCTTCTCGTGCTGCTCGAGGATGAAGACGATGACCGCCTGGGTCTTTCCTTCTTCTTCCAGCTGCGCGATCCGATCGAGTTGCGACTGGTACTCGGTCTTCTGCAGTTCGAGCTGCCGGATGTGGGCATCGAGTTCCTGCATCCGCTGCTGTTCGAGGTTGATGATCCCCTCGGCATTCCAGAACGCCAGCTTTTCGCCGTGCGCCTCGACCTGCTCCTGGATCTTGGCCTGCAGCTCTTCCGCCTTGGCGTCGTAGTTCCGCTTCAGATCGTCGAGGATCCCCTTGAGCTCCTGGCCGGTCGCCTTGTACTTCCGGTTCAGGTACTCCTGGTAACCGTTCAGCACGCCCCACAGGACTCGATCACAGTCCTCCTGATTGGGGCTCGAGAACGAGACCAAGTAGAGATTCTCGCTGTCCTTCTCGAGGTCGACCTCGAGGCCTTCCTGGATCTGGAACAGCTTCATCTCGGGGCTCAGGCCGGCGATCGACGGGACCTGCTGGTCCAGTTCGGGGTTCGACACGACCGAATCGCGGATGAAGGTGGTGCTGGTCAGCACCGCATCATGTTCGTGATCCTGCTTCACGCCGGGACCGCTCGGCATCCCTTCGAAGCCCGGGATGATCACCGTCGCCGGATTCTTCGGCGTGATCATCACCTTGGCGACGCTCGTGTAGATCGGCGTCTGCTGCTTGTAGGCGAGAAAACCGAGACCGAGCCCGACCATCAGGCCGAAGGCGATCAGCCACTTTCGTCGCCAAGCCATCGCGAGGAAATCGAACCGTTGCGATTCCGGCTCGGTCCCCATCGGAGGACCCATCTCGGCCCATGCGGGCCGTCCTTCCACAGGCATCTGCGCCACGAAAGTACTCCAACCGAACCGAGGAAAAAGAGGTCCATCCCCCGGGGTGCTTCCGTGGTGAATCCCCGTCGAGATGTCCGAGCCTTCAGTATACCGGGGGCCCCTACCCGGACAACGATTCGGAGGAGCTAACTTGAGGCGGGTCGGAGAAATTCGAGCACGACACTCGCATGACGTACCGGTCGTTCCGACCAGGCAAGCGCGGTGGACCCAAACGTACGGATCGAGGAGGAGAGTCGGGCAAGCATGTCGGCGCATGAACGCCAGGGATTACCCGATGCGACCGGTCCGTTCGGGGAGAGAGAACGTCGCGATGCCTCGCTCGAGCGATTCGCGACGCCGCAAGCCGAAGCGCGAGACGCATCGCAAGAGGCTCGGGAGCCTCGTCGGCGCCGACCCGCATTCGACCGCTTTACGGCTTCGCCGCGATGCGGCCGAAGATCGCCCCCTCTCACCCGATCTGCACGAGCTGCTTCGGGTCGCGGACCGGTTTGCGGCGGTTCGCTTCGATCGCTCGCTGCTCCAGCCCCTCGTCCACCAGCTCGTAATGGACGTTGCGCTGACGGGGGACGTAGCCGAGTTCCGAGATCGCGCCGCGGATCTGGTCGAGCGTCAGGTAGTGGACCGTACCTGCCTCGGCCACCACGTTCTCCTCGAGCATCAGACTCCCCATGTCNNACGTTGTCCAGATAGAGCCGCGCGACGGCGAGCATCCGCAGGTACTCGGCCGAACCGGCCGGAGCGATGTGCGACAGGTCGGTATGCTCCGGCTGGAAGGTCCAGCAGATGAACGCCGTGAAGCCGTGCGTCTCGTCNNTGCAGCGAACGGATCCGATCCAGATGTTCGATCCGCTCCTCCAGCGTTTCGACATGACCGAACATCATCGTCGCGCTGCCGTGCCCGCCGAGCCGATGCCAGACGCGCATCACGTTCAACCAATCATCCGAGAGCACCTTGCCGCGCGTGATCTCTCGTCGGACTCGATCGACCAGGATCTCGGCACCACCTCCGGGAAGACTCCCGAGACCGGCCTCCTTCAGTCGCTCCAGCACCGTCTCGAGCGGGAGCTTGTTGACCTTGGTGAAGTGATGGATCTCGGGAGGGCTGAAGCCGTGGATGTTGATCGACGGGTAGCGCGTCCGCAGATCGCTCAGCATCGACTCGTACCAGTCGAGCTTGAAATCGGGATGCAGTCCGCCCTGCAGCAGGATCTGATCTCCTCCCAGCTCGATCGTCTCCTCGATCTTCTCGTACATCGCCTCGCGCGACAGGACGTAGCCCTCGTCCGACTTCGGCTTGCGATAGAACGCGCAGAAGTCGCAGACCGCGGTGCAGACGTTCGTGTAGTTGATGTTCCGGTCGATGTTGTACGTCCGGAACGGCTCGGGATGCAGAGCTCGCGAGCGGCGGTCGGCGGCACTTCCCAGCGAGGCGAGATCGGCGTGACGCAGCAGCGCCAGCCCCTCGTCCCGAGTCAGTCGCTCCCCCGCCGCCCCCTTCTCAAGCAAGTGCGCAACCATGACAGGTCAGCTCGTTCCCGGCAGGAGCGAGACCGGCGTCGATCGCCATCCGGCGGAAGCGTCGCAGGCCTTCGATCTGCTCGTCGTGAAGATGGAAATGAAGATCGTCCCTAAGGTAGGCCAGGCACCGTTCGTTCGATAGGCCGTGCTTCGCCCCCTCGCGTTCGGCGATCGACGCCAGCTCCGCCAGGCCTCGATCGCGCATCGACTCGAGCGCCTCGGCCAACCGACCGTCGTCGCCGCGCCGAGCGACCCAGCAAGCGAAGACGAACGGCAAGCCGGTCCAGCGATACCAGAGTTCGCCCAAGTCCCATTGGTAGCGCCAACCGTCGAAGCGATCGCGCATCGCGCGGTCGCCGATGATCAGCACGGCGTCGGTATCGACCGAGGCCAGCGGCCGATCGATGCTCCAGGGGACCAAACGCGGCCGGACCGACGCGGNNGAGCCACAGCCGAACGAGCGCCGCGCTCGTCCGTGACCCCTCGTCCAGCGACAACGTCTCGATCCGTTCCGGATCGACGTTCGAGAGGAGCTTGACGCTCCAGACCGGCCCCCGACACCCGATGCAGGCGTCCGAGACGATGTGGTAACCGCTCCCGCGAAACGCCTCGAACGACGGAATCAGTGCGACGTCGAGATCGCCCGAGGCCAGACGATCCGCCAGGCGACTCGGCAGATCGAGCACCAGCTCGGCTTCGGGGAGCCGCTGGGCGAAGCCGTGAATCAGCGGCTTGGTGTTCAGATACGAGACGGCACCGATCCGCATCGTTTTCCGAGTCCTGATCGCCGAAGAGCCGCGAACCGGACCGCGCCCGTTTGGGGCCGACGGTCCGAATCGGGCAGTATAGCCGCCGCACGAACGATCGAAACGACCGCTCGGGCCGAGACACCTCGTGTCGGTCGGCCATCCGCAACCGGAGGACCGCCGAGCCGGAGCCGCCGTAACCGCTCGGCTCGCGGTACTCGACCGTCGAGGCGACGGTCAGTCGCCGCTCTCGCTCAATCGCCGACGATCTCGACGACCGGATCCCCCAGCTCGTCCCAAGCCGGTTCGACGCCCAGGCCCGGACGATCGGTGATCCCCATCCGCCCCTGGTTCCGATGCGGCGCGCCGAGCGCGTTGCGGCGCGTCACGTAGCTGTTGAAGTCGGTGCAGGTGAAGAGGACTTCAGGCGGGGTGCTCTGAGCGACATGCGCGATCGCCGCCGTGATGATGTCTCCGCCCCAGCTGTCCTCCAGCGTCATCGCGATCCCTTGCGAGGCGCAGAGGTCGCGCGCCTGGCGGATCCGAGTCAGCCCGCCGAACTTGCTGATCTTCAGGTTGACGACATCCATCGCCCGATCGGCCAGCCCGCGCAGCAGCGGCCCGATCGAGTCGATGCACTCGTCCATCACGAACGGCAGGTTCGTATGCTCGCGGACCGACAGGCATTCCTCATAGCTGAGGCACGGCTGTTCCATATAGACGTCCAGATCGGCGATCCCGCGAGCGACTCGCATCGCCTGATGCCGCAGCCAACCGGTATTCGCGTCGGCGACCAGCACGTCTCCGGGCTCGAGCACCGCTCGGACCTGACGAATCCGCTCGATATCGACATCGGGATCGCCGCCGACCTTCAGCTGAAAGCGGCGATACCCCTCGTCCCGATAGCCCGCGACCTTCGCCGCCATGATGTCGGGATCCTCCTGCGAGATCGCCCGATAGAGCGGCACCGAGTCGACGTACTTTCCGCCGAGCAGTTCCGCGACCGGTCGGCCGCATGCCTTGCCGAGCAGATCCCAGCACGCCATGTCGATCCCGCTCTTGACGTACGGATGCCCCTTCAGGCACCGATCCATCCAATCGTTCAGCGGGCCGACTGCCGTCGGATCGCAGCCGATCAGATGCGGTCCGAGTTCGCTCAGCCCGGTTCGCACGCCGTCACCGTAAGCGGCCAAATAGAACGGCCCGAGCGGACAGACCTCGCCGTACCCCTGCAGCCCCTCGTCCGTGTCGATCACGATCACGGTGCTGTCGAAGGTGTCGACCGACTTGCCGCCCGACCAGCGGTAGCTCCCTTCGACCAACGGGAGTTCGATCCGATAGGCGGTCAGACGTGTGATGCGCATGGAAGTGACTCGAACGCTCGAAGCAGGTAGGGAGAATGTCGGCGAACGGCCGTCGCACGGACACTTGCGACGACACGAGAGTGCGTCGACAAGCCGCTACGACGCCGCGTCGCGACTTGCCGCGCGGCGGGGGGATGACCGAGACGAACGGGATCTGCACGAAGGTGCGGTCCGATCGATTCGGACTCGGTCCGAGCAGCAGCGTACGGAGACGAGCCGAGGACCGCAACGAAGCGCCGCGGAAAAACGCTCGGAGACGTCACTGACGACGCTCCGGACCTTGCCAGCCGTCGGCGTCAACGGTCCCGACTTGCGCGACGATCGCGGCGGTGTCCGTGCGGCGCACCGACCGGCGCTCCCGAGCCGCCGGAAGGTGACGACGTTTCGGGAGCGGCTCGGGCGGATGGAGCTGCCGATTTCGCCCCCCCCGATTCGCTCGGCTCGGTTTCGATCGTCGTCGATCCGCTCGCCAACGTCGCGGCGGTCGATGCCCAGCCCGACGCTGCCTCGTCCGGTGCCAACACCAGCCCCGGAACGATCGAGCCCTTGCCGGCTCCCGGAGGCCAGACGCTGACTTCGAGGAACTTCCCCAAACGCGAAGCGAGCAGCGCCGGCAGCATGATCAGGTCGCCGATCAGCGCGGCGAAGAGCAACGTCAGCATCAGCAGACCGAACCGCTGCGTCGGCGTGAAGGTGCTGAAGGCGAACGCCGACAATCCGAGACCGGCGATCAGCGTCGTCTGAGTCATCGCGGTCGCGACCTTGGCATAGGCCGTGCGAATCGCGGTGATCCGATCGAGACCGGCTCGCATGCCGGCGCGGAACCAGCTCAGGAAGTGAATGGTGTCGTCGACCGCCACACCGAGTGCCACGCTGGCGGTCATCATCGAGCCGATGTCGACTTCGAGGTCGGCCCAACCCATGATTCCGAAGATCAGCAGGATCGGGAACAGATTGGGGAGCATCGAGACGAGGCCCCCCGAGATGTTGATCAGGTTCATCGGCGAAACGCGACGGCGCCAGTCGCGCAGCAGGACCATCATGGTGGTCGCGATCATCCAGAAGCTCATCGAGATGCTGTCGGCCAGGCTGGCCAACAGCGTTCGCTGCGCCTTGTAGACGATCGGCACGATGCCGGTGTAGACCGCCGACACTCGAACCTCGTCGTCGTTTGCCGCGGTATCGTTCGCTGCGGCATCGTTCGCCGCGACGACGCCACCCGGTTCGCGCCGCGCTTCGGCTTGCCGTCGTAGGACCGCCGCCGTCGGATCGATCGCCTGCCGCGTCTGAGGATCGATCCGCAGCACATGATCGGTCGCGTCGACGATCGTGACCCCAGAATCATCGAGCACCCGTCGGATCGACTCTCCCGGGTCGCTCACGAGCACGACGCACGCGAAGCGATCGAGCTGACCGGCCAGCGCGCCCCCGGTCGAAAGCAGCTCCGCCGTGCGCGGGTCGTTCAGCGACAAGGTGTAGGCCGTTCGACCGCGGCCGCGCGAGCCGACGGTAAAGCCTCGATTCTCGAGCAGCTCGCCGAGCGTCCGACAGAAGATCGCCGTCTGATCGATCGGTTGCGACATCAGGGCCGCGACTCGCTCCGCCTCGGTCATTCCCGCTGCGGTCGAGCCGCCGGCGTTCGTCGCGGCATCGCTCGACTCCTGCGACGCAGGACCGGAGTCGGCGGTCGGCCCCCCCGCGGCAGAAGTCGCCTCGCTCCCCTTCCAACCGACGATCAGCAAGCTCGCCTTGTCCGGATCGTTCGTTCCGGCCTCGGCCTCGGCCTCGGCCTCGGTCGGCGCATGCACCGCGCGAAGGATCTGATCGCGATGTCGATATGCCGTCAGCACCGGCTCGACCGCCTGTTGCAGATCGGCGACGAAGCGACCGTAGTCGACGTCGTTGAAGGCACCGAGTCGCAGGCTGATGCGCCAGAGTTCGCTTTCGTCCGCCGGATCGATCCGGAAGTAGTCGACTTCCTCGTCCAGACGCGGGCGGTTTTCGAGCAGCGCGTCGTTGAAGATCGAGCGGGTTCGATCGAGCCCGGAATCGTAGCGCGAGATCGCGTTCGGCAGGACCATCACGTCGGTGCTCATTCCCGGTCCGATGACCCCGCGTCCCTCCTCGCCGAACTCCCGCTCGACGACCTGCCGGACGCGCGAGGAAAGTTCCAGTCGCTCGAGAAAGTTCAGGCTCAGTTCGCGATCGAGGTCCGACATCTCGGCCGGATCCCCTTGCGCTTCGGCGAAGGAGGACGGAGAGACGTTGACCACCAACTCCATCGGAACGAGGCGACCGAGATTCGCTTCGAGCCACTCGTAGTCGCCGATCACCTTGGCCGAATCGTCGAAGAGCTTCAGCAGCTGCACCGACGTCTTGATGCGCGTCATGCCGACCGCCATCAGCACCATCAGCAGCAGCGAGCCGACGATCACCGGCGTGTGATTGCGGACGATGAACGCTCCGAAGCGATCCCAGAAGCGGAACAGGACGCCCGGCTTGTGCGCAGCCGCCTCGCTCTTCGTCCGCTGCCGGTATCCCGGTGACCAGATCGTCAGAGCGCTCGGCAGGAACAGGAAGAGCAACAGCAGCGTCGCCATCGTTCCGATCGCCGAAAACAGGCCGAACTTCTGGATCGGAACCAGATTGCTGCTCGTCAGCGAGATCAGGCCGAGTGCGGTGGTGAAGGCGGCGAGCGTGCACGCGAACCAGCCGTGGGAGAGCGCTCGCTCGCTCGCTCCGCGCTCGCCCGATTCGTGGCATTCCTCTCGGTAGTAGTTGACGATGTGCACGGCTCCCGAGAGTCCGAGCACATAGACCAGCGACGGCATGCTCAGCAGCACCGCATCGAGCGAACTGCCGCCGAACCAGACGAACCCCAGGCTCGTGACGGCCGATACGCCGCCGACGAAGAAGATCATCAGCGTCACGCTGATGCTGCGGAAACTGATGTAGGCGAGCGTCAGGCCGATTGCGGTCGAGAGCGAGACGAGATTGACGAGCGTGATCGTTCCTTCTTCGTCGATCGCGACGTTGTCGACCGGAGGTCCACCGAGATGGATCTCGGCGGGACTCAAGCCGCTCTCTTCGGCGAGCTGATAGATCCGACCGACCGGCTTGAAGAAGTCGGGACGCCCCACGACTCGACTCAGGTCGCGCGTCGCGACATCGCTGAGCGCCGCGACGATCNNCGCCCGCCGTATCGCTCGTCGACCAGTCGGCGAACGTAGTCGTCGAAGTACGGCTCCCAGGCGTCGGGGAGCTGCTGACGAGTCGCCTCGGGAAGCACCGCCAGAAACGACTCGCGCGTCCAATCGAAGTCGCGGGCCGGAGTCGGACCGAAGACGACACCGGTCAGACGCTGGTGCGCCTCGATGCGCGTCCGCAGCAACTCGGGGTCGCGCGGGTCATACTCGCCGCGAACGAGCGAACCTCCCGGCCCCGCCAGCTGCGCATAGACCTCGGGGCCGGTCAGCAGCTGCTTGAACAGTCGCGAGTCGAGCTTGCGCGGGTTGCGGTAGATCGCCCCGGCCGACTCGGCGGTNNTAGATCAGCTCGCCGGCGATCCGATTGGTTCCGGTCCGCCATCGCTCGATCGATCGACTGACCCAGCCGACCAGGTTCTGACCGCCGGTCCAGCGATACAGTTCGCCGTTCTCGGTCAGGTAATACCACTCGTCCCCGTCGCCGATGAGCCACTTCTCCTTGCCGGTGGAGAAGGTTTCGTGAAAGTCGCCGGTAGCGTGCAGGCCGAGACGGTCTCCGATCCGCTTCGCTTCCTGATCGATCGGATCGAGCTGAAATCCTTGGGTATCCTGCTTCAGCTTGGCGAGGAGCGCCTTGTAGCGCTCGTCCCCTTCATTGCAGCCGTCCCAGCTGAGGACGACGAACTGCGAGCCGACGAACTGCGAGCGGAACGCATCGAGTTCGCGCGTTTCGGGAAAGTCGGACGGCAACCAGTCGGCCACCTCGTTGCGCATCTCGCTGAGCGCCACGCGAGCTCCCCGAAAGCCGAACGGCATCAGGAAGAAGAGACCGCAGAGGATCACGACCGCCACCGAGCCGAAGAACGGCAAGCGACGCGAGAAGAACGGCTGCTGGTCGGACAAGGTGTTCACGTCCTCGGTGCTGCTCCGTCGAACGTCCTGTTCGGGAGCCCGCTCGCGGCCGGATCCGGAGAGGGCGGTCGACGGGGTCGATCGAGTCGAGCGATCGCGGCTCTCAAGCCGTTACCCGATCTCGACCGGATCGACCGGCCGACAGTCGACGGCAGCACCGTCAGGGACGCTGCGCCGACCTCGCTCGCCAGGGCATGAAGATAGCGGAGTCGCCGGCGCAAGTCCATGACGATTCACGCCTTGCGCCTGCCGAGTCTTGCTGATCCGCAAGGTCGACGCAGTCTTCGCCGGCCGAACGCTCTCCCGTTCGTCGCCTTGCGGCTCTGCGGGCCAACGAAAAGAACGCCGGTCCGCCGGACCGGCGTTCTACGTCGCGTAAGCAGGAGCGAAACGGTGAGCGCCGCGCGAGCTTCCCCCCTGCTTATCTCCTGAAGAGAGAAGGGATCGTTGCGATGCGCTTGCCGCGGGGCTCGATGCGACTCGGGCCCCGCAGCGCGGCTCAGCCGGCCAACCGCTCGAGAGTCACCTCGGGCTTCATCGCGATCGGCGTCCCGCCCAGCGACAGATACAGGCGGTAGACCGAAACCGAGTAGTGGATCGACGCGTAGATCGTCAGCGCCGCGGTGAAGTAGACGCCGACGAAACAGACGAGAACACCAAGCAGATTGACCACGATCGAGAGGAGCGCCATCCCGATCAGCCCGACGAAGACCTTCAGGCCGACTCGCGACAGGAAATCCCGGATCCAGACGAAATCGAACCCGGCCCCGTACGAACCGGCCATCGCCGCTCGGGACGAAACGAGGTTCGAGATGAGCTGGAACAGGACGTTCAGCAGCAGGATCACGACGAAGCCGATCGTCATGACGAGGAACATAACGGCGAACGCGGCTCCTTCCCCCCCGTTGCTGGCGGCGACGACCAGCAACGCCCCTCCCAGATAGACCGCGACCATGCCGATCGCCAGCGGAATCGCGGCGACCAGGCCGATCACGAACGCCGCCAGAAAGCCCCAGACGCCTCGCCCCAGGTACTTCGACAGGTGCTCGAAGTCGAAGGTCAGGCGCGGAGCGTTCGGCGTTCGGATCATCCCTTCCGCCAGGTAGCTCGCGTAACCGAGCAGCACGATATGCGGCAGGATCGGAATGAAGCCGGTCGCCACGATCAGCAGGACGAACCAGAGCAGCAGCGGCCAGGCGTTCGGCTCCTTGAAGACCGCCTGGAACGAGCCGATCACCGACAGGGTCGGCGGCTCGGTCATCGGACCGACCAGCAGCACGTTCCCCTGAGCGTCGGTCATCGGAGCTCCGGCCGCATCGGGAAACGGATTCGACTTGCCGGGGCTGACGTACGGATTCGGAGGGACGCTCATGGTTCGAGTCCTTCGAACGTTCGGTTCGTGAGTGGGACGAAGGGGAGGGTCGTCGACGAAAACGGGTTCGTCGCGGATCGACGTTTCTCGGCAATACCCCGAAAAAGGATCTCGCAACCTCTTCCGGAACGAACGGCGAACGCATCAGCCTGCTCCGGCAGACGATGACGCGTTGCGAATGATCTCGTTGCCGTGCGCCCCGAGNNTCGGGACCGTCAGCTCGTGATCGCCTGAGCGTCCTGGAAGGCCCAGACCGCTCCGGCGACGATCGCCGCGATCAGGCCCATCGTCAGGCAGAGCGTCGGCACCCAGAGGGCTCCCATCCGCATGAAACCGAAGATCAGCGCGTAGACGATGCAGACGAGCGTCGCGATTCCCTGGCCGACATGCTCGCGGAACGCGGCGATCATGATCCAGATGTTGCCGATCGACAGGAAGATCGAACCGACGACCGCCATCACCATGACCGTCGCGCCGGTCGAGTTGGTCAGCTTGTCGAAGAGGAAGATGGTGCCGACGATCGCCGCGACGACGAGCGCTCCGGCAAGCAGCGCCCCACCCGCGATCAGGAACGACTCGGGTCCGTCGCCGTAACCTTCGTCCTCCTGCGTGATCGGGTTGTCCTCGATCGCCGCCTCGGCCTTGAGCATGATCTTTTCGTTCTCGCTCAGCGCCTTGCCTCCGCCCGAGCCGTCGATCTGCACGGTCGAGTGGATCCGCTCGCCGGTCTGCAGGTTCAGGCCGCACTCGATGCAGATCACGGCTCCCTCGGGCGTTTCGGCACCGCAGGCCGGGCAGACCGGTCCTTCGACCGCCGCCTTGACGCCGACTTCGTCGAGCAGGTCGTCCAGATGACTTCGGACCGGAGCCTGGCCCCACCCCTTGGTCGTGATGTCCTGACGACGCGACGGCACTTCGTCGGCCAAGCGGAAATCGTCCTCTCCTTCCGCGGCGGTGGTCGGCATCGGGATGTCGACCGTCGCGGCGCACTTCGGACACTTGCCGCGCTTGCCGCCGAACTTGTCGGCGACGTTCAGCTGATGACCGCACGAGGGGCAGGCGACGCGAATCGGCATGGAAAGCGAATCCTGAGAACCGGATGAGCGACGAAGACAAGCCGGAAGAGTCGAAGCGAGCGGACCTGCAGCCGACGGCGCGGTGGAACGCCCGGGGAGTGCCGCAAGCCGGTANNAAGCCGGGACCGAAGCGAGCCGGAGACCCCGGTTCGGGGACGACTCGCTCGGCCCGCGAATCCGAGACGAGAGAGGGACGGAAAATCGGTCGAGGCGAACAGGACGACGGCAGGCGGGCTCGGCCGACAAGTCCTCCCTCGACTGTCCCCGGTCCTTACGCCTCAAGTCCCATGATCGCTGACGCTTCCGACTCGGGCAAGCATCCCCGACGGCTCGCGACTCGTTCGGTCCCCGATCGGCCGTTTTTCCTGGCCGGAACGGCTCGCACCGGGGCCCTCGCGACGAGCCTCTCGCCGGGGAAAGGCCTTCTGCGGTTCCTGCTGCCTCGGCTTGATGACGACAGGGGCCGGCGGGTCCGGT
>DMPQ01000251.1:0-166 GCA_003455945.1 Planctomycetaceae bacterium
TGACGCGGCGGGCTGGGAGGCGCGGGGACACAGAGGCACGAGCACACGGAGACCCCTTGCTGACGCGGCGGGCTGGGAGGCACGGGGACACGGAGGCACGAGCACACGGAGACCCCTTGCTGACGCGGCGGGCTGGGGGGCGCGGGACACAGAGGCACGAGCACAC
>DMPQ01000251.1:182-2551 GCA_003455945.1 Planctomycetaceae bacterium
GGCGGGCAGCCGGCGCTCAGGCAGAGCTCGACCAGCCGTTCGGGAAAGACGGCGAAATGAGCGTCACGGTTCTTCGACAACGGGATCGACCAGACGGTCCGCCGATTGCGCCCCGCAGGATGGAACGCCTGATCCCAGCGACCGTCGTGCAGATTGTTCGAGCCGCCGTTCTTCCCCTGTTCCGGAGTCCCGCCGCGAACGCCGAAGTGGCGCCGACCGCCGCGCATTCGACTCGCTTCGCCGAACGTCACGTGCGGTTCGCGGATCGCATCGGCGTCGTAGCGGTACTTGGCCGATCGAGTCAGCAGAAANNCAGCCGCGATCCTGCAACGCCAGCGCCGTGCGCCACGGCAAGCCGAGCAGTCGACCGTCGTCGTACTTATCGCCGAGGACCAGCCAGAGCGTCCCCTCGGGATGCAGTACGCGCTTGGCCTGATCGAAGACGGCGGCCAACCGCTCGACGTATTCGGCCGGAGTCGCTTCGTCGCCGATTTGGCCCGCGGCTCCGTAGTCGCGTTGCTGCCAATACGGCGGACTGGTGACGACCGCATCGATCGAGTCGGCAGGGAGCCCGCTCAGCACCGCCTCCGCATCGCCGCAGAGGACTCGAAACGGTTTCGCGGCGTCGCTCGTCGAATCCGATGATTCCGCCGATTCGACAACGGAAACGATCGCAGCGGGCGTCTCGAGGTGCGCTCGTCGCGGCGATCCGGATGGCGGCGATCCNNTAGCGTCCGCGGGAAGCTTCATGGCGACTCCTTCGCTCACGCTGCTGCAAGTGCTCGACTCTTCACCCGGTCGCCGTCGATCAGGGAGCCATGCCGGTGAAGCGACCGAAGACCATGCGACCGGCGCTCGTCTGAAGCATCTTGGTGACGTCGAGCATGATCATCTTGCCCAGGTGCTCGCGCCCTCCTTCGACGACGATCATCGTCCCGTCTTCCAGATACCCGACTCCCTGCTGTGGCTCTTCACCCGGCTTCACGATCTTCACGCGGATCTGCTCGCCCGGCAGGAAGACCGGCTTGAGCGCGTTGGCGATGTCGANNAGTTCAGGTTGACGACCGCGACGTTGTGGATGCGAGCGACCTTGTTCAGGTTGTAGTCGCCGGTGACGACCTTCCCTTCCAGATGCGCCGCGAGCAGCACGATCTTCATGTCGACCGGCTGTCCCTGCATCTCGGGAAGCTCGCGCTCGTAGACGACGAACTCGACATTGGGCTTCGAGCGGAGCTTGTTGAGGACATCCAGACCGCGGCGCCCGCGGGCGCGTCGCATCTTGTCGCCGCTGTCGGCGATCGCCTGAAGCTCGGCGAGCACGAAGCGAGGCATCACGAGCTGATTGTCGAAGATCCCCGTCTCGACGACATCGGCGATCCGACCGTCGATGACGACGCTGGTGTCGAGCACGTACGGTCTTCCCCCCTTCACCTCGCGCGAGAACTCGACGTACGGGATGATGAAGCGGAAATCGTCCTTGGTCTGCATCAGCACCGAGATGCATAAGTAACAGACCGCGACGGTCACGAGCAGCTGGATCGCCGTCCCGCTGACCGTGTTGCCGTCCTTGGACAGCGAGCTCATCCACGGCGTCAGCGCCAGGCCGAGGATGTAGGTCAGAAAGAGACCGACGACGACGCCGACATAGACGCTCGAGATCACTTCGATCCGCTTGCGCGGCGTGAGCGTGTCGATCACGATCACCGCCAGAGCGCCGATGATGACGGTCGGCAGCACGGCCCACGGAGCGCGCGAGAACTCGGGAGCCGACACGAGCGACGCGCCGACGCCGATCGAAACGGCCATGAAGAAGAAGCGGAGAATCCAGATCGACATGTGCCTACCAACCCCTGCGTGACAGCGTGCGCCGGCCTGAGCCTCCTTGCTTCGGACGCAGGCCACCGGCTCCCCGGAACCGATGTGACGCTTCGACTTCGGGCCTCTTCCCGTTCCGGTCGATTCCCCTTCACGACAGCGTCGACGAAGGATCGGTTCGGAGACCGATGCTGACCCGGCCGGCTTCCGAACGGTTCGAGAAGAAGGATCGTCGTGCTTTCGGACCGTTACCGCTCGGCAGGGTTTCCGGTGCCGCTCGTCCGAAATCCGGACGGCGACCACGAGTCGTGATCACCCCCGCTCATCGGGAGCTGCGCAACGACTTCCGGGCCCCACTCGGCGTCAAAGGCAAGGTCGCACGAGCGACGCATTCTACCCGCGTCTCGCCGAACGCCACCAGTCTAGGGCACGAATGCCGCCCGCTCCGCGGCACGTCGCAATCCCCCAGTGGCCAGGAGCCGAAACTGCCGCCGTTGCCGGTCGCAGCGTTTCCGACGCGAGGCGCGGAGGGCCGTGGGCCCGGCCACTCCGTG
>DMPQ01000108.1 GCA_003455945.1 Planctomycetaceae bacterium
TTCCCGCCGTACTTCGTCGCGGGAGCGATCTTCAGCGGCTTCGCGATGGTCGTGACCCTGCTGGTTCCGGCTCGCGAACTCTTCGGTCTGAAGCATCTGATCACGATCCGGCACCTCGAGAACATGAACAAGGTCATCGTCGCCACCGGCACGATGGTCGGTTTCGCTTACGGCATCGAGTTCTTCATCGCCTGGTACGGCGGCAACGAGTACGAAGGCTTCGCGTTCATCAACCGAGCGTTCGGCAACTATGCCTGGGCGTACTGGACGATGGTCAGCTGCAACGTGATCGCGCCTCAGTTCTTCTGGTTCAAGAAGATCCGGACCAGTCCGTGGCTGATGGTGATCGTCTGCATCTTCGTGAACATCGGCATGTGGTTCGAACGCTTCGTGATCACGGTCACGTCGCTGTCTCGGGACTTCCTGCCGTCGAGCTGGGGTTACTTCAAGCCGACCGCGGTCGACGTGATGATGTTCATCGGGAGCTTCGGCCTGTTCTTCACGTTGTTCCTGCTCTTCTGCCGCTTCATGCCGATGGTGGCGATCGCGGAAGTGAAGGGCGTCCTCCCCATGCCGCATCACGACGACCATGGGACGGGACACGCGTCGCACTGATCGAATCGTCCTCACGGTTTCCTTGCGTCGGACCCTCCGGTCGACTCAACGCCCACGAGAGCTGCCGTCATGGCTCACCGTCCCCGCCCCGCTTCGACCGAACCTCAGGTGAAGTTCCTCGGCTACCTGGCCGAGTTCGACGATCCGCATCGCCTGGTCGAGGCGTGCGATCGCGTTCGTCAGGCGGGCTACAAGAAGATCGATGCCTACTCGCCGTTCCCGGTGCACGGGATCGATCCGGCGCTCGGCATTCGTCCGACGCGTCTGCCGTTCCTGGTGCTGGCGGTCGGTCTGGGAGCGGCGGTCGTCGGCGTGTTGCTGCAGTGGTATACGAACGCGACTGACGAATACGGACCGTTTCCGGGCTACAAGTTCCTGATCAGCGGCAAGCCGACCTGGAGTCTTCCGGCGAACATTCCGGTCGTCTTCGAGATCATCGTTCTCTCGAGCGCCTTCGCAACGTTCCTGGGGATGTGGGGGCTGAACCGGCTGCCGATGTTCAGCAATCCGCTCTTCCGGTTGTCGAGGTTCAAGCGAGTCACCTCGGATCGCTTCTTTCTGATGGTCGGAGCCGACGATCCGATCTTCGACTCGGTTCAGACCAAGCAGCAACTCGAACGGTTCGGGGCGCTCGGCGTCGAGCGGATCGAGCATGACCAGCGCGACGCCGCCTTGCCGGGCTTCATCAAGCCGGTGGCGATCTGCCTGATGGCCGCGGCGTTGCTCCCGCCGGCCGCCATCTATCGCGATCGCGGCATGACCAACACGGCGACGCGACTGCACTTCAATCCGGACATGGATTGGCAGGACAAGAGCAAGACCCAGACCGTCTCGCCCGGTCTCTCGGGCGTCGAGGGCTCCCTGTTCGCGGACGGTCGTGCGATGCGAGGGGATGTCCCCGGCACGGTTGCGGTCGGCGAGCTGCGTGAGGATGACCGCTTCTATCGAGGTTACGAGCAGGGGACCGAGGTTCCGGCAGACGCGCCGCTGAATGCCGACGGAAGCCGCCCGGAGCCGGAATGGATCACGTCGTTTCCCGACAACCTGCCGGTCGACCAGACGCTGATGGAGCGCGGCGAGCGGCAGTACGGCATCTACTGTGCGGTCTGCCACGGCCACGGCGGCTACGGCGACGGATTGGTGTCGCGTCGAGCGCTCGAGCTGCAGCTGCAGAACGCGGCCTCCTGGACTCAGGCGAAGAGCCTGCATGATCCGGCGGTGGTCGCTCAGCCGCTCGGACGGATCTTCGACACGATCTCCAACGGACGAAACACGATGGGGCCCTATCGGGCGCAGATCTCGCCGGAGGATCGCTGGGCGATCGTCCTGTACGTGAAGGCGCTCCAGGCGACCCGAGCCGATGCGGGAGCCCCGCCGGCCGAAGCGAACTGAACCTTCGGACCGCGGACGGCAGCTCGATCGATCGACCTTCGAAACGACGCTCAGGATTCAGCAGACATGGGTACGACGGCACGACGCACGGCGACCTCGCCCAAACTCACGCTCGGGCCGGTCCGCGCTCCGCTCCTGTTCGGCGGACTGGCGGTCGGCGTGGTCGGTGTGGCAGCGGCGTTTTTCGCGGCCGGAGGGCAGACGAGCGACGGACTTCGCGATTTCCTCGCGTCGTACCTGGTCGCATTCTGCTTCTTCATGAGCATTTCGCTGGGCGGGCTCTTCTGGGTCATCGTGATGCACCTGACCCGAGCGGGTTGGGGTGTGGCGATCCGGCGCTTGGCCGAGATCCTCGCCATGGCGGCGTTTCCGGGGCTGGTGCTGTTCCTGCCGATCCTGATCCCGGTGATGATCGAGTCCCCTTCGGCGATCTACGACTGGGTCGCTCCGCACCCTCGTCTGGCTCCGTTCGCCGATCTGCTCGAGCACAAGTCGGGCTATCTGAACGGCTCGTTCTTCGGTATCCGATCGATCGCGTACTTCATCCTCTGGGGAGCGATGGCTCGGTACTTCCTGGCCGGATCGCGCCGGCAGGACGAGACGAACGATCCGTCGATCAGTCTGCGGATGCAGGGGATGNNGTTCACGATCGTCTTCGCCAGCTTCGACTGGGAGATGTCGGTCGAGCCGATCTGGTTCAGCACGATCTTCCCGGTCTACTTCTTCGCCGGTGCGGCGATGTCGAGCGTCTGCACGCTGATCCTGCTGTCGTACCTGCTGCAGCGAGTCGGACGTCTGACCGAGGACGTCACGACCGAGCACTACCATGACTTGAGCAAGCTCGCCTTCGGATTCGTCTTCTTTTGGGGCTACATCGCCTTCAGCCAGTACCTGCTGATCTGGTACGCCAACCTGCCCGAAGAGACGGTCTGGTTCCGCTCGCGTCAGACCGGCGGTTGGGCGACGGCGTTNNCTGCCGTTTCTCGCCGTGATGCCTCGTACCCTGCGTCGCAACAAGCACTACATGGCGCTTGCCGCCTGCGTGCTGCTGGTCGCCCACTGGTTCGATCACTTCTGGCTCGTGATGCCGACCTACCGTCCCGAGTTCTCGGTCAGTGCGGTGGAGATCCTCTGCTGGATCGGTCTGGGAGGCTTCTACGTGTCGGCCGTTTCGCTGATCGCCGGCGATCGCAAGCTCGTGCCGGTCGGCGATCCGCGGCTGGTCGAATCGCTCAATTATCACAACGCTTGAGGTAGCTGCCGTGTCTGCGCATGCCCACGATACGGTCTCGGCAACGACCGCCGTCACGTTCGATCCCGAAGCGCTCGAAGCCGCTCCGAAGGCCTGGTACGACGATCTGAAGATCGGTCAGGTCGTCGTCGCCGCCTTCGTGAGTACCGTCCTCTCGTTGGCGACGATCTTTCTGGCTCAGGGGCTCTACTTCCACTGGAAGCTCGACGAGATCACGAGCAAGGACAAGCGGCCGACCGTTTCGCAGGCGACGACGATCGTCCAGGGACAGCAGGAAATGCTTCGCACGGGGCGTCCGGTAACGACGTTGACCGAGCGACAGGAAAGCGGTCTCTACTACCAGGGCATCGAGCAGGCCGAGTTGATTCCGATCGAGGAAGCCAAGCAGGCGGTGCTCGAGGCGTACGGCAATCGGGAGTGAACCGGCTCGGTCGCCGGGGGCGACAGGCGGAACGAGAATCATGACGATCGGCAGGTCCATCATCGGAGCGGCGCTCGGAATCCTCGCGATTCCTCTGGCGGCCGCTGCGCAAGGACACGCCGGCGGCATCCCGGCCGCGGTGGATGCGGTCGTCCGGCTCGAGAAGCACTACGGCGATTACCTCCCCGGCGATGCCTCGTTCGTCGACGATCGCGGGCATCGGGTCCGGCTGTCGGATCTCTACGGTGATCGACCGCTGGTCGTTTCGCTGAACTACTCGGACTGTCCGATGCTCTGCCAGGTGCAGTTGAGGGAGTTCGTTTCGACCTTCAGCGCGGCCGGCCTGGAGCCGCTTCGCGACTTCGACATCGTCTCGATCAGTCTCGATCCGAACGAAACGACCGAGCGGGCTCGCGAGACGAAGCGGAAGTATGTCGAGCTGAGCGGCAAGCCGGCATCGGCCGACGGCTGGCACTTCCTGACCGGAGACAAGCGGCAGATCGATCGGGTCGCCGCGGCGGTCGGAGTCGACTACGTCTATCTGGCCGATCGGAAGGAGTACTCGCATCCGGCCGTCTTCACGATCTGCACGGGAGACGGTCGCATTTCGCAGTACCTGGAAGGAGTCGGCCTCGATCCGAACACGCTTCGACTCTCGCTGGTCGAAGCGTCGAACGGGCATCTCGGGAGTCCTCGCGACTGGATGGTGCTCGCCTGTTTCGTCTACGACCCGAAATCGGGTAGCTATACGTTCGCTGCCGTCAGGCTGATGCGCTGGGGCGCCGGCGTGACGATCGCGGCGGTCCTGTTCGGTTCCCTGCCGTTCTGGTTCCGGCGTTCGCCGCGGTCGATCGCCGCAGCCGGAGCGCAGGTCGAGACCGTACCGATCGATTCGGACTCGGGTCTTGGAGCGGGACGCGAGCCGACCGGCGAGAGCGACAGGGAAGAGAGAGGTGGAATCCGATGAGCGGTAGCGCGTTGTTGGGACAGGCTTCGGACTACTCGCCGTGGACCGAATGGGAAGGGAGCTTCTTCTTTCCCCAGGCGGCCAGCGACTACAGTCAGAACGTCGATAACCTGTTTCACCTGATCTTCTGGGTGTCGACGGTCTTCTTCGTGCTGATCGTCGTTCCGATGCTGATCTTCATGGTCAAGTATCGCCGGCGTCCCGGGTACAAACGCAAGCCGAGTCAGGATCACAACCTGGCCTTGGAACTCGGTTGGTCGATCGGACCGACGCTGATCCTGGTCTGGTTCTTCGTCGAGGGGGTCTGGGGCTACCTGGACATGCGCAGCCCTCCGGAATCGGCGTCGGAGTACGAGATCCAGGTCGAAGCATCGCAGTTCGCCTGGAAGTTCACGTACCCCAACGGCACGGTGACGACCGAGCTCGTCCTTCCGATCAACACCCCGGTTCGC
>DMPQ01000396.1 GCA_003455945.1 Planctomycetaceae bacterium
TTCGGCCGGACCCCCAAGATCAACGCGACCGCCGGCCGGGATCACTGGCCCAAGGTCTTCAGCGTCGTGATGGGCGGAGGTGGTCTGAAGGGAGGCATGGTGTACGGCGAATCGAACGCTACCGCCAGCGAACCCGAGACCGATCCGCTGACCGTCGAGAACTGGGCTTCGACCGTCTATCACCAGCTCGGCATCGTCTCGGACAAGGAACTGATGGCTCCCGGCGATCGACCGATCGAGATCGTCGACGGCGGCCAGGTCGTTCGCGAGATGATCGCCTGATCGCTCGGTGTCGGCGGCGCCGCGAGGCGCCGCTCGCGCCGATTCGTCCCCGAGACCGTCCCTGACGTCTGAGATCGGTGGTTGGCATGAACGGTTCGCTGCTGCTTCGCGCCGCGATGGTGTTCGGTCTGGCGGTTTCGTCGTCGACGGCCGCTCTCGCTTCGTCCCCTCAGCTGGATATCATCCTGCCGCGCGGAGTGCAGCGAGGGGCCGAGCACGAGCTGATGTTCATCGGCCAGCGGCTGCAGGGGGCCGAGCAGGTCTTCACCTACGACTCGGGGGTCGAGATTCTGGCGGTCGAGAACGTCGACGACCGGAACGTGAAGGTCCGCGTCCGGATCGCGGCCGACTGTCCGCTCGGCGAGCGCATGGTGCAGCTGCGGACCCGCTCGGGAATCAGCGAATACCGCTCGTTCTTCGTCGGCGCACTGCCGGCGCGCGACGAAGCGGAACCGAACGGCGGTCTGGACGAGGCGCAGGCGATCGACACGAACGTGACGGTCGCCGGCATCGTCGAGAACGAGGATGTCGACACCTTTCGCGTGACGCTCGCCGCGGGTGATCGGCTGAGCGTCGAGGTCGAGGCGCTGCGGCTCGGGACGACGCTCTTCGATCCGTACATCGCCATCCTCGACTCGCGACGTTTCGAACTGGCGTCGGTCGACGATTCGCCGCTGGTGATGCAGGACGGCGTGCTGAGCGTGATCGTTCCCGAGGCCGGCGACTACTTCGTGCAGGTGCGCGAGTCGAGTTACGGCGGTAACGGCGCTTGTCGCTATCGACTTCACGTCGGTAACTTCCCTCGACCGACCGCCGTCTATCCGGCCGGTGGTCGTCGCGGCGAGTCGACTCCGGTGACCTTCGTCGGCGACGCGGCGGGACCGTCGACGTCGACGATCGCGGTGCCGTCGGTCGACGATCATCGCTTCGCCGCCTTTGCCCAGGACGACAAGGGGATCGCGCCGTCGGGGATTCCGTTCCGGATCACCGATTTCGGCAACCTGCTCGAGACCGAACCGAACGACGACTTCGCGGCCGCGACGGTCGGCGTCACCACCGACGCGTTCAACGGCGTGATCGAGCGTCCGGGAGACGTCGACTGTTTCCGCTTCTCGGCGACTCAGGGACAGACGTTCGACATCGAGTGCTTCGCTCGACGTCTGCGCACCGGTCTCGATCCGGTCATGAACATCTACAAGGGAGACGGCAGCGGGATCGCCGGCAACGACGATGCGCGCGGTCCCGACAGCTACCTGCGTTTCACCGCTCCCGAAACCGGCGAGTACCTGATCCGCATCACCGACCATCTGGGACGAGGGCGAGACGACTTCGTCTATCGGATCGAGTTCCAACCGGTCGTGCCGTCGCTGACGTTGAACATTCCTCGCATCGATCGCTACTCGCAGACCCGCCAGACGCTGGTCGTGCCGCGGGGGAACCGCTTCGCCGTGCTGCTCAACGCCAATCGGAACAACTTCGGCGGCGACCTGGTGGTCGAGACGACGGAGCTGCTTCCCGGTCTGACGCTGCACGCCCAGCCGATGCCGGCCGGCCTGCCGACGATGCCGATGGTGATCGAGGCGGCCGCCGACGCGCCGGTGGGCGGGGCGCTCGTCACCTTTACCGCACGCCATGTCGACGAAGCGACCGGAATCCGCGGACGGTTCGTCAACGATTCCGACTTCGTGCTCGGACCGCCGAACAACGCCGTCTATCTGAACGGTCATGTCGAGCAGCTGGCGGTCGCGGTGGTCGACGAAGTGCCGTTCTCGATCGAGATCGTCCAGCCGCAATCGCCGATCGTGCTCGACGGCTCGAAGGAACTGGTGATCAAGGTGAATCGGGCCGAAGGGTTCGTTCAACCGATCGTCGTCGAGTTCCCGTTCCGTTCGCCGGGCATCGGTGCTCCGAGTTCGATCACGATTCCGGGCGACCAGTCGCAGGGGACCTACCTGCTGAATGCCGCCGGCAACGCGGCCCTCGGCGAATGGCCGATGTACGCGATCGGTTATGCGGATGTCGGAGGGAACGCGTACGTCTCGTCGCAGTTGGCGAAGCTCACCGTCGCGGCTCCGTACGTGAGCGCCGAAGTCGCTCGCGCGTCGGCCGAGCAGGGGCAGGAGATTCCGGTCTTCGCGAAGTTCGCGTTCGCCGAGGGGTTCCAGGGGACCGCCGAGGCGCGGCTGATCGGTCTCCCGCCGAACGCCGTCGCCGAACCGCTCCAGATCACGCACGAAACGACCGAGCTGCCGTTCATCGTCAAGACTCAGGCCGATACGCCGGTCGGCAAGCACAAGTCGCCGTTCATCCAGATCGTCTGCCCGATCAGCGGTGAGCCGGTGGTGTCGGTCACCGGCCGCTTCGAACTGCAGATCGATGCACCGTTGCCGGTCGAGACCGCGCCGGCTCAGCCGATGCCCGAAGCGCCGGTGGCTCAGGCCGCTCCCGAAGCGCCGGTCCAGAAGCCGCTCTCGCGTCTCGAACGACTCCGCCAGGAAGCGAAGCAGCAGGGAGGGAACTGACGCTTGCGGTCGTCGTCCGACGAAGGTCGGTCGACGTCGGCTTGTCGTTCGGTTTCGTTCCCGGCCGTTTCGGTCGCCCCATCAAGGATCCGAGTTCGCCATGACCGTCACGAATCGTCTCGCTCCGTCGTTCGCCCGACTTGTCGTCGCGTCTCTGTCGCTCGGTCTGCCGCTCGCCGCGACGCTCCGCGCGGACGACTCGGCTCCGGTCGTCGCGGCCGCTCCGAACGCGCCGACCTTCGCCGTCTATCCCGACTCGATCGAACTCTCGACCGGCCGCGACCTGCAGCGGATCGTCGCTCAGGTGACTCAGCCCAACGGTCTGACCCGAGACGTGACGGCGGAGCTTTCGGTTCAGGTGGTCGATCCTTCGATCGCGAAGTGGGAGGGGGATCGGTTCTTGCCGGTGGCTGACGGAGCGACGGAAGCGATCGTCGCCTTCGGAACCGATTCGGTTCGCATTCCGATCGCCGTCGTCCGCTCGACCGAGGTGCCGCCGCTCGGATTCCGCAACGACATCATGCCGATCTTCATGAAGACCGGCTGCAATACCGGCAGCTGTCATGGAGCGGCTCGCGGCAAGGAAGGCTTTCGCCTGTCGCTGTTCGGCTTCGATCCGGAAGGGGACCACTTTCGGCTGACGCGCGAGATGGTCGGTCGGCGAGTCGATCTGGCGGTTCCCGAGCGGAGCCTGATTCTCGAGAAGGGGCTCGGCGTCGTCGCGCATGGCGGCGGAGCGCGATTGACCGACGGCGACCTGTATCACCGGACGCTGCTGGAGTGGTTGCGAGCCGGGGCACCGAACGATGCGGGCCCCGTACCGACCGTCACCGGCATCGAGCTGTTCCCGCCCGGAGCGGTGCTCGACGGCCCCGAAACGACTCAGCGGATGATCGTCCGCGCGAAGTACTCGGACGGCACCGATCGGGACGTCACCGACCTCGCCTTCTTCAGCACCAACAACGACAACTCGGCCGCCATCTCGCCGACCGGTACCGTCACCGCGGCGAATCGGGGCGAGGCGTTCGTGATGGCTCGCTTCGACACGCACACCGTCGGACGTCAGGTGATTGTCCTGCCGGCCGGACTCGAGTTCACCTGGACCGATCTGCCGTCGAACAACTACGTCGACGAGCTCTGCTACGACAAGTTCCGGAAGCTGCGGATCGTTCCGTCCGAGCTGTGCACCGACGAGGAGTTCCTGCGCCGCGTCAGCATCGACATCTGCGGCGTGCTGCCGACCGAAGAGGAATACGTCGCGTTCATGTCGGATACCGATCCGAACAAGCGCGCCAAGCTCGTCGACTCGCTGCTCGAGCGGAAGGAGTTCGTCGAAATCTGGGTGATGAAGTGGGCCGAGCTGCTTCAGATCCGCTCGAACCAGACCGTCTCGTACAAGTCGATGCTCCTCTACTACGGCTGGCTGCAGAGCCGGATCGAAGAGAACGTGCCGATCGACGTGATGGTCCGCGAACTGCTGTCGGCTCAGGGAGGAACGTTCGCGAACGCCGCGACCAACTACTACCAGAACGAGACCGACACGCTGAAGGTCGCCGAGAACGTCGCTCAGGTCTTCATGGGCATGCGGATCCAGTGTGCCCAGTGCCACAACCATCCGTTCGACCGTTGGACGATGGACGACTACTTCGGCTTTGCGGCGTTCTTCTCGCAGATCGGCCGCAAGCCGGGCGAGGACCCTCGCGAAACGATCGTCTTCAACTCCGGCGGCGGCGAGGTGAGCAATCCGGTGTCGGGGCAGGTGATGAAGCCGAAGTTCCTCGGCGGTGCCGTTCCCGATCTGGCCGGCCGAGATCGCCGCGAAGTGCTCGCCGAATGGCTCGTCTCGACCGAGAATCCGTACTTCGCGCCCAACCTGGCCAACATCGTTTGGGCTCACTTTCTGGGCCGCGGGATCATCAACGAGGTGGACGACGTGCGGGTCAGCAACCCGGCGGTCAACGAGGCGTTGCTGCAGGCGCTGGCCGATCACTTCGTCGAATACGACTACGACTTCAAGAAGCTGGTCCGCGACATCTGCACGTCGCGCATCTATCAGCTGAGCACCAAGGCGAACGAGTCGAACGAGTCGGACCTGACCAACTTCTCGCACGCGACTCTCCGCCGGGTGCGCAGTGAAGTGCTGCTCGATCTGATCACTCAGACCACGTCGACCAAGAACAAGTTCGCCGGTCTGCCGCTCGGTGCCCGCGCCGTGCAGATCGCCGACGGCAACACGTCGACCTACTTCCTGACGACCTTCGGACGAGCGACTCGCGAGACGGTCTGTTCGTGCGAAGTGAAGATGGAACCGAACCTGTCGCAGGCGCTGCATCTGCTCAACGGCGACACGCTCCAGTCCAAGGTGGCTCAGGGCGGTCTGGTCCCGTCGATGCTCGAGGCGGGACGGACGCCGGGCGAGATCATCACCAGTCTCTACATTCGCGTCCTGACGCGCCGTCCGACCGACGAGGAGCTTGCCTCGCTGGTCGAGATGGTCGAGTCGGAGAGCGATCGGAAGCAGGCCTTGGAGGACGTCTTCTGGGCGCTGCTGAACAGTCGCGAGTTCGTCTTCAATCATTGAGATCGGTTCGCGGGAGCGAGAGCATCGCCCCGCGGTTCGAGCACGCGATCGATTCCGAATCCCGGTTCGAGGAAGTCTGCCGTGAGCATTCGCACGACCGTCCGTTTCCTGATGCTGCTCGCCCTGATCGGCCCTGTCGGATCGATCGGCGCCCAGGAGAAGGTGACGTATGACGATCACGTCAAGCCGCTGCTTCGCCAGCGCTGCGCAGCGTGCCACAGCTCGAGCAAGAAGAGCGGCGATCTCGACGTCACGTCGTATCTGGGAGTGATGCAGGGGGGCGGTTCGGGAGCGAGCATCACGCCGGGAGACGTGTCGGCCAGCTACCTCTTTTCGCTGGTCAATCACGACGAAGAACCGTACATGCCCCCCGATTCGCCGCCGATTCCCGCCGAGGAGATCGCGCTGCTCCGGGCGTGGATCGAACAAGGGGCCCTCGAGAACGCGTCGAGCAAGGCGCGGATCCCGACGGGGCCGCGGATCGCGGCGGTCGAAGGCAATGCGACCGAACGGCCGGCGACGGTCGTCGTTCCGGGGCACCTGCCGCTCGAACCGGTGCGGGTCATCGAACGGGCGAATGCCGTCATCGCCGCTCACACTCATCCTTGGGCACCGATCGTCGCCGTCGCCGGATCGGATCAGGTCCTGCTCTACGACACGCGCACCAACGAGATGATCGGCGTGCTGCCGTTTGCCGAAGGGGCGATCAACGTCGTCCGGTTCAGTCGCAACGGAGCCCTGCTGATCGCCGCCGGCGGTCGTCCGGGAGCGCAAGGAGTCGTCGCCGTCTGGGATGTCGCCTCGGGCGAACGGGTTGCGACGCTCGACGAGGAGAGTGACGCGATTCTCGCTGCCGACATCAGCGCCGACCATCGTTTCGTTGCGGTCGGCGGCACGAACCGGCTGGTCCGCATCTATCGCATGTCGGACGACCGGTTGGTGCACGAAATCAAGAAGCATACCGAGTGGGTCACCGCGCTCGAGTTCAGCCCGGACGGGATCCTGCTCGCGTCGGCCGATCGGAACGGCGGTGCCTTCATCTGGGAAGCGCGGACCGCTCGCGAATACCTGACGCTCGCCGGTCACCCGCAAGGGATCACCGGACTCTCGTGGCGTTGGGACTCGAACCTTCTCGCCTCCGCGTCGCTCGACGGTTCGGTCAAGCTCTGGGAGATCGAGAACGGCGGCCAGGTGCGCAACTGGGGGGCGCACGGCGGGGGCGTCCAGTCGATCGAGTTCGCTCGCGACGGCCGGATCGTGACGGCGGGGCGTGATCGTGCGGTCAAGCTCTGGGATCAGGCCGGTCAGCAGGTCGCCGGCTTCGGCGGACTCGGTGAGATCGGTACGGTCGCCTCGTTCTGCGACGAAAGCGGACGGATGTACGTCGGTGACTGGGCCGGCTCGCTCGTCGCCGTCGGCGCGGATGGAGCCGAGCAGGGGCGGGTCGATCTGATCCCGCGCCGGCTCGAAGAACGGCTGGCGGCAGCACGAGCGGAAGCGACTCGCACGGCTGAGGTCCTTGCTCCGCAGGCGACGCGTCTCCAGGAACTGACCGACCGAATCGCCCTGCTCGACGGCAATCTGGCGACCTACGCCAAGCGTCTCGGAGAGATCGACGCCGAGACCGCCGCTCGCGGTGCCAAGGTTGCCGAACTCGAACAGCAGAAGAATCTCGCGTCGACCGCGCGAGCCGAGGGAGAGGCGAAGCTCCCGATGCTCGTCGCGGCAGTCGAAAAGGGGAATGCCGTCGCTGCGGCGTTCGGGCAGCTGGATGAAGCGAGCGACGATTCCACCGTGTCGCAGCTTCGCAGTGCGTTCGTCGAATGGAAGGCCGGCGTCGAGAAGGAGCTGATGACGACTCGCGAGGCGATCGCCGCCGCCGAGAAGCGGATGGCCGAGACGACCGAACTGATCGTCGCCGAGACGACCGCGATGACGGCGCTGGCGACCGAGCGAACGGGACTCGCCGAAACGCAGACGACGACTCAGACGGAACGGAACGAGCTCGAGACGCAGCGAGCGGCTCTCGAACCCGACGTGACGGCGGCTCGTACGGCTGCCGAGTCGGCGGCCGCTGCGGCCGCGCGCTGGGAGACCGAGCTGGCTTTCGTCGCCCGCTTGGCCGAGCTCGATGCGGTGCGGCGCGATCTCGAATCGCAGTTGGAAGCCACCTACGCGGAACTCGATCCGATCGCCGAAGGCTTCTCGGCCGCCGGGGCTCGTCGCGAAGCGGCGATGACCGAAAAGGGGGCAGCCGATGCGGTCGTCGCCGAACGCCAGGCGCAGCTCGTCGCCGCCGATCAGCGTCTCGCCGCCACCACGGCCGAGCTCGAGACCGGCATGGCGAAGCTCGCCGCCGAGAAGCTGGAAGCGGCCGGAATCGATCAGGGGTTGGCGGCTCTGGCCGAAGCGTTGGCCGGGGCTCGTAAGGCGCTCGAACTGATGCCCGGTGATCAGCCGCTCGTCGAGGCGATCGGACGTCTCGAAATGCTCGAGAAGGGGAAACAGGAGCGGCGCGCCGCGCTGCTCGCTTCGATCGCCGCGACCGAACCGACGCTTGCCGCGCTTGCGACTCGCAAGGACGAAGAAGCGGCGCTGGTCGTCTCGGCTCNNCTGGTCGTCACGGCTCGCGCTGCGGTCGACGAAGCCGGCAAGCTTGCGGCCGAGAAGGAGGCGCCGATCGCGGCGATCGACGAGGAGCTCGCGGCGCTCGAACGGACCAAGGCCGAGATCGAGACGCGAATCGGCGAACTGCAGACGCGGATCGAGGAGCAGCGGCTCGAACGAGCGCGACTCCAGGGGCTTTCGTCCTGACGATCGAGCGATCGGCTTGCGGGCCGATCAGTTCTTCGACAGGAACGAGAGCCACGTCTTCTTGGCGTTCCGATCGGCCGGAGCCTCGGCAGCCTTGCCGCTCAGCCGATCGGCCAAGCCGCGGAACGAGGTGGTGATCGCCGACTTCGGAGCCTGCTGCAGGAGCGGGACTCCGTTGTTCCGCACCTGGACCATCACCCCGTAGTCGTTCGGGATCTGCCAGAAGATCTCCTGACCGAGCGTCTCCTTGGCTCGCTTCAGGCTGATCTGGCCGCTATCCAGTCCGACGCGGTTCACGATGATCCGGACCTTCGACTCGAGCTTCAGATCCCGGAGGCTGGTCAGGATTCGGACGACGTTCCGCAGCGACGGCAGATCGAGCTGCGTGACGAGCAGGATCTGGTCGGACAGATGCATCGCCTCGAGGTCGAGTGCGGTGTACGACTTCGAGAGGTCCATCAGGACGTACGAGTACGAGGCGCGCATCAGCGTCAGGATCTGGCCGAGACGGCTGGTGTCGACCATCGGGATCTCGTCCAGATGGATCGGACGCGGGAGCAGATAGACTCCCGACTGGTGCTTCGCCATCGACTTCTTGATCAGAGTCAGGTCGAGCTGAGTCGCTCCCTGGACCAGATCGATGATCGTGTGTTCCGGGATCATGTCCAGGAAGACGTCGGTATCACCGAGCGCCAGATCGAGATCGAGCAGCGCGACCGACTGTTCTTCCTGCGCGGCAAGGACGGTCGAGAGATTGACGGCGATGCTCGTGCTGCCGACTCCTCCCGAAGCGCCGCAGACCGAGATCACCTGACTGGTCCGCTTCTTCGGAGCCCCGGGAGTCGACGCCTGCGAGCGACCGATGCGATCGAGGGCCGACACGAGGTCGGTCGGCGAGATCGGGGCGCTGACGAACTCCTTGGCTCCGGCGCGGAGCGCCCGCAGGATCAGCTGACCGTCGCTCGAACGACTCGTCACGATCAGACCGCACGACGGCACGCGACTGTTGAGCATCTCGACCAGTTCGACCGCCCGGTCGGCATTGCCGTCGAGACTGATCAGACCGATATCGGGATGCGACTGCTCCACGACGTCCAGGAAGAACTCGTAACGCGAACAATCCGCCTCGAGCCATACCGACTCGAGGTGCATCAACGTGTTCTTGAGCGACTCGCGAGTCGAGTCGTCGGGATCGACGATGGCCAATCGGAGTGGTGTCGACATCTGAAGTCAGTCTGCTCGGAGGCGGAGGTCCGTCGAGACCCAAGGCTAGGTCACCATTGCCGACGCGGGAGCATCGACACGTCCGTCCCTTCGAACCCCATCGGCCCCATCAGCTCGGGTGTGACGTCTCCGGCAGGAGCGGCGGGCGAGTCGGCTCGAATCCGTCGACTCGTCCCCGGCGATGCACCGGTCGTCTCGGGAAGCTTCTCGACGCGGATCGTTCGCGTCGCTCCGCTGCTGCCGATCGGAGCGACCGGCGCGAGGTTTCCCTGAGGGACGAGCGGAACCGGCGCCAGCTCTCCGGGGGCCGGACCGTAGTGGTCGAACCCGGTCGGCTCGCCGAAGCCCGCCTCGAACGGCAGCACCGGGCCGAGTTCGACGGAGGGATTGCAGGAGGGGACTTCGACGTGACCGCGGATGTACTGGCCGTACGAATCGGGCGTGACGGTGCTGCGCCCCGGACCCTCCGGCATCTCGCACGGATCGACCGCTCCGACGAACTCCGGACGGATGACGACGACCAGATCGACTTCGTTGAAGGTCTGGACCGTGCGGCGGAAGAGCCCTCCGACCCAAGGCATGTCCTTCAGGTAGGGCACCCCCTTCACTTCGGCGTCGGTCCGATTCTGGATGATGCCGGCGATGGCGATCGTCTTGCCCGCGGGAACGGTCACGGCGGTGTTGACGCTTCGGGTCCGGAAGCCCGGCGTTCCCGTGACGCTGTCTCGCAGATCGCCCGCGACGTCGCTCACCTCGGCCAGGATCTCGAGTCGGATCAGTCCGTCTTCCTGCACGATCGGTACGCAGTCGAGCGACGTGCCGAAGTCCTGGAACTGGATCGACG
>DMPQ01000253.1 GCA_003455945.1 Planctomycetaceae bacterium
CGTCAGCAGCTCGGTGATCGGCGCGCCCGAACGCCGCAGGCCCCAGGCCGCTGCGGCTCGCGCCCGTTCCGGGGCTCGCGAATCGGCCAGCAGAGCGGCCAGTCGATTGCGAGCGGCGTCGGGCAGTCGATTCGCATGTCGATCGAGCAGCAGATTGAGCGCCAGCAGGCGCTCGGTGGTGTTCTCCGACGCGAGTCGAACGATGATCTGATCGTCGCTGTCACGCGTCATGTCGGGCAGGAACCGCGCCGGATGCCCCGGCTCGACGGTCCGACTGATCCGCCACAAGCGCCCTCGTTCGCGATCGCGTCCCGGGTGAGTCAACGGCACCTCGTAGTGGCCGATGATCCGGTTGTAGAAGTCGCAGACGTAGAGCGCGCCGTCGGGACCGAGCTTCACGTCGACCGGCCGGAACCAGGGATCGGTCGTCGACAGGAAGTCGGGCTGCTCGACGGCGATCCGCGACGCGCCTCGGACGTCGAGTCGATTGCGGTTCAGTCGGCTCGTCATCACGTTGCCGCTGACCAGATTGCCTCGGAACTCTTCCGGAAAGTCGGGGTCATCCAGAATCGCGACTCCCGCAATCGCGGTCGATCCGTGCAGATGCTCCATGATCGGCGGAACGAAGCCGAGGCCGTCGTGCGGCTTGCCGAAGCTCGGATAGTAGCCGCCTCGCACGAGCTGATAGACCGGCTTCGAATGACAGTCGGCGGTGAAGAGATTGCCGAGTCGATCGATCGTCATGCCGAACGGATTGACCTGTCCCCACGTGAACTGCTCGACCCGTTCGCCGTCCAGACGCATCCGGTACGTGTTTCCCGATTGCATCCGGATCGTGTGGCCGTCTCGTCCGGCGACCGTCGTGTCGTTGTTGAAACCGTGACAGGCATACAGCCAGCCGTCGAAGTGACGGGTGAACGAGTTGTTCATGCCGTGCGTGTCGCGCTCCCAGCCCATCGGTCCGTAGAGCGGCGTCCGCTCGTCCGCCCGGCCGTCGCCGTCGGTGTCCCGCAGATACCAGATGTTCGGGATCGAGAAGACGATGCAGCCGTCGAGCGTCGGATAGACTCCGATCGGAATGTTCAGGCCGTCGGCGAAGGTGGTGATCGTCTCGAACGAGCCGTCCTGGTCGCGATCCTCGAGGACCTTGACCGAATCGCGTCCCGGTCGATCGGCCGGCGCGGCGAAGGGGTACTCGATCGAATCGGTGACCCACAATCGGCCCCGCGCGTCGAAGGCGACGTTCATCGGCTTGTGGATCGCCGGTTCGGCTGCGACCAGTTCGATGCGGAAGCCTCGCGGGAGCGTGAAGGTCACCCGCTCCTCGTCCGGAGTCAGCGGCTCGGTCGTGCGAACCCCTTCGGCGAACGGATCCTGCCCCGAGGCGATCGGCACGAGGACGAACAGGAACGCGGCAGCGACGATCGCGCCCTTGGCGCGCAGCAGCAACGACGACATCAACGGGGACTCCCGGTGGCGAGATCCTGCCAGAGCCGATCGAAGTGGGATCGAAAGGCGAGCAGCAGCTTCGGCGAATCGGTGACGACGAAGTTGTCGTCGTTCACGTTCGCCGCCGCGCGGGTCCAATTGTAACTTCCCGTGAGCAGCAGCGCATCGTCGAACAGGGCGTACTTGTGATGCATGTGGTCGGCCGTCCGATCGGTCCGAACGGGGATCCCCTGAGACGCGAGACCGTCGATGTCCGAACCGGGATCGCGACGCTTCTCGTCATCGCTGATGACGCGGACGACGACGCCGCGCCGATGCGCTTCGATCATCGCTTCGGCGATCCGATCATCGGTGATCGTGAAGACACAGACGTCGGCTGTCCGCTTCGCGGTCCGGAAGAGCTCCAGGATCCGCGCGACACAAGCCGGATCGGGGCTGAAGAACGCCTCCTCGACCAGCGTCGACTTCGGCTCCTGAAACGCGAGCGTCCGGACGACGTCTTCGAGCCACGGGAGCACCTCGCCCGAAGGCGGATCGACGATCGTCTCGCGCGCGATCTCGAACGCCAACGTCCGGATCCGTTCGAGCGAGTCGCGGTCTCCCATCAACGGCTCGAGCAACTGCCGAAACGCTCGCCGCTCGGAACGTGACAGACGCCGATCCTCGAGCGTCCCGAGCAGCACCTGTTTCCAGTCGACATGGTCCATGTGATTCTCCCCCTGGCGCCCGTTCGGCGCCCGACTTCGGTCTTCCTGTTCGACGCGGTGACCGTCGTGACTTCCGTGGCAGGAGGAGCGACTCCTTCACCACCGAGTTCAACGAGGCGACCGAGCAGGACCGTAGCGTTTCATTCGTCCAGGCCGACGATGCGAAGCAGCGCCAGCGCGTTGGTCGTCGTCGCCGTCCCCTGACGCATCCGATAGTCGAACGTCATCCGATCGACGGGGTTTCCCTGAGCGTCGGTCTCGCGCACGAACGACTCGCGGAAGTGGACGCAGTGCGCCTTGTCGATCAGATCGGGAGCGGTCGCCAGTTCCAGGTCATGACTCGAAATCGCTCCGATCGCGCCGCAGTCGATCAGATGCGCGACGACTCGGGTCACGGCGATGTGACGTTCGCGCGAGTTGGTCCCCTGCAGGATTTCGTCGAGCAGATAGAGCGTGCGGATCCCTCCGTCGGCCGTTCGTCCGCGAGCGCGCGCGACGATCCCTGCCAGTCGCTTCAGCTCGGCCATGTAGAAGCTGACCCCTTCGGCCAGCGAGTCGCCGATCCGCATACTCGTTTCGATCGCCAGCGGCGGAAGCGACATTCGTCGAGCACAGACCGGCGCACCGGCCTGGGCGAGAACGACGTTGATGCCGATCGCCCGCAGCAGCGTGCTCTTGCCCGACATGTTCGATCCGGTGACGAGCAGGACCGTTCCCGCCGGTCCGACCGTCACGTCGTTCTCGACTCGTCCGGCCGGCAGCAGCGGATGCCCGAGTCCTTCCGCGACCACACGATCCGAGCCGTCGGCGGCATCCGCGACGGTCGGGTAAGTCCAGGTCGGCTCGTCGTGCCCCAACTTGCCGAGCGACGCGAGCGCTTCGATCGCACCGATCGTCTCGAACCACTCGCGGACGCGGCGGCCGTGTCGCGTCCGCCAGCGTTCCAGGACGACCAGCCAGTGAAAGTCCCAGAGCATGGTGAATTGCAGGACCAGATAGACCAGTCCGAAGATCCCGGATCGCCGCAGATTCGCCGCCGCCGTGATCCGACTCAGTCGCNNCGGAGGATCGCCGGCGGCCAGACGATCGGCCAGCGTCACCAACAGCGTTCCCTCGCGAGGGACCTTGCCGGCCCATTCGAACAGATCCCGATACGCGAGCGCCTCGGACTGCTTCGCGGCGACCGAATCGAAAAGGTCGTGGATGCGAGCGGCGAAGACGAGCGTCAGCAGAAAGTCGATCGCGATCAGGCCGAGCACCGTCCAGCCGCCGATCGTCGGATCGAGCACGCCGCTCGCGAGCAGCAGCAGGACCAACAGCATCGTCCCCGCGAGCAGCGCCGCGACGCGACCGAGCCATCGATGTCGAGCGATGCCGCCGTCCGATTCGGCCCAGCCGACGAGCGCCGCCGCTCCTCCCCGATCTCGCCGCGAGACCGCCACCGACTCGGCGCGGATTCGTAGCTCCAGGCCGTACTCCGGATTCGCGGCGAGCGTCCGTACCGCCTGTTGACGCAAGCCGATTTCGGTCGGCGAGGCGGGATGCAGGAGCCAGTCGCGGAGCGTCTCGGAGCCGAAGCTGGTCCGCGTGAAATCGATCAGGCGAAAGAGCGACGCGCGCCCGAACAGATCGAGATCGACCGAAGTCGCACGATGCATGTCAGGGATCGCGATGTCGACTCCCCCGATGTCGCTCCAACGTCGATCGAGCTGCGCCAGCGACCGCTCGGCCAATCGGCAGCGCAGCTTCAGGCGACGCCGCCGACGTTCGAGGTTCTCGTGCGCGAACGCCACGCCCAGAAAGAGCCCCAGCGCGGGGATCAGCAGCAGCAGCAACGGGACGTTTCCCGTGCCGAGCCCGATCGCCAACAGAACGAGCACTCCCAATAGCGACAAGCCGCGCGCCGCGAAGAGCCACGGGAGCTGCCGATCGGTTCGACGAAGAGTCTCGGTCGCGTCGCGGATCTCGTCGGCATAGACATCGCGCGGAACAGGCGTCGGCATCGAGAATCCGAAGGGTGCGGAGAAGGAAACTCGAAACCACGCCGCCCAGCGACCGACACGGCGAAGATCACCGCGAACGTCACGGCGATCGACGGGATCGGCGGTGCCATCAGCGACGACCGGCGGCCGCGACTCGGGAACGCATGGCCGCGCCCCTTCGTTGGACGTTCGCCGCCGGACGCAGGTCGGTCTCTCGGCCCCCCGATCAGAAGCCGCTCAACAACCCGGCGCGATGAACTCGTTCGATCGCGATCATGAACGCGGCGGTGCGCAGCGAGACGTGGCGGTCCTGAGCGGTCTGCCAGACATCCTCGAACGCGCGGCTGAGGACCGAGTCGAGTTCCTGGCGGACGCGATTCAACCCCCACTTGTAATACTGCAGGTTCTGCACCCATTCGAAGTAGCTGACCGTCACGCCTCCGGCGTTCGCCAGAATGTCGGGGAGGACGATCGTCCCCTTCTTCGCCAGGATCTCGTCCGCTTCGGGATCGACCGGCGCGTTGGCCGCTTCGATGATCACCTTGGCTCGGACCGCATCGGCGTTCGCCTTCGTGATGACCCCACCGAGCGCCGCCGGGATCAGGATTTCGACATCGAGTGCCAACAGCTCCTCGTTCGAGATTCGAGTCGCGTTCTCGTAGCCGTGCAGACTCTTGTTCTGCAGCGAGTAGCGGAGCGCATCGGGAATATCGAGTCCTTCGGGACGGTAGTAGCCTCCGGTCACGTCACTGACCGCGACCACGTTGAACTCGGATTCGTGCAGCAGCTTCGCGGCGTGGAAGCCGACGTTGCCGAATCCCTGCAGCGCGATCCGCGTCTCCTTCGGCGTCTTGCCCATCCGCTTCAGCAGCTTGAACGCCAGGATGCCGACGCCGCGACCGGTCGCCTCCTCGCGCCCCTCGGCTCCGTACTGCTCGACCGGCTTGCCGGTGATGACCGCCGGATTGAAGCCGTGGTACTTCTCCCACTGGTTCCGGAACCACGCCATCGTCTCGGCGTTGGTCCCCATATCGGGCGCCGGGATGTCGGTATGCGGGCCGACGATATCGTGGATCTGATCGACGAACTTCCGGGTGATCCGCTCCTTCTCCTTGACCGAGAGCTTGGAGTTCTCGACGCAGATCCCTCCCTTGGCGCCGCCGTAGGGAATGTTGACGACGGCGGTCTTCCAGGTCATCAGCGACGCCAGCGCCCGCACCTCGTCCAGATCGACCTCATGGTGATACCTGAGGCCCCCCTTCATCGGTCCGCGGTAGTTGTTGTGCTGGACCCGGTAGCCGATCAGCACCTCCAGCCGGCCGTCGTCCATCTCGACCGGGATCTCGACCTGCACCTCGCGCTTGGGAGTTGCCAGAAGTCGACGGATCGAGGGGCTCAGTCCGAGGCGATCGCAGGCGCGAGACACGAAGAGTTCGGTCGCTTCCGAGGCCTTCATGGAGCGGGATCCTGAGGGGTGCGGTGGGGAGCGGGCCGTGACTCGATCCGCTCGGCTTCGGCGGC
>DMPQ01000189.1 GCA_003455945.1 Planctomycetaceae bacterium
AAGACCAGCCAGAACGTGTCGATCACCCGCGACGTGTCGGGCGAAGGCGTCCAACAGGCGCTGCTGAAGATGCTCGAAGGGACCGTCGCCAACGTCCCGCCGCAAGGCGGACGAAAGCACCCCGAGCAGCAGTACATCCAGATCGATACCTCGAACATCCTCTTCATCTGCGGCNNCTGATCGGTCGTCTGCCGGTCGTGTCGGCGCTGGCGCCGCTGGACGAGGCGGGGTTGATGCAGGTGCTGACCGATCCGAAGAACGCGTTGGTCAAGCAGTATCAGGCGCTCTTCGGCATGGAAGGGTGCGAACTGAGCTTCACCGAGGACGCGCTCAAGGCGATCGCCGATCGGGCGCTCAAGAAGGGGACCGGTGCTCGCGGACTCCGATCGATCATCGAAGAGACGATGCTCGACGTCATGTTCGAACTCCCGGAACAGGCCAAGGGGTCGAAGTTCCGGATCGACGCCGACGTCGTGAACGGCCAGAGCCGTCTCTTCCAGCGACTGGAAGCCAAGAGCGCCTGAGCCGTCCGGCAGCCGCCGAGCCGCTCACGTTCGACGACGGAAATCGAGTCGGTCGATCCTCCCGACCCTTGCAGCCCCGGCCTCCCCGGGGCTGCTTGCGTTCTGCGACGGACTCGCTCTGATTTCCGTCGCCGTATCGCCCGACCGAAACACCCCAGCCGACGCCGCTTGCCGCTGGACGGCATCGTTCCGACCGAGTCTGGGCTCGCATCCGACGCGAGTTGACGTTACCCTGCCCCCTCTCGCGTCACGGGCCGACTCATTCCGAGCCGGCCCGCGTCACCGAATTCTCGCCGCTCGCGGGCGCGCCGCCTCGGTTCGGGCCTCTTCGCCCGCAGCCGTCGTCGGTCGTTCGGGAAAGGGGAGGAATCGGGGGTCCAATGCGGTTGCATCGCGGTCGGCAGTTGATACACTGGGCCGATTCCATGAGCGATTGTGAAACCGTGGTTCGTATTTGGATCGCCCCCGCGGAGACGGAATCAAGGAGATTCTCCACGCAGGCCCCGGTGGCACGACGCGTCGCCGCAACGAGTCGACGCAGAGGTTAGACAGTTACCTATGACGATCACGAAAGAGCGGAAGCAGGTTGTTGTCGGGGAGTTCCGTAGGGCTCCGAACGATACGGGTTCGCCCGAGGTTCAGATCGCGATTCTGACCGAGCGGATCAACAACCTGACCGAGCACATGCGCAGCAACTCGAAGGATTACTCGACCCGTCGAGGCCTGCTTGCCATGGTGAGCCGCCGCCGCCGACTGCTGGACTATCTGAAGAAGATCGATCAGCAGCGGTATCTGGACGCCATCGGGCGTCTCGGCATCCGCAAGTAGCCTGCGATCGTCGTCGGGCTTCTCTCTTCAGCGTCGCTCGGCCGACCTTCGGGTCGGCCGGTCGATCGTCCTGTGCCCGATCGTCGGCGTCTTCTGGCGCCGTCGTCCTGCGAAGCTCATCGGAAGCGGTCGGGATCCCGTACGCGGATCCCGCCGGATCGTTCGACCGAGCCGTCTTTGCGTTGACGGTGCGGATCGGGACGGAGTCCGTTGCGACTTCTTCTGGTCATGCGCGCCGCCTCTTCAGGACGCCCGGTATCGGACGACCGCCCTCCGTTACCGTCCGGGCCGATCCGAAAGAGAGAGATCGCAAAGTGAGCAGTGTCGTCAGAGTCGAAAAGCAGATCGGTGATCAGGTTCTGTCGTTCGAGACCGGGTATCTGGGGAAGCAGGCCGACGCCTGCGTGATCGTCCGCTACGGCGAGACGGTCGTCCTGGATGCGGTCGCCAGCGGTTCCCCGCGTCCGGGAATCGATTTCTTTCCGCTGACCTGCGATTATCGCGAGCGGACCGCCGCGGCCGGCAAGTTTCCGGGCGGCTTCATCAAGCGGGAAGGTCGCCCGACGACCAAGGAGACGTTGACGTCTCGGCTGATGGATCGCCCGATCCGTCCGCTCTTCCCCAAGGGGTTCAAGGACGAGGTGCAGGTTCAGGCGTTCGTCCTGGCCAGCGATCGCCAGACCGACGGCGACGTCCTGGCGATGAACGGCGCCTCGGCTGCCCTCTCGATCAGCCCGCTCCCGTTCCTCGGCCCGATCGGCTCGGTCCGCGTCGGCCGGATCGACGGTCGCCTGGTCGCGTTCCCGACGCATGACCAGCTCGAATCGAGCGATCTCGACCTGATCGTTTCGGGAAGCGAAGACGCGGTCGCGATGATCGAAGGCTTCGCTCGCGAACTCCCCGAAGAGGAGATGGCCGAGGCGATCGTCTTCGCTCACGGCATCATTCGCGAACTGATCGCGCTGCAGAAGGAACTGGTCGCCAAGGCCGGCAAGCCGAAGCGGGCCTACGTCGCCGACGACGGCAAGGAGCTGCTCGATCAGCTCCGCTCCCGCTACTACCAGGAGTTCCGCGCGGCGAAGCAGACCGAAGGGAAGCAGGCCCGCGCCGAGGCGGTCAAGGCGATCAAGACGCGAGCCATCGCCGAAATGATCCCCGATCCTGCCGCTCCCGACGCGATTCCGATGTCGAAGTTCGGCAACTGCTGGCACGATCTCGAGGAAGAGATCGTCCGCAACCTGATTCTCAGCGGCACTCGTCCCGACGGTCGCGACTCGCGCACCATCCGCGACATCCAGTGCCAGGTCGATCTCCTGCCGCGCGTGCACGGCAGTGCGGTCTTCCAGCGAGGCGAGACTCAGGCGCTGATCACGATCACGCTCGGCACCGCTCGCGACGAGCAGCGGGTCGACGGACTGGTCGAGGAATACTCGAAGAAGTTCATGCTCGACTACAACTTCCCGCCGTTCAGCGTGGGGGAGTGCCGTCCGATCCGAGGCCCCGGGCGTCGAGAGATCGGTCACGGCATGCTGGCCGAGCGGAGCGTCAAGCCGGTCCTGCCGGGACCGGACGAGTTCCCCTACACGATCCGAGTCATCTCGGACATTCTCGAGTCCAACGGCTCCTCGTCGATGGCCTCGGTCTGCGGAGCGACCCTCGGCCTGATGGCTGCCGGCGTTCCGATCTCGAACCCGGTCGCCGGCATCTCGATCGGTCTGGTCTACGAGTCGGACGATCAGTTCACGCTGATGACCGACATCATCGGCGACGAGGATCACTTCGGCGACATGGACTTCAAGGNNGGCATCACCGGCATCCAGCTCGATCTGAAGATCACCGGCATCACGGAAAAGGTGATCCGCGCCACGCTCGTCCAGGCTCGCGAAGCTCGGATCGAGATCCTCCGCAAGATGCTCACCGCGATCCCTCGTCCCAAGGAGGAGATCTCGGCGCATGCTCCGCGACTGGTCCGCACCAAGATCGATCCCGACAAGATCGGCCTGCTGATCGGCCCGGGAGGCAAGACGATCCGCGGCATCCAGGAACAGACCGGAACCGTGATCGAGGTCCAGGAGGACGGCACCGTCCTGATCGCCGGCACCGACATGGAATGGACCCAGAAGGCGCTCGACCATGTCGAGGCGCTGACGGCGACGGTCCAGGTCGGCAAGATCTACAACGGCACGGTCCNNCTACGTCAGCGAGATCTCGGACGGCTACATCGACAACGTCTCGGCCATCCTCAGCATCGGCGACGAGTTCCCGGTGCAGGTGATCGAGGTCGACGATCACGGCCGCATCAAGCTCAGCCGACGCCGAGCTCTCCAGGAACTCGGCCAGGAAGAT
>DMPQ01000040.1:0-212 GCA_003455945.1 Planctomycetaceae bacterium
GCGACCGACCTCGGTCGCAGCGCTGCGCAACTCAGCTCGAATGTCGCAGCGCTTCGATCGGGTTCATTCGCGCGGCGCGACTGGCCGGGTACAGCCCGAAGACGACTCCGACGACGACCGAGATGCCGAACGCGAGCGGGATCGAGATCGGCACGATCTCGGGATTCATTTCGCGCACGACATCCGGCAGACCGTCGAGCATCTCGGGAAAG
>DMPQ01000040.1:232-4083 GCA_003455945.1 Planctomycetaceae bacterium
CATGATGCCGATGCCGCCGACCAGCAGCGAGATCGCCGCGATGAGCCCCATGAACATCATGAACATCAGCTTCGTCGTCTTGGCCTGTTCGAGCAGTTCGTACGGGACGACGATCGCGATGTCCTGCCGCGGCTCCGGACCGCCGTCGACCGTCTGTTCGACCAGCTTGGCGGTCGCCGGAACCATGTCGGCCTGGCGAACGCGGAGCGTCACCTGACTGAGTTCGAAGATCTGGGCGCTGAAGGTGCCGTTCCCGCGCTTCACCACCATGTCGCCGATTCGCTGACGCATCGTCTCGATCGGAATGTAGACGTCGTTCGAGAAGTCCTGCGCCGAGAGCGAACCACCGATGGCGGCGGTCGCCATCCGGTGCTTCAGCACACCGACGATCCGGTAATAGTCGCGCGTCTCGGGAAGGTAGATCTCCTTGCCGATCGGATCCTCGTACGGAAAGAGCTCGGCCGCCAGTTGCCCGGCGAGAACGCAGTGCGTCGAGCGCTGCTCGCCGTCCGGGACCTCGAGAAAGCGACCGAAAGCGACATCCAGCCGAGTCACCTGCTGGTACTCGGGAGTGCAGCCGACCAGACGGCCGTCGATCGGCTTGGCGTACTGATTGCCGGTGTTCTGGAAACGGAAAGGGAGCTCGCGAATCTGCAGCGCCCCCTTGAGATTCGGAATGGTCGACGCCAGGACGTCGAAGTCGTCGCGCGTCAGACCGAAGCGGCGCGGGCCTCCGGTACTCGAACCGCCGGTATCGTCCGGAGGCTTTACCGAGCGGACGATGATGTTCTCGGCCCCGAGCCCCTCGATCTGCTCCTGCGCCTTGCGGCTGATCCCCTCGCCGATCGCCAACAGCCAGATGACGCTCGCGACGCCGATGAAGATGCCGAGTACCGTCAGCAGCGAGCGCAGAGGATGCAGCGCGAGGCTCTTGACCCCCGAGATCCAGGCTCGGATCGAAACCATCCTCGCACCTCCTCGTTCTGTCCGGCCGTCGACACCTTTCCGCTCAGGTCGACAAGCCGGCTCGCTCGACCACTTCGCGTCGGCACAGGATCCGCTCGCGATTCAGCTCGTCCGACTGCACCAGACCGTCGCGCAGGCGGATGATCCGCTTGGCATGCTGAGCGACGTCGTCCTCGTGAGTCACCATGATGATCGTCTTCCCCTGATCGTTCAGCCGCTCGAAGAGCGCCAGGATCTCTTCGGTGGTGACCGAGTCGAGGTTACCGGTCGCCTCGTCCGCCAGAATGAAGTACGGGTCGTTGACCAGACTGCGGGCGATCGCGACGCGCTGCTGCTGACCACCGGAGAGCTGCGTCGGCCGGTGCGTCAGCCGCTCGCCGAGACCGACCATCGTCGCCAGTTCGCGACAGCGGCGCCGCGCATCCGGATCGTTCTTCCCCTGATAGATCAACGGAACTTCGATGTTCTCGACCACGGTCAACTGCTGAATCAGGTTGTACGACTGGAAGACGAACCCGATTCGCGTCGCTCGAATGGTCGAGAGCTGATCGTCGGACATCCTGGCCACGTCGTCTTCGCCCAGGAAGAAGTTCCCGGCGGTGGGTCGGTCGAGACAGCCGAGCAAGTTGAGCAGCGTGCTCTTGCCCGAACCGCTCGGCCCCATGATCGCGACGTAGTCCCCCTCGGGAACGTCGAAACTCACGCCCCGCAGCGCTCGCACCGTCTCGCTCTTGAGTGCGTATTCCTTCGTCAGTCCGACGATGCGGCAGGCGTATCGCATGAGCGATTCCGAGGGCGGACCGCAGGTCGACGACCGAGCGGAGCGGTCCGAGGCAGGGGAGGAGGGGTCGGTCGACGGACCCCGGATGGAGCGTTCGATTATAGGCAGTCGCGCCGCGATCTGTCCCCCCGAGCCCGCTCGGAACGCGGCAGGAAACGACGCGAAACGGCCGACCGACTCGCCCGTTCGCCTCACCGGGGCGATCGATCGAGTCGGTCGTTCGAGGCGGAATGCCGTTTCGCTCGGAGGGAAATGGCGATGGAGTCGCCTTGCCGCCGACCGGATCAGCCGCGGACGCTGACGACCGGGCAGGTCGACTTGTGCACCACCTTGTTCGCGACGCTTCCGAGCAGGATGTCGGCGAAGGCCGACCGCCCCTTGACCCCCATCACGATCAGGTCGATCGACTGAGCCGCGGCGTAGTTGATGATCTCGACCGCCGCATCCCCTCGGGCCACCGCATACTCGCAACGAAACGCGTTCCGCTGCTCGTCGGTCAGCTGAGCGGCGAGGGTCGTCGCCATCCGATCCTCGAACTTGTCGCGGAACTCGTCCGACGTGGTCGGCGCGTTCAGCATCGGATCGTCATCGACGTAGAGCAGATGGACCGAGGCGCGACAGTCGGACGCGAGCTTCAGGGCGAACTGCAGCGCCTTGTCGGCGTTGGGGCTGAAGTCGGTCGGAACCAGAATGCGATTGATGAACCCCACGGATGCGCTCCTCGAGTCGTCTCGTTCGGCACTCGGCCGGGGCCGGACACCGACTCCGCTCGCCGAGGCCGCGCTTCATGCCTGACGAGTTCATTTTCGGCTCGACCGCCGATCGCCGTCAACGCATCCTCCCCCCCGGTGCCGCTCGCTTTCGCGGAACTCGCCGAGGCAATGCAGGTGTTCGGGGGACGCGACGAATCGAATCGTGCCGCCGAGGGACGATCGCCTCGGTCACCCGTGCGAATCGGCGCGCCGCGACGGCGTTCGACCGCAGCGATCAGCCGTTGGGTCCACCGAGTGATCAACCGAGCGATCAACAGCGCCCCCGCGTCAGTCCTCGCCCGACGCCGGTTCGCCGAAGCCGCGAGCGTCGACCACCGCGACTCGGTTCTCGATTTCGAGATCGGGAAAGGCGCGCCCCAGTCGACTCTGCAGCAGTGCCTTGAGATAGAACGACGGGACGCGCCCCGTCAGGCTCAGCGTCCGCGCCGACGCACGGACCGCCACATCGCGCCACGCATGCCCCAGCGGCATCTCTTCGTGCAACAGTTCGTACGCCACCCGTTCGCAATGCTGCGCGAAGACATCGTCGTAAAGCCGCGCGCCTCGTTCCTCACTTCGTCCGGAGCTCCGCTCCCTCGTTCGTTCGATGTTCAAGCGACTCATCGTCCTGCCCTCCTGAAGCTGGTCTCGGCGACAGGTGTCGGGAAACCGGCCGCCCAGGGCTCAGGCTATCGCTTCGTGTCCGAAGCACCGCAACGGATTCCCGTTCGATCGGCCGATTGCTGGCAACCGCAGCGACTTCAGGGAACGGCGCGAGCGGTGTCCGAACGGAGAACGCCCCCGTTACGGTCAGCAACGGGGGCGTTCGAGGGAGTCTCGCGAAACGGATCGGCTCGGACGTCAACCGACCATTTCGTTCGCGGATGAGCGGCTAGTTCGCGATCACATGCCGGGACCGCCGGGCCCACCCGGTCCGCTGCCGCCGCCACCGGTCTGCCAGATCGGCANNTGCTTCCTTGACGTTGTCCAGCACCTGTTCATCTTCGAAGTGGATCAGCGTGCGGATCTTCACGCCGTACTGACCGCCGCCGAAATCGGTGATGAACTCCGGATACTCCGAGGCCAGAAAGTCGTGATCGGTGCCGGTGATTCCGGCCTGATCGAGATCGGGATCGAGTGCGACACCGTCGATCGGATCCCACGTCGCATCGACATGGTTCCAGATGTAGAAGTGGGCTTCGGTGCAGCCGCCCCCCTTCGCCAGATAGACGACCGACTCCATGATCCGCAGCACGCCGGTCGACTCGTTGAAGTACGTCGTCGAATCGGCACTGGCGATGTCGCGCGCCTGGTGATTCGGAATCGTCGCGGGGGCGGGAAGAGTCACCGCC
>DMPQ01000413.1 GCA_003455945.1 Planctomycetaceae bacterium
AAGGACGCGACCGACGACCCGCAGCAGATCGAACAGTGGTGGTCGCGTCATCCGCGAGCCGCCATCGGCCTGGCAACGGCCGGCCTGTTGGTGGTCGACGTCGATGCGCCACCCAATCCCTGGCTGAGCGATGCGCCCGAGGCGGCGCTGGAGCTGATCGCCGCGCCGACGTCGCGCACTCCCGGTGGCGGTCACCATCACCTGTTCCGTCGTCCGCCCGACAAGCTCTGGAACTGCACGGTCGGTCAGCTCGCGCCGCACGTCGATACGCGCACCGACGGCGGCTACATCGTCGTGCCGCCGTCGCAACGGCCGGACGGCTCATACCGCTGGCTCGAGGGCTGCGAGCTCGACGTCGCGCCCGATCGTCTGCCGCTCCCGCCGGCTTGGTTGATCGAGCGGCTCGATGCCTTGGCCGCTCGAGCGCCCAGGACGCCCACCGTCGCGTCCGGTACGCCGACCGCGAACGTGATCCCCAGCGGGCATCGGAACGCGACGCTGGCGCGACTGGCGGGCGCCATGCGGCGCGTCGGCATGGGCCCGGGAGAGATCGTCGCCGCGCTCCGGCAGACCAATGCCGAACGCTGCGTCCCGCCGTTGCCGCCGGCCGAGGTGGAGCGGATCGCACGGAACGTGGCACGCTACGAGCCCGATCAGATCGCCGTAGCCATGGTCGAGAACCACTGGGAACAGCTCTACGACGAGGAGCGCTCGGAAGAGACCGAGTCGTGCGCCGATCCTGGCCCGATTCCGCACGATCTGCTGCGCATCCCCGGCTTCGTCGGCGAAGTGATCGACTACACGCTCGCGACGGCGCCGTATCCCGAGCCGGTCCTGGCGTTCGGCGCGGCGCTCGCGCTGCAGGCCTTCCTGGCGGGCCGCAAAGTCCGCGACGAAGCCGACAACCGCCCGAACCTCTACCTGCTCTGTCTCGCCAATTCGGGGGCGGGCAAGGATTACCCGCGGAAGGTCAATCAGAAGATCCTGGCGCACGCCGGTCTGGCCGATTGCCTCGGCGACTCGTTCGCGAGCGGCGAGGGGCTCGAGGACCGACTGTTCGCTCGTCCGGCGATGCTGTTCCAGACCGACGAGATCGATGGCCTGATGACCAAGATCAATCAGGCCAAGGACGCGCGGCACGAAGGGATCATGCACGTGCTGCTCAAGATGTACTCGAGCAGCAACTCGATCTATCCGATGCGAGTCAAGGCCGGTCGGGAGTACGGTGTGATCGATCAGCCGAGCCTCTGCGTCTTCGGCACGGCGATCCCCAAGCACTTCTATGACGCGTTGTCGCAGAAGATGCTCACCAACGGCCTCTTTGCGCGGCTGCTGGTGCTCGAGACCGTGCGCCGCGGTACGGGGCAGGATGCGCTCGTCCGCGACCTGCCCGATGCGATCAAGCGCGTCGCCCGCTGGTGGGCGGAGTTGCGCAGCAACGGCGGGAACCTCGCCGACTCTCATCCCGAACCGCTGGCGATCGAACAGACCGCCGGCGCCCGGTCGATCCTGCGGCACCTCCGTGCGCACGCCGATGAGCAGTACGCGCTCGCCGAAAGCCGCGATGACGCGGCCGGCATGGCGATTTGGGCGCAAGCCAATGAGAAGGCTCGACGTCTCGCCCTGATCTATGCGTGCAGCGCGCGCCACGAATGTCCGGTGGTCGACGAAGACGCGGCGCGCTGGGCAGGCGCGTTCGTCGACCATCAGACGCGACGCATGTTGTTCATGGCGGCTGACCATGTCAGCGAGAACGACTTCGACGCTCGCTGCAAGGCGGTCGTCTCGACGCTGCGCAAATGGGGTGAGCAGCACGGCGACGAACCGATGCCGTTCTGGCGTCTCAATCGCCGTCACCCGTGGAGCGAACGGGAGCACGAGGAGATCCGCACGGCGCTGCTCAACCAACGCCTGATCCAGTTCGAAGTCCGCAAGACCGGGGGCACCCCACAACGCCTCTACCGATTGGCCTGAGCCCGTCGACGAGCAGCTTGCCGATGCGGGACCGATTGCAGCCGAACGCCGCCGAGCAGCAAGCTGCCGATCGCCGCGACCAGAGGAGCGGAACGACAACGGGAGCGCAACGGGTCATGCGAAGCAGGAACGGAAAAAGACACCAAATTAGAGAGAGAGAAGAACCTATTGCCTGATTGCGCTTCCTCACTCGCGCGTGATCGAATTCAGCGCGCGTACGCGTGGGTGCGTTTCTGTGAGTGCAAAGGGTCAATGGGTTAGGTACTTACTCCATATCTCCCTCGACAGAGGGCCGCGGGAACAGGTCCCGTCTTGGACAGAGTTTGTTTCGCCTGTCCGAACCTCACAGGCCGTGTTCGATCCCGATGGTTCGCAGTTACCGGCGCGTCAGCCCCATGAACCGCTCGTGGCGGACGCCGCTGACCACCATCGCTTGTCGCCGTTCGAAGATCGCCAGTTGATCGTCCCCGGTACCGACTTCGGTCACCGACAGCTTCGCCCGGGCCCACTCCCGTGCTCTGGGTCCGTCGCTCGATTCGCTGCTCACGTTCGTTCCCCCGAAAGGAATCGCCACCGATGACGACCGCCGCCGCCAAACTCGAGATCGTGCTCTGGGAACCCTCCCGAGTCATTCCGTACGAACGCAACCCGCGTCTGAACGATCGCGCCGTCGATGCGGTCGCAGCGTCGATCCGCGAGTTCGGCTTCCGCCAGCCGATCATCGTCGACCCGCAGGGCGTCATCATCTGCGGGCACACGCGGCTCAAGGCGGCGCTGCAGCTCGGGCTGACCAAGGTTCCGGTCCACATCGCCCGGGACCTGACGGCCGAGCAGATCAAGGCGTATCG
>DMPQ01000256.1 GCA_003455945.1 Planctomycetaceae bacterium
CGCACTGAATGGACGCCGCCCCGCCGTAGCCCCGGCTCGTCCCGAGCCGAGGGCGTGCGACAGCGACGCCGAACGCACCTGCGAAGTTTTTCGAGCAACCGACGTCGCACGGCCGCGCGTCGGGGACGACGCGGGCCCACGTAGTGCGACCGACCCCGGTCGCTGCGTTTCGCGCTGCAGGCCACCGAGGGCCCCTGCGCTTGGCGCTACGGGCTGGGGAGGGCGCAGTGACCGAGTCTGCGGCTGGCCCGACGGCGCGTCCGGACCGACCCAACCAGCCCGAAGCGGAGCGCCGGGATCAGCCCCGTCAGTGGCGTCGACACCGATCGAACCTGCCGGCTGTCAGAACGACTCGACGTCGCACGGCCCACGTAGTGCGACCGACCCCGGNNGTCGGGGACGACGCGGGCCCACGGCGAGGCGAGCCGTGATCAGATCGCCCGAAGGCGCGCCCTCTTCGCCCACTCCTCCGAGGCCGCACTCTCTCGCCAATCGGACAGAATCACCCAGAGTCCTTGAATCACGAACTCCCGGTGTTATGTTGAACTCCGGAGTCAAGCTGGGGAGGGTACGCCGACGCCGACATCCGATTCGGCTCCCTTCGATCCCCCCTCAGGAAGTCGCCGACGCCGCCCGAGCTGCCGCTCGGCGCTGGTCACAACTCGTTGTTCCCGTGGTGAGGGTTCGTTCATGAGACGACGTTCGACGTTCGCTTGGATGCTCGGCATCGCCCCGGTCGTGGTGGTGGCGCTGTCGGCCGGGACTGCCTCGGCCAATTGGAGTTACGGCTCGTGGGGTTCGAGCGGCGGGAGCAGCGGCGGCTACGGGTCGTCGGGTGGTTCCAGCGGCGGTTACGGCTCGTCGGGCGGTAGCAGCGGCGGGTGGTACAGCTCGCACGGCTCGTCGGGCGGATCGAGCGGCCAGACCGGCCCGGTCCGTCGTCTGGTCCATCGGATCGGCGACCGCCTGAGCAACTGGGGTTCGAGCGGCGGGTCGAGCGGCGGTTACTACCGCTCGTATCGCGTCGGCAGCTCGCATGGTTCGTCCGGCGGCAGCAGCGGCGGGTGGTACAGCTCGCACGGCTCGTCCGGCGGCAGCAGCGGCGGATCGAGCGGCGGCTACTACAGCTCGCACGGCTCGTCGGGCGGTTCGAGCGGCGGGTACTACTCGTCGTCGTCGATCGGCACGAGCCGCGTGATCATCGACGAGCAGATGGTCGAGCGCGGCGACGCGTTCCTCCAGGTCGAGCTGCCGGAGAATGCGGTCGTCTACGTCAACGGCAAGAAGACCTCGACCCCCGGCGCCTCGCGCCGCTACGTCTCGCACGACCTGCAGGACGGTAAGGAGTACAGCTACGAGATCCGCGCCGAGTACGTCGTCGCGGGCAAGACGCTGACTCAGACCAAGGTGGTCGAGCTGACCGCCGGCATGCAGAAGACGATCGACTTCGATTTCGAGGAAGCGGTCGCTCCGGTCACCGTCCTCTCGCTGAACGTTCCGGCCGACGCCAAGGTCGTGCTGGGGGGTGTCGAGACGAGTGCGACTGGCAACGTCCGACTCTACTCGACCAGCAAGCTCGACTCGGGCGAGACCTGGTCGGACTACAAGATTGAGGTTTCGGTCGAGCGTGACGGCAAGACCGTGACTCAGGAGAAGACGATCGACCTGGCCGCCGGCAGCACCGCCGAACTCGCGTTCGATTTCGGTGATGCCGATCGCGTCGCGTCGAATCGCTGATCCTCGGCAGCACGCCCGCACCGATCGGGCGCGCTGCGAATGATCCGGACGAGCACCCCCGCGCTGCTCGCCCGCTCACCGAGTGACTCACAGAACCCTTTCGTTCGGCTCGCCGGACGAAAGGGTTCTCTTTTTGCGCTCGTCGGCCGATCTCCAATCGGGGTCGCGACCGTTCGGGACGACAGCTCTTCCCTCGATGTCGCGCTCCGATCGAGTGACGAGGCCTGTCGCGATGAACGCTCCGCCGTCCTGGAGTCCGCTGAAGCGGCGCATCGTCAGCGTGCTGCTGCTGCTCCATCTGATCGCCATCTTCGCCTCGCCGATGGCGGGGCCACCTCCGGCCAGCGATCTGTCCCGCATGATCGCCGGTTGGTTCCGCCCCTACCTGAAGGCGGCCTACCTCAATCACGGCTACCGCTTCTTCGCGCCGAATCCGGGACCGAGTCACCTGATCCGTTACGAGGTGACGTTGGCCGACGGCTCGACCGCCAGTCATCGGTTTCCCGACACCGCCGAACAGTGGCCGCGGCTCTACTACCACCGCCACTTCATGGTCGCGGAACGGGTCAACCAGCTGATGAGTCTGCCGGAGCCGGAGGAGCTGGAAGCGGACGAAGCGGGCCAGCGGCAGTTGGCCGAGCGACTGCGGTTCGACGGCCATCCCGAACTGGCTCGCGAAGTCGAGGATCGCCTGAAGCAACAGCGCGCCGCGATCGTCGAACAGCGCCGGCTGCGCGACGGTCTGCTCGAAGGAATCGCCGCCTACTTCATGGAGCATCACGACGCGAAGCGGATCAAGGTCTGGAGCGTCCGACATCCGCTGCCGAGTCCGCTCGACGTGCGAGCCGGCGCGAAACTGGACGACCCCGATTCGTATCTCGAACGCCTGGCGATCGAATGGCCGCGCGTCGTCGATCTGCCGTTGCCGGGACCGGTCGCGCCGGCCAGTGAGCTCGAGGAGATCTCGCCATGATCGCGGCAGCGATGCGAGCCGTTCGAGGCTGGTGCGACGAGGCGTGGGAGACGTGGGACCGATTCTGGTTCACGCCGACCGATCCCGCGACGCTCGGTCTGATTCGCGTGCTCGCCGGTGCGATGATCCTGTACACGCACCTGGTCTGGACGATCGGACTGGAGCGGTTCCTGTCGCGCGACGGGATGCTGAGCCCCGAGTTCGTTCGCAGGTTTCAGGAGACCGATTGGGCGTGGAGTCACCTGAACTACATTCCGCCGGGGCTGCCGCTGCTGATCGCGCATCTGGCGGCGCTGGCGATCATGGGGGCGTTCTGCGCCGGCTGGCAGACGCGCATCACCGGGCTGCTGACCGCCGCCCTCGTCGTCTCGTATGCCAACCGCGCACCGGCCGCGCTCTTCGGCCTCGATCAGATCAACGGCTTCCTGGCGCTCTACCTGGCGATCGGTCCGAGCGGCGCCGCGTGGTCGATCGATCGATGGCTCGCGCGGCGACGAACCGCCCCCGGCCCGAAACGCGGCGGCGGCAGCCCCGCCGGAGAAGCTTCGACAGGGGCAGCGCCGTCGATCGGAGCCAACGTTTCGATCCGTCTGATCCAGCTCCACATGTGCCTCATCTACCTGTTCGCCGCGGTCGGCAAGCTGCAGGGTGAATCGTGGTGGAACGGCGAGGCGTTTTGGGGCGCGGTCGCGAACCGCGAGTACCAGACGATGGACCTGACCTGGCTCGCCGGATATCCGATGCTCGTCGCGGCGCTGACGCACATCACGATCTTCTGGGAGCTGAGCTATTCGGCGCTGGTCTGGTTCCGACTGACGCGTCCGTTCATCGTGGCGATCTCGATCCCGTTGCATCTGGGGATCGCATTCGGCATGGGGATGATCACCTTCGGCACGATCATGATCGTCGGGAACCTGGCCTTCGTCCCTCCCGCCACCATCCGCCGAGTCATTTCGGTGGCAGTGCGACGGTCGTAGTGCGACGGTCGTAGTGCGACTGTCGTAGTG
>DMPQ01000426.1 GCA_003455945.1 Planctomycetaceae bacterium
CACCAAGTGGCCCCGGGCTCTCCGAGCCCGAGGTCGGGTTCGCTCGGCCACCGTTCCCACGTCGAAGCTCATCCGGCAGCCCGGCGACCCCTGGCCTCGGCCACGGAGCGGCCGGGCCCACGTTCGCGGCGAGTCAATCGACCGACCGATCGTCGCGGTGATCTTCGAGGTGGGACTTGAGCCAGGCTCGGGCGTAGACCCAGCGGCGATTGGCGGTCGCCCGCGAGATACCTTGGAGCGATGCGATCTCGGCGAGGCTATTGCCGCCGAAGTAGTGCAGCTTCACGATCTCGGCGGCTTGCGCATCGACGGCGGCCAAGGCGTCCAGCGATTCGTGGACGGCGAGCAACTCCTCCGGCCGCTCGACCTGGATGTAGTCCAGATCGAGCCGCTCCCGTTTTCGGTCGCCGCCTCGCCGACGGGTCAGCTTGCGTCGGGCCGAGTCGACCAGAATATGGCGCATCGCCTCGGCCGCCGCGACGAAGAATCCCCCTCGCGATCGGAATCGGGCTTCGGCGTGAGGGCCGACCAGTCGGACATACGCCTCGTTGACCAACGCGGTCGGCTCGAGCGTATTCCCTGCCTTCTCGTCCGATAGGCGTCGTTTCGCCAGTCGGCGCAGTTCGTCGTAGACCAGCGGGAAGAGTTCGCGTGCCGCTTCGCCGTCCCCCGCCTCCAATCGATCGAGCAGCAGCGTGACGTTGCTGATCGGAAGCGGCTCACGATCGGTCATCTTCCGTCTCCCGCATGGCGCGATCCGACTCGTCCCGCAGCAACTTCCACTGCGCCTTTATCGTCCAGGCGATCTTGGAGAAGGCACCCGGCGCGGCCATTCGTTCGGCAACCATTCGCTCCGCCTCGTCCGCCCATCGCCGAGCCGCCTCGTGATTTCCCGATTCCGCTTCGACCGATGCCAGAAGGTATCGGGTTTCGATCCCAGTCCCCGGCTGATCGGGCTTCTCGAGCTCGATCAGCTTCGACAGCGTCTCGCGAGCAAGATCCAAGTCGCCTCGACGCAAGTAGAGCGCCCCCAGTTCGACGCCGATCAACGTCTCCCCTCCCGCCTTTCGATAAAGCGCCAGGAGCGCATCGAAATCGCGAAACGCCGACGGTGCCATGCAGGCAGTCCAGACGACCAGACTCGCCGTATTCGGATCGTTCGACTCGGCAAAGCGTTCGAGCAGCTTCCGACAGAGCTGCTGATGTCCCGCCACGTCGCCGACCGTCAGTCGACTCAGGCCCGCCAAATAGAACAGCGAGACGTCGCTCCGCTCGAGAATCTCTCGTTCGATCGCATCGGGCCAATCCGTTCCGAACGTCGGCGCTCGATCGAAGCGGATCTCGGCCTCACAGACTTCGCGTACCCAGGCATCGCGAATCGATCGAGCGTCGAGCGGCGCATCGAGCGGCATGGCCTGCGACGGGAATCGACCGAGGAACTCTTCATAGTGCCGCAGTGTCTGCTTCAGAGCGTCCGTGTCCGCGGCACCGTCAGGTTCGGCGAGCCCACGGACATGACGTTCCACTTGGTCCTGCACCTTCAGAGTTTCGAGCGAGAGCCTGCGGTACCAGTCAACCGAATCGGAATCGGCCTCGCCTGCGTCACGCGATAGCGTCTCGATCGCCGCCGCCAGCGCCTCCGGCAGCTCGGACGACTCGGCGGAGCGAGCGATACGGTGCGTCAGAACGAAGTGAAGTTCGTTCTCGAACGAACGCCGATCGCGAGGCTCGAGTCGGCCCGCATGTCGATCGAGCAAACGCAATCCCGTCCGTCCGACCTCCAGCGCGATCCGATCGTCGGCGATGGCGTCGACACTCCGGATGACCGCTTCGATCCGGTCGCCGATCGAGCTCGGCGATTCGACTTCGGGAGCCAGCCACAGCTCCAGCATCGCGAACAGGTCGAGCGATGACGGGTTGCCGACATCCTCCAGCCGGCGCAGCAGGCGCTCCAGGTGCGGTCGAACCGCATCGCCGGGAACCGAACGACGCAACCGATCGACCGCCTCGTCCGAACGAAAGCGATCGAATACCGCACCGTGAGTCGGTAGCGCCGAACCGAGCGCCGAGGCACCTGGTTCCGCCGGCCCGAACAGGACGACCGAACGATCGACCGTTCCGGCCGCCAATTGCCTGCCGTCCGGACTCCAGCAAACCGACGAGAAGCCCGGCGTATCGGGGAGCGACAGGCGAAACAGCTCCTGCCCGGTCGCGACATCCCACAGACGCACCGTTCCGTCGAGGCTCGCGGAAGCGAGGCGAGTTCCGTCGGGCGAGAAGTCCAGTCCTCGAATGTCGGCGGAATGTCCGTTCAGGAAGACGATCGGTTCGAGTCGTTCGGGATCGCGAATCGAGATCGTCCCCTGATCGTTGCCGAGAGCGAAGACCAGTCCCGAGGGGTGCCAGTCGATACCGCCGTTGTCGAACGATTGCATCGTCGGATAGCCGACCGATCGTCCGTCGACATGCAGCAGGATCGGTTGCGATCGTCCTGCGGTGAGGAATCGCGAGGCGAGCGGATCCCAAGCCCCTCGCGTCATCGCGTGGACCGGATCGAGCGACCACTCCCGAAGCGGAGCGCCGGTCCTGCCGTCCAAGAGAATCGGCGGACTCCGATCGTCTCCCGCTACCACGCGTGAGCCGTCGGGACTCCATGCCGAATACGCTCGATACGTCGTCGCTTTGCGCAGCCGCTGGAATCCGATCGCCGTCCGAGGGTCGCCCACTTGCCACTGTCCGCCGTCAAGAGCCTGGACGATCAGCGTCGAGTCGGGCGTCCAACGAAACCCTCGACCTCGTTCGTTGATCGCCGTTCCGAGCGGGCGCAACGTCGTGCCGTCGAGCAGCGCCATGCTTCCGATCCACCGCCCCCCGAAGTCCACGAGTCCGTTGACGTAGATCCGCCTGCCGTCCGGCGACCATTGCAGTTCGTCGACGGTCCCGGGGAGCGTGACTCGGCGGAACGTCTTGGGCGAGTCATCGATCGCGATGATCCGAACGCCGCTGTTCGATGCCACGGCCATCGTCGATCCGGATCGGTCGATCGAAACGTCGACCAGCGGCTCGTCGGCCGGAAACCAGACTCTCTCGACCTGCCCGGTCTCGACATCCCACAAGCGCGCCGTTCGGTCCCGGGCGACCGAGATGCAGCGTCGGTCGTCGACCCACGCCAAGTCGGTGATGCCGGACGAATGCCCCTCCAGAACGATCGCCTCAGAATCATCGGGTGAGGCGATCCGGACCTTGCGACCTTCGCCGGTCGCCAGGAGGGCGCCGGACGGATTCCACGCCACCGCATCGCCGATCACGTCACTTAGATAATCCAACTCGCGGGTCGAACGATCGGTGACGTCGAGCACCAGTCGCTTTCCGAGTCGGAGTCCGACCAGCAGTCGCTCCTGGTCGGGATGCCAATCCAGAGCTTCGAGTAGGTCCATTTCGTCAGCCGAGCGGATGGCGACGGTCGTCCGCGTCTGAAGATCGACGATCGCGATGTCCCCCGATCGCAATCCGATCGCGATGCGTCGACCGTCCGAACTCCAGGCCATCCCACCGACTCGACGGCCGTCAGGCTTCAGCGAACGATGGTCGATCGGTTGGCTTCGCCAGACTCGGCGGCCGTCGCTCCGATCGAGCACGATCAGCTCGCCGAAATCGTGCGTTCCGAGCGCAAGCTGCGTGCCGTCCGGCGACCAACTCAACTCGTCGATCTGAACCTGGACATCGAAACGAGCCAGGCGTTCGAGCGACTTCGAGTCGCGGATCTCGACCAGACCGGTCTCGGTCAACACCGCCAGTTCGTCGGCGACAGGACTGAAGGCCAAGCGCCGGCGAGGCACTTCACCGTCGAGCGCCGCGGGACGGTTCGACGCGTCGCGGGCGCATCGTTCCAGGTAGTGCCATTCCCACCCCCGGTAGTCGACTTCGCCCGAGGCAGGAACCGATCCGCGAAGCAGTGCATCGATCCGACCGAAGTTCCGTTCTTCGAGTGCCGTTCGCAAGGAGGCCAGTTCCGCGACATAGAGGTTCCATCGTGCGAGACGCACTGCCGCTTCCGCCTGTTCCCTCAGGCCGCGTTCGCTTTCGGCGGCCAGAGCGGCCTGTGCCGCGGAGTCTTCCGCCGCTTGTCGCAGTTCTCGCTGCTTCGATTCGGCCAGGCTGACGGCATCCAGGGCCCGGCGCGTTCGAGTCTGTTCGACGGTGACCAGCGCCAGTTGCTCCCCCAAGTCGTGCTCGGCGCGGATTGCGCGAGCCGCCTGCGAGACGCTCACCACGGTGCCGACGACCAGAGAAACCGCCAGCAGCGATGCCGAGACGATCAGTCGTCGATGCCGACGACAGAACTTGCCCGCGAGGTATCGGTACGAGGGGGGACAGGCAAGAACGGGAACGTCGTCGAGGTAGCGACGCAGATCCTCGGCCAGTTCCGACGGCGTCTGATAGCGGCGATTGCGATCGCGCGCAAGCGCCTTGAGCGAGATCCAGTCGAGCTCGTTGCGGATCGTCTTGGGGAGCTCGCGCTCGTCCAGTCCGCGCGTCTCGGCGACCGTCGACTGTTCCGCCTTCGGCAGCGTGGTGATCCGCTGGCTGGGTCGAGGCGGGTCTTCCTCGCGAATGATCCGTCGCATCTCGTCGAACCCCGAACCCAACAATCGTTCTCGCTCGAAAGGGAGTTTTCCGGAGAGCAGCTCGTAGAGCAGGACTCCCAAGGAATAGATGTCGCTGCGGGTGTCGATATCGATGCCGCTCAGTTCGAGCTGCTCGGGACTCATGTACAGCGGCGTGCCGAGGACCTGATGGAGGGCGGTATAGACCGCCTGCTCGGCGATCGGCGTGTGCAACGCTTTCGCGACGCCGAAGTCGATCACCTTGACGACCGGCTTGCCGTCGTTGAGCGTCACCAGAATGTTGCTCGGCTTCAGGTCGCGATGAATGATCCCCTTCTGGTGCGCGTGCTGGACGGCGGCGCAGACGTCCCGAAACAGTCGCAACCGATCGTCGATGCTCGCCTTGGCCTGATCGCAGTAGGCGGTGATCGCCATACCTCGTACCAGTTCCATGACGAAGTAGGGGAGCCGACCGGAAGTCGTTCCCGCATCGAACACCTTGGCGATGTGAGGATGGTCCATCAACGCCAGCGCCTGACGTTCCGCTTCGAAGCGGGCGATGACCGACTTGGAGTCCATTCCCGGCTTGATGACCTTCAGCGCGACCTTCCGCGCGATCGGCTCGGACTGAAGCGCGACGTAGACGACTCCCATTCCCCCTTCGCCGATCTGCTCCATCAGGCGATAGCGACCGATCTGCCGCCCGACGTCGATCGCATCGATCGAATCGGCCGTACTGAGATCGAGCGCCGGCGCCTGCATGAAGTCGTCACTCGACGACGCGTTTCGCAACAACCGCAGAACGCGATCCTTCAGCGCTGCGCGACCCTTGCAAGCCCGATCGAGGTAGGCGTCGCGGCGATCGGGCGGCAGCTCCAGAGCGGCGGCCAGCAACTCGCTTTCGTTCGGTTCCGTCTCGGCATTTCCCGACATCGGAGTCATCCGGCAGAAGAATCGTCGTTCGTGGTCGGCGTCCGCCCGATGCGCCCTCGTCGCGGCAGCGACCTACGCCTCGTCGGTCCGGGAGGTGACCGCCGAGCCGCCGAAGAGAGCGCGGACGTGGCGGCAAGGACAAGGGCGCGAACGCGGCCCCCTTCGTCTCGAGACGTTCGCGATTTTCGGGGAAATCCCGTTCCCGCAGTAGCACGGGTGCCGGAGCGCCGCGAGCTCCATCGCTGCCGCCTTCGACCATGACGGTCGTTTTCGGCCGGACGCATGCCGTTTGCCGGCTGCCGAAAAGAATGCGAAACGGCGAGACAGATCGGATCGGAATCACGCCCTCGTCAGTGAGACCGCGACATCGACGGTCGATCGGCTCGGCGAACGAGCCCGACCGCTCACCTTACGAGACAGGAGACCGAACATGAGTCATCGAATCGACGATCGGCGCTCGCTCTACCGGAGCGTGAGNNAGGTGGTTGCTGCTCTCCCTCGTCACCCTCTGGCCTGCGATGGCCCAGGCCCAGACGCCGCCGATCCCGAGCTTCGCCGTCCAGTTCTGGGACGTTCCCGGACGCACCGGAGCCATTTCGCTCAGCCAAATGAATCGCTTCGGCGAGATCGTCGGAAGCTACTACGACGGAGCCGATCGGAAGCGGACCTTTCTGTACGCTCCGTCGATCAGCGTGACGACGGCGATCGATCTCGAGAACCTCTGCACCGGCGGAGGCATCCCCGCCGGCTGGACCTTCGACTTCGCCTTGGACATCAACGATCAGGGGATCATCTTGGGAAACCTGGTTCCGGTCGATCCGACGGTGATCGAGCCGATCACCGGGTTGCGTCCCGAACGAGGTTTCATGATCGATTCGCAGGCGGCTTCGCCGAGCGTCGTGCTGCTGCCGGAGTTCGAGGGGATCCCGAAGTACCGGCCGCTCCGCCTGAACGAATCGGGCGATATCGTGGCCCGCTACTGGGTCGCCGGCGGCTCGACCGGTGTCTTCTTCTACAACCCGCTGCTTCCTGACGAGCCGATTCTGCTGGACGTCGACGCGGCGACGGTCGAGCTCGGCGAACGGGTGAACGGAGTCGCCATGGTCGGCGGCCAGGCGAACCCGCGAGGCACGACGGCCTATCGCTCGTTTCCCGAACTGGGCATCACGACGTACGTGCCGAACCTCACGAACGTCTGGTGGATCTACGGCATGAACGATCAGGGGAATTTCTGTGGAGGCTACAACGCGGGTCCGTTGAGCATGCGGATCATCGGCGACCAACTGCAACCGCTCTCGCCGACTCGAACGGGAGCTTGGTCGATCAACAACTCGAACGACGTGATGCTCGGCGGAGGTTATCTGTTTCGAGATGATCGAGGGACGACCAATCTGACGAGCTACCTGAGCGGAGCCAAGGCGGACATCACGCGTTGGAAGAGCGCGACGACGATCATGACCACGGAACTCGGGGAGCGCGATGCCACG
>DMPQ01000138.1 GCA_003455945.1 Planctomycetaceae bacterium
CCATCATGGCGCAATCGCCCTGCGTCGACCCGCGTGTTGAGGATCTCGAGACAGAGCGTCACGCCGGACCGTTCCGCGAGACCGACGACGCTCTTCAGGCCGTCGATCGTGTTGCGCACTCCTTCGTCCGGATCGATTCCGTCGAGCATCCCCGAGAACGTGATGACTCGCCGACAACCGAACTCCGCCCCGGCGGTGATCGCCGCCGAGATCGTCTCGCGGCAGAAGTCCCAGTTTTCGCGATGATTCCACCCCTTCGCGAACCCGTGGCTGCTCGCGATGGCGCAGGTCAGCCCGAANNCGGGCGAGCGTCGGCCAATGCTCCGGCGCGATCAGCTCGATCGACTTCAGCCCCATTCGTGTCGCCTGCTCGCACAACGTCTCGACCGGTAGCGACCCGAAGCACCAGTGAACGACCGAATGGTTGATGTTCCCCTTCAGAGACGACGTGTCGGCCGGGTCCGCCGCTTCCTGACCGCAAGGACCGCTCGCGCCGCAAGCGGTTCCGACCAGACCGCCCGGAATCGCTCCCCAACCGCCGATGGCGGCAACGCCGCCGAGGGTCGTCGAGCCGACGGCGCCGAGCCATTCGCGGCGCCCGACGCCGGGACGGTCCGAGGGGGACGGACCGGGCGGTTCGACGCCCGCCGCTCGCAGGCGAGATTCGTCGGCGGAGGAAGGTCGAGGTTCCATCGAAAGCTCTCTCTTGCGATCGCGGTGCGAATGGCCGGCACGAAAGGCTCGTCGTCGCGGGACGAACGCCGCCTTGTCGAACGCATTGTATCGCTCGCCGAGGGNNCTCGGCAGGCGGTCGATTCGATGTCAGGTGATGGGGAGACGGGGCGGAAGTGGTCGGCGAGCGAGGGGCGAGCGGGGGAGGCTACTGTCGGCAGCGCGGCTCGATCGTGTACCATGCCGAGCGCATCGCCGGATCGGACGAGGGCCGGATCGGAGGAGATCGGACTCCGCCGCCGCGGTGCAGCTTCCGGCGGTCGACCGCCGCCGAGAGGCAGGTCCAATCGAGGAGTCGACCGTCTCATGGGGTTCGCCGAAGGTCTGGAACACGTCGTCCGCGAGAACGAGCCGCTCGCCCCCTACACGCGACTGAGGATCGGCGGTCCGGCGGAGTTCTTCGCCGAGCCGACGTCGGTCGAGGAGTTGGCCGAGTTGGTTCGACGGGCGCGGTCCGAGGATCTGCCGATTCGCCTGCTCGGCGGCGGAACCAACCTGCTGGTGCGCGACGAGGGGGTCCCGGGAGTCGTCATCTCGCTCGCCGCTCCCGCCTTCTGCCATCTCGAAACGACGGCCGACGGCCTTCGGTCGGGAGGGGGAACGAAGCTGACGCATCTGATCGCCACGGCGGTCCGAGAAGGGTTCGCGGGCCCCGAGCAGCTCGTCGGAATTCCGGGCACGGTCGGCGGCGCTCTCCATGCCAACTCGGGAACGCACGGCGGCGACATCGGGCAGTGGTGCCGCAGCGCCACCGTGCTGACTCGCGGCGGCGAAGTGGTGCGGCGCGAGGCGGACGATCTGAGCTTCTCGTATCGTCAGAGCAGTCTGAACGAGCTGGTGATCCTGTCGGCTGATTTCGTCTTCGAACGCGAGCCGAGCGAGACGTTGACGCGGCGGATGCAGAAGCTCTGGATCGTCAAGCAATCGCGACAACCGTCGGTCGGCGAGCGGAGCGCGTACGTCTTTCGCGATCCGGTCGGCGTCACCGCGACGTCGCTGATCGAGCAGGTCGGTCTGAAGGGGACCAAGGTCGGCGCGGTCGAGTTGTGCGAGCGCGATCCGAACTTCGTCGTCGCCAACGATCGGGCGACCTCCAGCGACGTGCTCCGGCTGATCGACCTGGTGCGCAGCCGAGTCGAAGACGGCACCGGCATCGAGCTGACTCAGAACCTCCAGGTCTGGTAGACCCGATCGCGCTGCTCGGACCAGGTCGCGGCGCTCGGACCAGGTCGCGGCGCTCGGACCAGGTCGCGGCGCTCGGACCATCCACCGGTTCGCTGGCTTCAGCCCGAGCCCGCTTCGGTGCGGCTGGCCGAATCCGGTCGCCGGAGCGGTTCGCTTCGCAGCGGAATCGCGTCCGACGGAGCGACGGTCGATTCGTGCGGCCGGCGGCGACGCCGCTTGACTCGCTGCGGTTCCGGAACGGCGACGCCGTTGCTCGGATCGATGCGATGGGTCGAATCGGCCGTCGGTGGCGATGCCGCGGTTCGGCTCGGCATGCCGGTTCTCGACGCCGACTCTTTCTTCCGGGGCTCGCTCGTCCCCACCTCGATCCGATCGAACGGGACCAGGCGGTCAAGGTCTTCGGGGTGCTTGCGGAACCAGCCGTGCAGGATCATCTGCACGTAGACCTCGTGCATCGATTCGGGGAGCGGAATCGGGCCCGGAAGTGCGGCATGCGCGGCGATCCGGGCGAGCGTCTCGCGGTCCTCGGGACTCGAAGTGACCGCGATGACGTCGCTGAGCAGTCCGTGGCGCAGGACGAGCCAGACCTGGCGGCGCTTCAGTCCCGGGAGCGGGAAGAGTCCGTGGAGATCGCGGCGCGCCTGGCGCAGACGCTCGAGACGCTTTTCGAGCCAGCTCAGGCGATCGAAGCGATCGCGGCAGATCGCCGCTCGCTCATAGCGTTTCTGTTCCGCCGAACGGAACATCTCGACCTGCAGTTCGGCCAGGATCGAGCGATCCTCTCCTTCCAGGAAGGCGACCGCTCGTGCGACGCGGCGGTCGTACTCGCCGCGCGAACAGCCGCCGGCGCACGGTGCAGGGCAGGAACCGAGTTCGTGTCTCAGGCAGAGCGGCGTGCGGAGTTCGGCGAACAGCTCGAGCTGATCGCGAAAGTGCATCGGCGTCTTGGCCTGACAGTCGCGCAGGCCGAAGGCGTAGGCGAGCGCGATCACCCCCTGCCCCACTTCCTTGGTCCCCGGAATCGGACCGAAACAATGATGCGTCTCGATCGAGGCGCGTCGGGCGGGTCCGACCATCGCAGCGGGGCCCCGATCGATCCGCACGAAGACCGGCTGGCGACGGAGCGGCTGCCCCATCCGATTCATGCTCGGTTGCCAGCGCGTGATCAGTTCCTGTTCGCGGATCAGCGCAAGCAGCTCGTGGGTGGTCGGTTCCCAGATCATGCCGCGCGCGTGGCGGACGATCCGAGTCATCTTGGGGTCGGAGGGCGTCGTCGCCTGATAGCCGAGCAGGCGATGGCGGAGCGATTTCGACTTGCCGACGTAGAGCAGTCGCCCCTGGCCGTCGAGATAGCCGTAGACGCCGGGCTGAGCCGGGACGCGTTCGCGGATCATCTCGCGAGCCGCTCGGCGGCAGTCGGGAAGCTCGCTCCGCTGCTGCGCAGCGCGAGCCGCTTGAGGAATGACGGAGCGACCGAAGCGAGGATCCTTCCCGGGGATCGACTTCCCTGACACTCGGCCACCTCCCTGAGTCGCCGTTCCGCTCGCGATTCGCCTCGTCCTGATGCCGACAGCATAACGAGCTCCCTCGCCGCTGTCTCGCGTTCCGAAACGAGGGGGGGGCGGACATGGCCCGGCCTCCGAACGGAGGTCGGTCGTTAGGTACCCGTATCGGGCGGCAAACCGACTCCCTGAATCGGTGGCACGCCGCAGGGCCGGCGGCTAACTTGGCGGTGGAGTGCAAGACCATAAGGTCGGCGGCCAAGGTCATCGGTTCGGCGTCTCTCGGCGACTCGACCGAAGCGCGGCGCGAGGGGAGTCGATTCGTACGATGGAGAGTGACCGAATCGACTGGTTGCGTCGCGCCCTGGGGGCCACCTCGGAACCCGAACGCCGGCAACTCCTCGAACGCGCCGGACAGGTCGATCCGGCGTTGCGACGCTGGCTCGAAGAGCGTCTCGAACAGATCGCGGAGTCCGTTGCATTGTCGCCCTCTTCTCAGGACGACGACGATCGAACGGAACGGGGCGAGGGGACGATCGTTCCCGGCGTGACGAGAGTCGATGACGGCTCGGACGAACCGGTCCCCTTCGTCGTCGGTTCCGAGCTTCGCTTGTCGGAGAACGCCGAGCCGCCGCAGCCGACGACGCGACTGGTCTCGGAGATCGAATCCGATCCGACGCTCGGGCGGACGATCGGTCCCTACCGGATCCTGGAACGGATCGGCCGCGGAGGGATGGGGAGCGTCTATCTGGCGGAGCAGCGCCACCCGGTTTCGCGCCGCGTCGCGCTCAAGCTGATCCGCTCGGGAATGGATTCCGGACAGATCGTCGCCCGCTTCGAAGCGGAGCGGCGTGCGCTGGCGATGATGGAGCATCCGCACATCGCCAAGGTGCTCGATGCGGGCGCCACCGACGACGGTCTTCCCTATTTCGTGATGGAGTGGGTTCGCGGAACGCCGATCGTCGACTTCTGCGACCGCCGCCGTCTCGACCTGACGACGCGTCTGGAGTTGTTTCGTCAGACCTGTGCGGCGGTCCAACATGCGCATCAGAAGGGGATCATTCATCGCGACCTGAAGCCGTCGAACATCCTGGTGACGACCAGTGACGACCGGCCGATCGTCAAGGTGATCGATTTCGGGCTCGCCAAGGCGACTCATCAACCGCTGACCGATCGGACGATGTTCACCGCGCTCGGGCAGGTCGTCGGCACGCTCGAATACATGAGTCCCGAACAGGCACGACTCGACGAATCGGATATCGATACGCGCACCGACGTCTATTCGCTCGGCGTGTTGCTCTACGAACTGCTGACCGGCAGCACGCCGTTGCGGCGCGAATCGCTTCGCGGGGCGTCGATCATGTCGGTGCTGTCGCGCATCCGCGACGAAGAGCCTCAGCGACCGAGCGCGCGATTGGCCGAGACGTCCGATGCGTCGTCGTCGGTTCACTCGTCGATCGGCGGACTCCAATCGAAGCGTCTCTCGGTACTGATGCGAGGGGATCTCGACTGGATCGTGCTGCGCGCGATCGAGAAGGACCGCGAGCGTCGCTACGAGTCGCCGGGCTCGCTCGCGGCGGACATCGGTCGCTTTCTCGCGGACGAACCGATCGAGGCTCGACCTCCGTCCGCCGCTTACCGGCTGCGCAAGTTCGTGCGCAAGAACCGCTCGCTCGTCACCTTGGTCGCGACCGTCGTCGTGCTGCTCGCGCTCGGCCTGGTCAGCTCCGGCCTGTTGACTCGCTGGGCCCTTCAGGAGCGACGTGAGGCTTCGACGGCTCGCGATGTCGCTCAGGAAAACTTCGCTCGGGCCCAGGCGGAACGCGACTCGGCTCGGCTCAGCGCCCAAGCGGCCCTCGCGGCCCGCGACGAATCGCGACGCGCGGAACGGCGCGCCGAGTCGATTCTCGGACTGCTGGTCGATTCGTTCCGTTCGGTCGACCCGGCCGATGGCGCGGGGCGTCCGTACGATCGCCCGGCGAGCGCGGTCCTGCTTGATTCAAGCCGCGAAATCGACGAGCGACTGAGCGGCGATCCGGTCGCTCGCGGCAAACTCCGATCGGCGATCTGCCAGGCTCTGGAAGGGCTCGGACGACATCGCGAGGCGGTCGAGGTGGGGGAGCGAGCCGTGGCCGATCTGACGTCGAGCCTGGGGAATTCCGCTCCCGACACGCTCGAGGCGGAGCGCGCCCTGGCGTGGGCCCGATATGACGCCAGCGAAAGCCGCGAGTCGCTGGCGACGATTCCGGAGCTTGCCGAACGCTGTCGCCGATCGCTCGGTCCCGAACACCTCACGACGCTGTCGGTCGAGCGGCTTCGGGGCATTCTGCTCCGCATGTCGGGCGATCGGGCGGGCGAAGTCGCATTGGCGGAGCGAGGTTTGGAGCTGGCTCGATCGCATTACCCGGCGGATCGTCGGCTGATCGCCGTCATGACGGACGATCTGGCCTCGGCGCTCGTCCGTGCGGGCGAAGACGATCGAGCGATCGAACTGCAGCGCGAGGCGTTGGCGCTGGCGACCGAGGAACTCGGAGACCGACACCCTCATGCAATGGTCATCACGAGCAACCTGGCGAGTTTTCTGACCGGATCGGGAGGGGCCGCCGAAGCGCTGGACTTGCTCGAAACGCTTTTGGCTCGACGAGTCGAGACGCTCGGTCCCGATCACCCGTCGACGCTCGGCACCGAATCGCTGCTCGGCGATGTGCTCGGCGACCTCGGCAGGTTCGACCAGGCGATCCCGCATTATCGCCGCGCGATCGACGGTTACAGGGCGTCGATCGGTGAGGGACACCCTCGGACGCTCGCAGCGCGACTGAATCTGGGGATCGCGCACTATCGGTCGACCGACTGTGCGACGGCGGTCGAACTGCTCGAGAGTCTGGTCGATGACGCGACCGAACACCTCGGCCCGACGAACTTGCTGACCCTCGACGGGATGCAGGGGCTGGCGGCAGCCTGCGAATGCGCCGGCGATCCGCGACGGGCCAAGGAGCTGAACGAGATCGTCCTGGCGAAGCGGATCGAGCTTCAGGGTGAGGAAGCACCGTACACGCTCCAGGCGATGAACAACCTGGCGGTCAATCTGGAACGGCTCGGCGAGCATGCTCGCGCGGCCGAGCTGCACGAACGGACGCTCGCGATGCGAGTCCGTCAACTCGGAGAACAGCACGCCGAAACGACCGATTCGCGAGCGAATCTGGCGAACGCCTTGCTGTTTGCCGGGCAGGTCGATCGTGCGATCGCGTTGCAGGAACAGGTGGTGGAGGAGCGGCGAGCGGCGGTCGGCGACGATGATCCGCAGACTCTCGCTGCCGTGGCGAACCTCGCGACGGCGCACTACATCGCAAGGCACTACGATCGGACGGTCGAACTGCTCGAGCCGGCGATCGAGCGTCAGCGGGCCGCGCTGGGCGACACGCATCCGGCGGTGCTGATGTCGCTCAACACGCTCGGAGCGACCCATTACGCACTCGGCGATCATCGCCGAGCCGCGGAATTGTTCGAGCAATGCCTGACGCTCTACCGCAAGACGCGAGGCGATCGACATCCCGAGACCTTACTGGCGATGAACAACGCCGGTGCGGTCGCGGCGGCCGTAGGGGACCATCAGCGAGCCGTCAGGCTGCACGAAGAAGCGCTGGTCGGGCGGACCGACGTACTCGGTCCCGATCACCCCGATGTGCTTCAGTCGATGACGAATCTCGCGGCGGCCTACGAACAGGTCGGGAATCCGGAAAGAGCAACGGACTTGCGCGAACGACTGGTCGATTACCGACGTCGGATGCAAGGGGCGAGCGATCCGATGACGCTCGAGGCCTCCGCCGCGCTCGCGAAGCTGCTTGCGGACCAAGGTGAAACCGAGCGTCTGATTCGGGTGCGTCGAGAGGAGCTCGAAGCGATCGCGGACGAACGAGGTGCGTTGGACCCGGCGACCGGCGACGCGCTCGAACGGCTCGCCGAGGCGTGCGAGGTGACCGCGGCATCCGAGGAGAAGTCGCGTCGCGCGGCGATCGATGCGGATGACCGGCCGATGCCCCCTCTGGTCCTGTTCGATGCCGTCGCTCGACTGCTCGATCTGGCGGAAGCGGAGAGTTCCGAGACGACTCCGATCACCGATCGTTATCGAGAGCTGCTGGTCGGCGCGGGAACATCGGCTTCGGCGATCGTAACCGACCCGTCGGATGCCCCGCTGGATTCGTCCCGAAGAAGTCGATGGATCGCGGCCGCCGATCGATTGGCGGCCGAGTCGGACCGAACGGCGGAAGACGTCGAGCTCCGGCGGGTCGGACTGTTGTTCGATGCGGCGTTTGCCTCGCTGCGCAACGACGCCGCCGAACACGGCCTGCGGTGGATCGATCGAGGGCTCCAACGACTCGATACCGCCGACGAAGGCGGCGATACCGATCGTCGAAACGACTACCGGGTCATCGGACATCTTAATGCCGTCTGTTGTGCTTGTCGGACCGACGACGCCGCGCGAGTCGCGGCGGAGTTCGAGCAGCTTCCGGAGCCCCTTCCCTTTCCCTTCATCGAACGACTCATCGAGGCAGCTGTCGAGCGGCCGAACGACGAGACGCCGACGAGCGAAGCGTGGCAGCTGGTGGCCGATGTCATCGAACGGGCATTCGATCGACCGGCCGAGTCGCTGGCTCTGCTCCCGAGGGATATGGCGCTCCGGATCGTCGCTGCCGAAACGACCTGGCGACGCGGGTTGTCGTCGGTCAAGCCGCACGGAGATCGGGAGCGCTGGGTCGCTTGGACGGAGCGAGTCGACCGGTTGATTCGGGAACGCCTGGTACTTCGCGGGGAAGATGCCGAACTGCAGGAGGGCTCGACCGACAGCATTCAGGTGCCGAGGCTCGATCCGGATTTCGTCGAAGCGCTGTCGGCAAAGGAACGCAGGGTGCTCGGCAGTTCGGCGCTGTCGGCGGCGCGTCGCGCGGCGACCGATACCGGCACCGCAGGAGCGGAAGCGGAGCGTGCCGTTCGCCTGGCGCAATGGGCGATCGAGATCGCAGGCGACGCGACGCCCGAGGGACTCGACGCATTGGCCGCCGCCCAGGCGCGGTCGGGAGAGTTCGACCGCGCAGTAGCGACGATCGATCGGGCGCTCGACCGGTTGCCGGCAGCGAGCGACCAGCGGCAACGGTTCACCGATCGCCGCGCCCGCTACGTCGAAAAGAAGACGCTCGACGAACCGGCGGGTGATTGACGCGGCCGAACGGAACGAGCCGCCGGCCGCCCCAGCGCCCGTTCGATGCGGAGTCGGCGTCGCGTGTCGGTATCGCTCAGGTCCGCGGCAGAACGGCGGGGCGCGGGTAGTGACGCGTCGTCGCCAGCACCTGTTCCAGGAGCCACGGAGTCGTCCCGATTCCCTCGCCGCCATGGATCGTCGGCAGCCCTTCCCAGTCGGTGAAGGTCCCTCCCGCTTCCTCGAGGATCGGCTGGACGGCGGCGGCGTCCCAGACGTTCATGACCGGATCGATCATCAGGTCGGCTCGGCCGGTGGCGACGAGCAGATACCCGTAGCAGTCCCCCCAGGTCCGCGTCACGAAGCAGGCTCGTTCGAGTTGCTCGTAGGCCGGGCGACTCTGCCGAAGATCGAACGTCTTCACCTCGCTCGTCACGAAGATCGCATCGGCCAGATCGCGCGTCTTGGAGACGGAAGTGCGGATCGGATCGCGGTCGCCGTGGAAGTGCCAACAGCCGCGGCCCCGGGCGGCAAAGACCCCTTCGTCGAGTCCGGCGACGTAGATCGCGCCGATCAGCGCCTGACCGTCGAGTTCGAGGCCGATCATCGTGCCGAACAGCGGAACGCCGGCGATGAACGACTTGGTCCCGTCGATCGGATCGACGATCCAGCGATAGCCGCTCGTCCCGCTCACCTCGCCGAACTCTTCGCCCAGAAAGGCGTCGTCGGGAAAGAGCCGACCGATCGCGTCGCGAAGCATCAGTTCCGCCTGACGATCGGCTTCGGTGACCGGCGAACGATCCGCCTTGCGGTGCACGACGAGGCCTTCGGAGCGGAATCGCGTCAGCGTGGACCGCCCCGCCTCGGTCACCAGCCGCCGGACTTCGGCGAAGCGAACATCGATCGGATCATCGCTCATCGGCACCAGGTTCCGTCGTCGGAGAAAGAGGCGTGCGGGAGGTCGGACGCCGTCACGCTGAAAACCGGCCGCATTCTATCGCCACCTCTCTGCAGCGACATGCGGTCGCGAGCCGTCGACCAGGGACTCGCCCCCGGCCGCCCGAACCATCGGAGGAGGAATGTCGCGCAGCGAGACTTCATGGCCTCGGCGTCCTTCGTGGTTAGAAGGCATTTCTAACCACAGAGTTCACGAAGGTCACGAAGCCAGAAAGGCCGATCGCGGCGCGCCGACGTTCGGATCATGAGTGCATTTCGCGCTGCTCAGGGGGCGACGAATCGGTCCTTGACAAGCGTTCGATCGGCCAGGTAGCGTACTGAGACTCAGTATCAGATCCATGTCGGAAATGGCGGTCGATGTCGCTCACCGAACACGAGACCCTGGTTGAACCCGCGGCCGAAAGGGCGTTCCCGCTTCCGCGTACCCCTCGATCCCCACGTGGCGGATCGGAACCGGACACGGCGCGCCGCAAGAAGCGCAGCCCCTTGGTTCGCGGCAGCCTGATGTTGACTCGCCGNNGCGCCATCTCTATTTCGGACTGCTGCTTTGCCCCTGGGCGTTGCTCTACGGGATCACTGCCTACTTGTTCAATCATCCGGAGCACTTCTCGCCGACCGAACAGCAGGCCGTTCCGCTGGCGTTGCTTTCGACCGAACGGACAACTCGGGTTTGGTCGGCGCCGACGCGAGCCGAGGAACTCGTCCGGCAATTGCAGGAGCGATTCGCTCAGAGCGACCGGCGAATTCGACTCGATCTCTCGGAGCCACCGCGGTTCACCAGTCGTTTCTGGACCGCGTCGTTCGAGCGTGAGGAAACGAGTTACTCGCTGACGTTGCCGCTGGGGGACGAGCCCGGAAGACTACGGTTCGGACCGCAGCGCAGGGCCGAGGCAGCTCCGGCGGAAGAGGCCTTCTTCGCGGTGGATCCTGAAGGGGGCGCGAACTCCGGCCAACAACGCGGGGCTCGACGGCCGCCGAACCGGACCGCCGGGGCAACGCCCCCTGCGGGTGACGAAACGCAGCGATCCGTCTCCCGCGACGCCGCCACGGACGACGCTGCCAACGTTGTCGATCCCTCTCGACGTCCCATGTTGCTCGACGAAGAACTGCGCGAGCGACTGATCGCCGACGCACGGCGGACGATCGAGCGACTGCGACCTGATTGGGATGTCGACGAGTTGGAACTCCGTCTCGTCGTTCCCGAGCTTTCGTTTCGAGTGAGCGACGGGGAGCGAATTTGGAACTGCCGGCATCAGCCGTTGACCGGAGCGGTCACCGCGGTTCCGGCCGACGCTCCCCCGACCACCGAGTTCTCATGGCGACGATTCCTGCTCAGGCTACATACCGCCCACGGCTATCCGATGGATGGCGGTCCGCGGTGGTATTGGGCGGTGATCGTCGACCTGATGGCCTTCGTGATGGTCTTCTGGGGTGTGAGCGGCATGATCATGTGGTGGCAGATCAAGTCGACTCGCCGTTGGGGAATGGTCGCCGTCGCCTGCAGCTTGTTCGTCGCCGCTTGGCTCGGATGGGAGATGTTTGCCGCCATGCA
>DMPQ01000354.1:0-331 GCA_003455945.1 Planctomycetaceae bacterium
AATGGAAGGAGATCCACGACCTGGTGATCGACGGCATGTCGCTTTCGGACGCGATGGCGCGCTCGCCGGAGACCTTTCCCCGGGTGTACGTCGCGATGGTGGAGGCCGGCGAGACCGGCGGATTCCTCGACGTCGTGCTCGCGCAGATCGCGGACTTCCAGGCGCGGGAGAAGGACCTGCAGGGCAAGGTCATTTCCGCGCTGATGTATCCCGCCATCCTGCTGGTGCTCGCGATCGGCGTGCTGATCTTCCTGCTCGTCTTCTTCATCCCGCGGTTCCAGCTCGTGTTCCAGGGCTTCAACGCCGAGCTGCCGCTGATCACGCAGGTGAA
>DMPQ01000354.1:348-6914 GCA_003455945.1 Planctomycetaceae bacterium
CCTGCTCGGCGCGGGCGTGCCCCTGATCAATGCGCTCAACGTCGCGCGCCGCTCGATCGGCAACCAGATCCTGGTCGACGCGGTGTCGGACTCGATCGACCGCGTCAAGGAGGGCAAGGCGCTCGGCAAGAGCCTCGCGCAGAATCGCGCGCTGTTTCCCGGCGCGGTGGTCGAGATGATCTCGGTCGCCGAGGAATCCAACGCCCTCGACACGGTGCTGGTCGACGTCGCCGACGGCCTCGAAAACCGGACCGCCCGACGTCTCGATCTCCTCGTCCGGATGATCGAGCCGGCGATGCTGCTGATCATGGCCGCCATGGTCCTGATGGTGGTGATCGCGCTCCTGCTTCCCGTTATCAAGATGAGCAGCACGATGCGGTGATCGCGCCGCACCGACGACTGTCCCATCGACGACTCGACCGACCGAAGAACGCTGACCTGACGACGAACGTTTCCGCGGGAATCGCTCCGCTGCCGGAGTCTCCTGCGTCCCGTATTCCGGTTTCCGCCCTCTGAAGGACCTGCCGAATGTCCCGCCGAACTGCCCGCCGCCGACGCGGCTTCACCCTGCTCGAAGTCCTCCTGGTCATGGCGATCCTGATCATCATGGTCTCGGTCGTCACCATCGGTTACACGGCGATCAAGCGCAACGCCGACTCGGACGGCGCCCGGATGAACATCAACGCCCTCGAAAAGGCGTGCGTCGCGTATCAGCTGGACGTGGGCCGTCTGCCGACCGCTCTCAACGAGCTGGTCGCCGCTCCGCAGAACGTTCCGGCCGGCAAGTGGCGCGGACCGTACATCGAGCAGGTGCCGACCGATCCGTGGGGAGGGGAGTATCAGTACTCCACCACCAACGTCAACAACCTGATGAAGCCGGTGATCAGCTCGGCCGGACCCGATCTGCAGCCGCAGACGCAGGACGACATCACCAACATCGTCCTGCAGCAGTGACGCTCGGTCGCGAGCGACGCGACGTTGCGAGAGGGGGATCGCCGTGAAGTTCAGCGGCGCCGACGAACGACCGACGCCCCGCGCCGTGCCGGCTCCGGCCGACCGCTCCCGGCCCACGGTCCCCCCGCGCTCCGACCGCTCCGGTCTGACGCTGCTCGAAGTCCTGCTCGTCCTGGCCGTGATGGTGCTGATGGCCGCCGTCACGATGCCGATCCTCAACGGGACGTTCGAGGGACGGAAGCTGCGCCGCGCCGCCGACGTGATTCGCGCCGACTGGGGGCGAGCTCGCGTCCAGGCGATCCGGACCGGAGTCGAATGGGCGTTCGTCTACGAGCCGGGGACCGGTCGTTACACGATCGCTCAGTACTCCCCCTATCAGCCGCCGACCATCCCGTCGTCGATCACTCCCGAAGAGCAGCGCAACTTCGACTACGGCGACGGTCTGTTGCCGGTCGGAGTCCGATTCGATCAGGGGCAAACCGCCTCGGATTCCCGCTCCGATGCGCTGCTGGGAGACGGCGGCGGGAGCGGCGGTGGAGCCGGCGGATCGACCGGAGCCCGCGGAGCTGCGGCTTCCGGCGGCGGGCCGATGACGATCCTCTTCTATCCCGACGGGACCGCTCAACAGACGCAGCTCCGGCTGGTCAACGATCGGAATTGGTACGTGCAACTCGATCTCCGCGGACTCACCGGCACCGCTTCGGTCTCGGAAGTGCTCGCGATCGACAACGGAGGGACGCGATGAATCGCTCTCCGTTCCGGACCTCGCGGACGCCGCGTCGCGGTCTGTCGCTGCTCGAGGTGATCCTCGCGATCGCGATCCTCGGCGGCGCTCTGGCGGCGATCGGCGAACTGATCCGACTCGGGACCCGCTCGGCCCTCGCCGCGCACGAACTGAGTCTGGCCCATCTGCTCGCCGACACGCGGATGGCCGAAGTCGCCGGTGGTGCTCTCGACCTCGAGTCGGTCAGCACGGCGACCTGCGAGGAAGCTCCCGACTGGGTCTACTCGGTCACGGTGCAGTCGTCCCAGCAACCGGGGCTGCTGCAGGTCGAGGTGCTGGTGCAACAGGATCCGGCTCAGTTCGCCGTACCGATCAGCTACCGGGTCTTCCGCTTCCTCCCCGACCCCGAGTACGTCAAGCAGCTCGAGGAAGAGTACCAAGCGGTCTACTGAGTCCCGACGCGTCGCCCTGTCGACGGAGATGCCGATGAGAAGTGCGCGCTGCGCCGCCGAAACACCGAGACCGTCGCGAGACGGATCGGTAGCGCTGCGCGCGGTGCGCCGAGCGGCCGCACGGATCGGTCGTCGCGGCTTCACGCTGCTGGAAGTGATCCTCGCGCTCGCGCTGTCGGTCCTGGTGATCGGCGCGATGGGTTACGCGATCTACTTCCATCTGCGCGTGCTCGAGGATCAGCGCAACCGAGTCGAACAGGCGCTCGTCGCTCGCGGGCTGATGCAGCTGATGGCGACCGACATCCGGGCCGGCGTGCAGTACAAGCCGATCGACATGTCGCAGCTCGAAGCACTCCTGTCGAGCACCGATCTGACGGCGCTGCTGGCCGATCCGGCGCTCGCCGAAATGGCCTCCGCCGCCGGACTCGATGCCGGAGCCGCGGCAGGCATGACGGGCGACGACGGCGGGACCGATGCCGGCACCGCCGGGACCGACGCAGCGGCGACCGAAGAGGAACCGGCTCCGCGCCCCGGCCTGTTCGGCAATGCGGCCGAGCTGCGAGTCGACATCAGCCGGATGCCGCGACGCGACGAGTACCTGTACGGCATCTCGCAGGACGGACTCGACTTTTCCAGCGATCTCAAGACGGTGATCTACCGAGTCGTGCCGACGTCGGCCCTCGATCCGGCTCAGCTCGCCGGCCTCCCCGTCTCGTTCGAACAGGACGCGATGTCGCTCGTCCGCATCTCGGTCAGCCATTCCGTTTCGCGTCTGGCGGACGAGAGCGGAGCCGATCCGGCGGCGCTCGGCAACACGCTCGTGCTGGCCAACGAGGTCCGTTCGCTCGCCTTCCGCTACTTCGACGGCGCCGCCGGGGAATGGGTCGAGGAGTGGGACAGCGAGTCGATGGAGAGTCTGCCGAACGCGGTCGAGATCGTCCTTTCGCTCCGCATGGCCGTCTCGCAGGTCAACCTGCAGGAACTCCCCGAAGAGTCGTATCGGCTGGTGGTTCATCTGCCGATGGCCGAGCCTCCGGCCGATGACGGTTCCGGCGAGTCGTCGGGAGCGAGCGATTCGACCGGTGGTGCTTCGAGCGGCGGCGCTGCGAGCGGCGGTGCAGGCGCAGGAGGGATGACGCCATGAGCCGTACTCCCCGCACCGAATCCCGCTCCGCTTCCGTCGCCGAATCGTCGCGGCGTCGCGGGATCGTGCTGATCCTGGTGCTGATCGTCGTCGTGGCGCTGGCGTTTTCGGCGTACACGTTCACCGCGATCATGCAGGCCGAACAGGAAGCGGCGCAGATGTCGGGGCGCCGAATCCAATCGCGTTATCTGGTCGACAGCGGCGTCGAATCGATCCGGTTGTTCCTGTCGCTGACCGACGACGGAGTCGAGGAGAACGGCGGCACCTACGACAACCCGGTGCAGTTCCAGGGGATGCCGGTCTATCAGGATCCGGTCGAACAGATCAACGGCTACGTGACCGCCGTCGCTCCGGCGCTCGACGACAGCGGACTCCAGGCCGGCTTCCGCTACGGGCTGACCGACGAGTCGACGAAGCTCAACCTGAACGTGTTGCCGATGGTCGAGGCGCAGGTGCCGGACGGCGGGCGGATGCTCCTGATGGCTCTGCCGCTGATGACCGAGGACATCGCCGACGCGATCATGGACTACATCGATACCGATCAGGACCCTCGCGAATACGGCTGCGAGCGGGACTACTACGCGCGACTCTCCCCTCCGTACCTGCCGACCGACGGCCCGCTCGAATCGATCGAGGAGCTGCTGATGGTCCGCGGCGTGACGCCCGAGCTCCTGTTCGGCTTCGACGACAACCACAACGGAATCATCGACGGCGAGGAAGGGAGTCAGTCGGGGAGTCGCGGGTTGTCGGACGACATGGCGCTCGGCTGGGCGAACTACCTGACGCTCTGGAGTCGCGAGCGGAACTACACGCGCGAAGGGCTCCCGCGGATCGACATCAACCAGTCCGATCTGGCGACGCTCTTCGAGCAGTTGTCGACCGTCTTCAACAACGAGTGGGCTACCTTCATCGTCGCGCTGCGGATCAACGGTCCTTACACGGGCGAGGACGAATCGACCGGCCCGCGATTGCCGGGGGAACTCGACCTGACCAATGCGTCGGCGTCGTTTCAGTTCTCTCAGGTGCTCGAAGTGGTCGATGCGCGCGTCGAGGCGCAGTTCATCGGCGAGGACGAGACGGTGATTCTGGACAGTCCGTTCCGGTCGGACGGCGGACTCGGCCTGCAGATGCCGCTGCTGCTCGAGAACGTCACCACGGTCGCTTCGGATTCGATTCCGGGACGGATCAACATCGCCCAGTGCTCCCGCACCGTCCTGCTCGGGATTCCGGGGATGACCGAAGAGGTGGCCGACACGATCGTCAGTCGCCGGGACGTGGTGCGCGACGACGACGATCCGAATCGCGATTTCGAGACCTGGCTGCTCGTCGAAGGGATCGTCGACCTGGCGACGATGCGGCAGATGCTTCCGTTCGTCTGTGTCGGCGGCGACGTCTATAAGGCCGAACTGGTCGGCTACTTCGACGACGGCATGGGTTCGAGCAGGGCGGAAGTGGTGATCGACCGGACGGGTGCCTTCCCTCGGATACTATTCTGGAGGGACAAGAGCCACCTGCCGTTGGGCTACGAGACGGACACCTTGGGAACCGGCCTCCTGCAGACCCGCTAGGAGCCCGGAAGGAAGACGGTGAACGATGGGGCGTGCGATCGTACTCGAATGGGATCCGCAACGGGCGCTGGTCGTCGGCGGCAACGTCGCGCGCGGCGGACGGCCGTCGCTGACGCGCGCCGTCGGCTTCGAGCTGCCGGTGCGCGACGAGAGCGACGAGCCGATGACGCTCGCGGAATCGCTCGCCGAAGGGCTCGCCGCCCAGAAGCTCGGCAAGGGGGACGCGACGGTGATCGTCGAGCGTTCCGGAGCCGAGATGCGGGTGATCGAAGTTCCGCCGGTCCCCGACGAGGAGCTGCCGCAGATCGTCCGCTTCCAGTCGTCGCGCGAGTTCTCGAGTCTGACCGACGAGTGGCTGCTCGACTACGTTCCCCTGCCGCCGCTGGCCAACGGACAGCATCGCGTGCTCGCCGCGGCGATCAGCCCGCAGGTCGTCGCGCAGATTCGCGGCTGCTGCGACAAGGCGGGACTGCATCTGAAGCGAGTCATGCTGCGCCCGTTCGCCGTCGCGCGGCTCCTCAGGCGCTCGGGGCGCCTGTTCGGCAACCTGCTCCTCGTCGAACGGTTGGCCGAGACGATCGAGCTGACGATCTTCGCCGACGCCAACGTTCAGCTCACTCGCAGCTTCCGCGTCTCGGCCGAGGCCTCGGTCGAAGCGATCGTCGCTCAGACGCTCGGCGAGATCCGTCGCACGCTCGGCAGCTTCCGCAATCAGAACCGTGACGGCTCGATCGCCCGCTCGCTCCTGATGGTCGACGCGCCGCTCGGCGAGCCGCTGGCCGAAGGATTGCGTGAGGCGATCGGCGGCGATGTCGAGCGGGTCGATCCGTGGGAGCTGTTCCAAGGCAGCGCGTCGGTCGGTTGCTCCCCTCCCGAACACAGCGAACGGTTCGCGGCGGTGCTCGGCGCCTTCGACGACGCGTCTCCCGATCCCGCGACCGAAATCGACTTCATCAACCCGAGTCGCCCGCCGGCCGCGCCGAGCAACCGGACTCGCAACCTGCTGGTCGTCGTCGCCGTCGTCGCGCTGCTCGCCTCGGTCGGTGCCCTGTACTGGATGGAGTCGACTCGACTGGCCGGTCAGGTCGCCGCTCTGCAGGCCGAGACGCGGGAGATGCGGAAGGACGACGAAGGGTATCGGGATCGGATGGCCGAGGTGCAGCTGGTCGACGAATGGGTTCAGGACCGAGTCGACTGGACCGACGAACTCGCCCGACTCAGCGATCGCCTGCCGCTCCCCGATGACGTCATCCTCGAACAGCTGACGCTCTCGGTCGATGATCGGGAGCACGTCGCCACGCTCGGCATGCGCGGCCGCGTCTCGAACTCGCGCCAGGTCGCCGTCATCGAACGGAACCTCCGCGCAACCGACGAAGGGCGAGACATCTCGGGCAAGAACATCACGCCGACCTCGACCGGTAGCTATCGGGCGACCTTCGACGAGACGCTGACGATCGACCTGGTCCGGGCCAAGGAGCTCCGACTTCAGCAGTACGAAGCCGGGCTGACCGGAACGGAAGAGAGCCCGGTTCCCGACGGCGGCATCGATCCGGAAGCGCCGACCGAGTCGGACGACGAGGGAGCGATCGTTGCCGATACCGATGAGATCGCCGACGAATCGGAAGTGACTGACGAAGCGGCGGCGGACGACGAGACGACCGGCACCGACGAACCGGTCTCGGATGACGCGAGCGACGAGCCGGCGGAGGACGAGTTGCCGGCCG
>DMPQ01000500.1 GCA_003455945.1 Planctomycetaceae bacterium
CACAGTCCGATTTCGTCAGTCTGCACGTGCCGCTGACCGACGAGACGCGCGGCATGATCTCGGCCGAGCGGCTGGCGCGGATGAAGCCGGGGGCTTGTCTGATCAATACGGCCCGTGGTGGAGTCGTCGATCATGACGGGCTGGCTCGTTCCCTCGCCTCGGGGCATCTGGCAGGGGCGGGGCTCGACGTCCAGACGCCGGAGCCGCCGGACTTGAGCCGAGCTCCGTACGACGATCCGCGCGTGATCGTCACGCCTCATGCCGCCTTCGTGTCGGCGGAGTCGCTGGCCGATCTGCGGCGTCGCGCCGCGACTCAGGTCGTCGAACGTCTCGCGGGGCGCATTCCCGAAAGCGTCGTCAACCCGTCGGTTCTGAGCTGAATCAGCGCCGGCGACTCGGCGAGACGTCCGCCGAGTCGATCGGCAGCGCGGCGCCGGCAGCGGCTCACGAATCGACTGCGCGGTGNNCAGCAGTGCGGCGGCGAAGCCGTGGAAGAAGTTCCTTCCGGCGATCGGGCCGATCTCGCCGGCGGCATGACAGCCGACCTGCGGCAGGCCGGGCCAGCGGCGAGCGACGGCAGCGGCGTCATGGTCCGGGACCGAGAAGAGTCGCGAGCCGCGACCGTTGCACGAATAGACGACGGCGGCGACCGGTGGGGTCCCGAGCCCGGCGATTCGTCCGAGCTCGGCATCCAGATCGGCATGAGCCGCTCGCTCGTCCCGCAGCTCGAAACGGACTCGAGTCCCGGTCTCGAAGTAATCGCCGACGACGATTCCTTGCAGTTCGGGTTCGATCCCGACGACGTTGCGCACCAGATAGGCTTCCGCAGCCGAACGGGGCTCGTCGATCCGCTTCGACAGCTGCAGTCCGTGACGGAAGATCTCCTGCTCGCCGGTCGGCAGTGATCGGAAGAGTTCATGGAGCACCCGGAGAGCAGGGCGACCGTCGAGTTCGAGGACGGCGTTCCGCTCCGCCTTGGTCACCACCGCCGGTTCGCCGATCGGTCGGCAGCCCTGCGAGACGGTCGCGTCGACTCGAAAGTCTCCTCGCAACACCACGAACGCGGCCCCCGAGTCGAGGACCGTATCGTCGATGATCAGCCGGCTCCCTCCCGGCTCGTGACCGCCGCTGCACATGCCGCCGACGATCGGCAGTTCGGGATGATCCTCATTCATCCGAGCGAGCCAAGCGTCCATCGGGAACGAGAACGGATCGCCGAGCGCGACGATTCCCCGAGCGCGATCCCAAAGATCGGGACGATCGGGCCAGCCGACGAAGGCGTTCCCTTCGCGAGTCGTGACGAACTCCAGGCCGAACGTGATCGGCTCGGCTTCGGGGAGCGAGAGCGCAAGTGCGGTGATCGCCGACATCTCCTCGAACTCCCGACCGCCGCCGATCACCGTTTCGGCCGTGCAGCCGATGACGTGGCAGCCGGGATAGCGACGCCGCCAGTCGGCTGCGACCGCCGTCAGCTCGTCGCGCAGATCGGCCGATCCGTGCAGCAACAGCAGATCGGGCGATTCGGCCCAGGGAGCCGCGTCGTCCGGCAGTCGCGGCGCCGTACCGGCTTCGCCGACCGACAGGAGTTGCGTGGCATGGGCACGAGGCATGCGAGGCTCGGCGGAAGTAGAGGGCTTGTCTCGTCGACAGGACGACTCGAACGTGAATCGCTGTTCGGCGGGTATCGGGGGAGGGGATAGGGGGGAGCTGCGGCGGCGAAGCCGAGCGGCAGTCGAGTCTCGACGACTTTCGCGCGGAGCGGACCGACGGACCGACTTCGAGGCGTACGGGCCGAAGGAAGCCTTCGCTCGGTGCCGAGTCCCCCGGCCTCACCTCGGACCTACCCGGTCATGCTACTCCGTCGACGCGACGACGACGACCGGCGGCGAGGGCCGAAAATCCCCGGCCGCGAATGACTCGATTCGATGAAGGCCTTATGATGAGCGACGTCGAGGATGGAGCAGGGTCGAATCGAATCGGGCATGGCCATGTGGGTTCGCAAACGGATCGACATCGGCTGGTCGGACCTGGCGAGGGGAGCCGTCGCTTGCCTTCGGAAGCATGACGACTCGCGCTCGCGGCGGACGATCGGCCGTTGCTGGAGCGGCGGCGGCCGAGCGCCGTTCGTCGCGTTGTCGGTCCGCAGCGGCCTCGATCTTCTCCTGTCGACCGAAGGTTTCGAACCGGGGGACGAGATCGCCATGTCGGCGCTCACGATCCCCGACATGCCTCGGATCGTGCGCGAGCACGGACTCGTTCCGGTCCCGATCGACGTCGATCCTCTGACGTTGTCGATCTCGGAAGAAGCGATGCTGGCGGCGCTTTCGCCGCGGACCAAGGGGGTCGTCGTCGCTCATCTGTTCGGCGGCCGCATGCCGCTCGGTTCGATTGCCGAGATCTGTCGCGCTCGCGGGCTGCTGCTGATCGAGGACTGTGCCCAGGCCTTCGCCGGGTTTCCCGAGCCGGGAACCGACGAAGGGGACATCTCGATGTACAGCTTCGGCCCGATCAAGACGCACTCGTCCCTGATCGGAGCGGTCTTCACCTGTCGTGACCCGGATCTTGCGGACCGTCTGAATGCCGCTCAGGAGGCTTGGCCGCAGGTCTCGGGCACCGAGTATCTCCAGCGCCTCATCAAGTACGGCTTCGTCAAGGGACTCTCGCTCGGCCCGGTCGCCGGGACGGTCGCCGCTTCGCTCCGACTCGTCGGCCGCGACCACGATCGGATGGCGACTCAGATGGCTCGCGGATTCGCCGGCGGAGACTTCTTTTCCAAGATCCGTCGTCGTCCGGCATCGGCGATTCTCGCGATGATGTCTCGGCGCTTCGCGCAGTTCCACGACGCGTCGGTGCAACGGCGGCGAGCGCTCGGAGAGCGCTTCCGCGCGCGGATCGGCGAGCGGATTCCGGTGCTCGGATCCGAGGCGCTCGATCCGACCTACTGGGTCTTGGCGATCTCGGTCGATAACCCGACGGAGCTGGTACCGAAGCTTTGGCGACACGGTTTCGACGCGACCTGCTCGAGCAGCCTTCAGGCGATACCGGCTCCGGCCGATCGACCGCATCTGGACCCCGTCTCGGGACGACAGACGTTGGCGACGACCGTCTTCCTCCCCCTCTCGCATCGGATGTCCGATCGCACGGTCGATCGCTTGGCCGATCTCGTTCGGCATCACGCGATCCCTCGCTCCCCTTCGCTCCCTCCGCGTCGCGGCTCGCTCGCCTCGAATCGCGCAGCAGAGCCGCTGACGCTCCTCTCCCGCACGTCGGGGTGAGACGGTTCGGTCGGAATCGTCGTNNGGCACGATCCTCTCGCGACGTCGGCCGCGGATCGACCGATCCGATGCGGCCTCGGCGTTGTCGATCCGACTTCGCCCCCCGGCGATCACGCCTCGGATTTCTGTACTAGGATTCCGGCGTTCGAACGTCGTATCCGTCTCGGTTGGAAAGGGGTTGCCGTGCTCACCGCCAAGGACATCATGAATCCGAAGGTGATCACCATCGGTCCGCACGCGACCGTGGGTGACGCCATCAATAGCCTGCTCGAACGNNCGCATCAGCGGGCTGCCGGTGGTCAACGAACGAGGAGATCTCGTCGGCGTGATCACCGAGTTTGCGCTGCTGGCCGCCGCCTATGACGGCAAGGTCCGCAACGATCCCGTTTCGAAGCACATGACCAAGCAGGTCCTGAGCGTCGACGAGAACGCTTC
>DMPQ01000229.1 GCA_003455945.1 Planctomycetaceae bacterium
GGATCGCGATCCAGCCGTCGGAACGCGATTCGGCTCGTTCGATCATCGAGCTCAGCAGTGCGTAGGCCGCGGCGTAACGCAACCCTTCGCGATGCCACTGCACCAGATCGATGCCGGTTCGCCAGTGCTCATCGGTTCCGGGAACCGCGCGCTGATGCAGCGATTCGATCAGGCGACAGGCGCTCCGCGAATACCCGAAGGCATGGAGCGCATGAGCGATCGTCTCTCCTTCCTCGAACCCCTTGCTGCACGCTTCGATCGCCGTCGAGATCGTCCCTTCGGCCGCCGAGTCGGCTCCGAGTTGCCACTGCGCCTCGGCGATCCGAAAGAGAATCTCGGGGCGAGGGGGTGCGCCATCGTCGGTCAGTCGAGACCAGGCGACGATATCGGCATGCCGTCCCAGATGCGCCAGCCAATCCAGGTGCTCCTTGACCGACGGCTCGTCGTCGTCGACCAAGGCGGTCAAGGGAGCGGCCAGATCGTCCAGCGACGCCGGGCCGAAGATCTCCTGCGAGGCGATCCGCATCTCGGCGACGCGACGCATCAGCGCCAGCGCGTTGCGACGCCGCTCCGCTTCCGATCCCTTGTCGCTCGGCAGCGACTCGAACTCGCGTCGCACGACCTCTTCGAACTCGGGCAATCCGGCGACCGGATCACGCCGCCAGTCGAGCCAGGCGATGACCCACCGCGCCGCGGGACGGGGACTGACACGCAGTTCCCGTTCGGTCGCGATCAGATGCGGATTCGCCTCCGGCTCGTCCGGCTCGTCCGGCACGCGCGGTCGCTCGGGGAGAACCTCGAGCAACCGAATCGCCGCTCGACGCGCCAGCACGTCCGACGGTTCGAAGCGGACGATGCGCGCCAACGCGGGCCAGCCGAGCGCGTCGGGCAGGCGCGCCAGACGCTGCAGATCGACCGCTCGATCGGCCAGCGGGCGATCGCCGTAGGGCTCGAGAATCGCCGCCACCTCGGGAGGATCGTTCGGGCGGACCCAGGAGATCCGCAGATGATCCAGCAGCGATCGCGCCGCCAGGCGAATCTCGACATCGTCGGCCCGAGACGCCGCCAGCAGCGGATCGTACGCCTCGTTCCCCGCCTGCAGCAGCTTGCGCTGCGCTGCCGAACGCTCCGCCGGACTGTCGGAACCGAGCCGCGCGATCCACCGTTCGATCGGATCGTCCGCCGGCTCTTGCGCTCGCGCGATCTCGACGTGTGCCGTCAGCAGAACGAACGCGACCAGCAGCCTCTCCGCGGCGCGTCGGACGACCGAATCCATGGAGCGGCCCATGGCGTTCCCCTTCCTTGGCGAACGGTATCGATTTCGAGACGACGAGCGCGGCGACGTCGCTCGGAGGACGTCACGGCGCCTTCGGAGAAATCGGCGCGGCCGATCAGCGGACCTGCCGCGCATCCTCCTCCATCGACTCGATGTACTTTCGCAGACGCTCGTTCTCGTCCGCGATGCTCTTGAGCGCGAGCATGTTCTCGACGCGCTTGAGCAGTTCGACCTTGTTCACGGGCTTGGAAAGGAAATCATTGGTGCCGGCCTCGACCGCCCGCTCGATGTCTCCCAGTTCGTTCAGCGCAGTGACCATCAGGATCATGATGCCGCGAGTCGCCGGGTCCCGTTTCAGCTGCTTGCAGACCTCGAACCCGCTCAGCTTCGGCATCATGACGTCGAGCAGGATCAGATCGGGGCGGAAGGCCGCGACCTTGTCCAGCGTCTTCTGGCCATCCTCGGCGATCTCGACTTCACAGTCGATCTCGGCCAGAAAGGCCTCCAACAGCTCGCAATTGGCCTGGTTGTCGTCGGCGATCAGGATGCGGTGCGTCGCGGTCATGGACAGACTCGGTGCGGAGATCCGGAGGAAGGGTCCGTGGAAGGAGGCCGACGACTCCATCCGTCGCTCGGGATTATAGGAGGAGCGTCGGAATCGGGCGAGGCGAGTGTGCGGCGAGATGGGGGAGATCGCGAGGCGGGGCGAGATCGGTCCGCCTGCAGACGCTCCGATTCGCCCGGAAACTCGGTCGCGGACTCGACACGGGAGCGAAACGAGCGAACGGAGCGAATCGTATCGAGTCGCTCACGACTCCTCGTCGCTCGCCACGAATCCCTCGTTGAACGCCCCCAGGAGCTTGCGCCCGCGGTAGATCGCATGGCATTCGTCCGGCCCGAGCGGCCGTTGACGGTTCTTGTCGGGGCGCCAGAGAACTTCGATCGAGTCGGCGACCGCGATCCCGCTCCGTCCGCCGAACTTCGCTCGGGCGACCAGCACCCGCTCGCCGAAGAAGCTGCCGAACCGGAGCGGGACGACCTCGTCCAGGCCGCGATCCTTCAGACGCCGTTCGAGTCGAGCGATTTCGGGGGCATGGCCGGGAGCCAGATCGCGCACGTCCTGTTCGAGAATCTCCTCGTGCTCCGCCTGGAGTCCGGCGAAGAGCGCATAGACCTCATCGAACGGCAGGCCGATCAGATCGACCGTCACGGCCAAGGGGCGCGGGCCGGTGATGCCGAGGTTTTCGTAACGTCCGCGGCCGAAATCGTAGACGTACTTCCACAGACGGCATTCGATCGGGTCGTCGTAGCCGGGCCACGCCAGGCGTCGTCGATCGACGCACGTCAGTTCGGCGGGAGCCAATCCCATTCGCCCCGGTTCGGCGAGCCAGATCGCCATCTCGCTCTCGGCCATCGCTTCGTCGGTCCGCAGTTCGGGCGGAATCCGATCGCCGACTCCCAGCTCGTCGGAATACGCGATGACTCTCAGTCGCGCCACCGGTTCCTCGGCCAGCATCACCAGCTCGGTCACCCCCGACTCGTCCCCCAGACGCGCCAGCCCCCAAGCCGCTTCGCAGCGCAGGCGGCGATGTCCCAGACTCATCGCATGTCGAAGCGTGGCGATCGCCGGCTCGTAACGGGTCAGCGCGAAGCAATCGCACAGAGCGACCCCCAGCGACAGACTCGCCGCGATCTTCGTCTGGACTTCGGCCGGCGTTCCGGCGGACGAGGGATCGTTCTCGATCTTCTCGAGCTCGACCGTCAGCCGTTCGAGCAGTTGTCGAAGTCGCGGCAGACGTTCGGCGGCGGGGTGAACGTCGACCGTTCCCGAGCGGAACAGGAAGTTCGCCAGATCGAGGACCGCCGCGGCAAAGGCCGGAGTCGCGGCGATATCGAACAGGTCGGGGAACAGACGCGGCAGGTCCCCCGACGATCGCTGCATCAGCGTCGCGAACGCCTCGTCGGTCCCTCGCTCGTCGGTCGGCGCTTCGCCGCGCCAGATCGCGAGGAGCGCGTCGAGCGCCGGCGACGATCCGTCGCGCGCGAGCATCAGCACCAGACGGCTTCGCCCGGTCGCGTCGCTGGCCAGTTCCCGATGCCACGCGGCCCAGCGAGCGAAATCGAGTCCGTCGGGAAGTTCGGCGAACCCTTGCGGTCCGAGCATCGCGACGTGGAGCTTGCGGAGCGTCCGTTCGAGCAGCGCCGTCGCGTCGCCGCCGCCGAGCGGCAGCGGAGTCGCATCGGTGAGCGCTTCGAGCCAATGTTCCCAGGCATCGCGATCGAGAGCACCGACCGATTCGATCGCGCCGAACGCGTCGGCGATCGCTTCCGGTTCGGGATCGGGAGCGAGTGCGGCGATGACTCGATCGACGGCGGCGTGCGGAGTCGTCATGTTGAGCTTCGATCCGTGCGGCGGAGAATTCGTCTTAAGTCTCCGGATCGACCTTGACGAAAGAATCGCCAAGCTGGTTCAATTCGCCAACTTGGGACAGCTGGGATCGATGCACCGGTCCTCGCGATTCGTCGAATCGCGAAGACCATGGCGCTCGGGTCGAGACGAAGGTCGAAGACGCGACGCATTGTTCCCGCTTCCGCAAGTGTGTACCAGGGGCGACCGAGGGAACGGTCGCCGACGTCCACACGACGTCGAACGGCAGACGATCTCGTCGCTTCCGCATGGAGGGGACGGATCGCGATCGCCTACAGCGGCTCGTGGTTCTTCCCGACAAGGCGTTCGACGGAAGGACGGACGGTTCGTTCATGAACGCCGCCGCTTTTTGGAGCCTGAGGACAATGGCAAAGAAGACCCCTGCGAAGAAGACGACCACCACCAAGGCCGCTCCGGCGAAGACCGCGAAGCCGGCTCGCTCGGCCAAGCCGGCTGCTGCGAAGACCACCGCGAAGAAGGCCGCTCCGGCCAAGACCGCCAAGCCGGCCGCCGCCAAGGCGCCGAAGGCCGCCAAGCCGGCTCGCTCGGCCAAGCCGGCCGCTGCGAAGACCACCGCCAAGAAGGCGGCTCCGGCCAAGCGCAGCACCAAGGCCTCGACCTGATCGATCCGGATTCCGGATCGGTTTCTGCTCCGACGAGAAGGATCGGCGGTTACCCGACGGGGATCGCCGATCTTTATTTTTGCGCGTCGCCCGCTCGGCAGCGAATCGCCGATCGCACGTCGCGCCACTTCCGCCGATCGCGTTTTCGACCGCTGTCTCGACCGCTATCGGCCGCCGAACGTCCGCCGGAAACTCGCGGCGATCAGAGTGGAGCGAGGACCCATTCGAGCCCCGGCGTACCGCTCGCATCCTGAGCGGTCAGGGTCGGCTTCAGATACCGCTGCGGCATCCGCTCGCCCGGAATCCGGAAGCGGTCGCCCTTCTGCAGGATCGGTTTCGGTTCGGCCATTCGACCGAAGTCGCGCGTGCCGGCTGCCTGGCACGGGAACCAATGCAGCTCCCCTTGCGCATCGGCGAGCAGGAACTCGGGATAGGTGTGCCCCGGAATCCAGACCGCTCGCGCCGGAATCCCGACGACTCGGCAGAAGGCGATGAACAGGCTCGAGAGTTCCTCGCAGTCGCCGACTCCCGCCTCCAACGCCTCGGGGCAGGTCCGGATCCGTTCGTCGAACTTGTATTCGATCTTCTCGCGGACCCAGTCGTAGATCGCTTCGACTCGTTGCCATGCCGGCAGCGGTTCCGCGAACTCCTCGGCGGCGATCTTGCGGATCGTCGCGTCGTCGCTCTCGACGTAAGGACTCGGTTGCAGGTAGCCGCGCAGTTTCGGCGGCAGTCGTTCGGGGATGACGAGCGAATCGACCGCTCGCGGTGCTTCGATCGCGCGCTTGTCGATCGACAGGACGAGCGTGGCGCGGACCGATTCGCCGTCGGCCAGGCGACCCAAGCGGACCTGAGCCAGCTTGCCCCCATCCTCCATGTCCCGGTAGGTCACCCGCGCTCCGTCGCCGATCCGTTCGTCGATCTCGATCACCTGTTGTTCGGGCCAGTCGATCGGGACCGGAAAGGTCGCGCTCAGCCCGCGCGCGTCGCCGCCGCGAACCGAAATGACGACTCCCATCTCCCACGAGATCCTCAGCGGATCGCCGAGCTGCGGCGCCGCGTCGTTCCCGGTTCCCGCTTCTTCTTGCCCCGCGAGCAGGTTCGCAAGGAGCGACGGGGCGGCGAAGCCGAACGCCGAACCGGCGGCGATCTGTCCGAGCCATCGACGTCGATCGGTCAGCGAAGGCATGCGGCGTCTCGCGATTCGTGGGTGAACGTCGGGCAGTTCGTGGCGGTCGCCGGAGGACGGACCGCGATCAGTTGCCGGCGGCGCGANNCCCGCCGCTCCCTTGACCAATTCGGGGACGAACCGATACGGCTCGCGCTTCTCGGGAACCAGGAAGTTGTCGCCGCGCTGCAGGATCGGGCGCGCGTCGCTCATGCCGCCGAACTCGCGATCACCGGCGAGCTGGCAGGGGTACCAATGCCCCTTCCCGTCGGGGTCCTCGAGATAGAACTCGGCATACTGATGATTGGTGACCCAGACGATCCGCGCCGGGATCTTGATCGATCGACACAGGGCGACGA
>DMPQ01000004.1 GCA_003455945.1 Planctomycetaceae bacterium
CTCGCGCTGGCCGACGCCTATCAGCTGCCGCAGGAGACGGTCGACTATCTCCATCGGCTCGTCGCCCGCAGTCACAACGCGCTCTATCGATCGCGCGGCTTCTCGTGGAGCGTCTGGGGCGAGGTGCTGCTGCGCAAGGTCCCTCGCGCCTGNNCGATCGGCCGTTCGCGGTCAATTTCCGGATGGCCTGCTTCTACGTCTACAACAACGCGGGGATCGGCCTGCAGTGTTTCGGCTGGTCGATCCTGTTTCTCCCCGGCCTCTTCACCATCGCCTACAACGCGGTCGTACTCGGGACGAGCTTCGGCGTGATGTTCCGTCCCGAGATGGGAGACGCGGGGATTCATTTTCGCGACTTCGTCACCGCGCATGGACCGTTCGAGCTGACGGCGATCATCCTCTCGTGCGGCGCCGGTCTGCGGATCGGCATGGGATGGGTGCGGACGAACGGAGCCGATCGATTCGATTCGCTGGTGCGAGCCGGAACGGCGGCGATGCCGATCGCCGGCGCCGCGACGGTCCTGTTCTGTCTGGCGGCGCTGATCGAAGGATTCATCTCGCCGACCACCTTGCCGTGGGCCTTCAAGGGGATCATCGCGGTCCTCAGTTCGCTGGCGCTCGTCGCCTACTTCGTGGTGCTGGGATTGCCGCGAGGAGGTGCGCGTGAGACTTGATCGGACTCATGTCCGGATTCGGGAGCGGAACGTTCTCGAGGTGATCGATCTGGCGATGCGTCTGTTCCGGGTCCACTTTCGCCCGATCGCGCTGCTGGCGGCGGTCGGAGCGGCGCCGTGGATCCTGCTCGACGATCTGACGACGATCGGGCTGATCGATCCGCTCGACGGAACCCACGACGTGCCGCTCGGCGTGCAGTTCTATCAGCTGCTGGCCGTGCTCGTTCAGGCGCCGCTGGCGCTGCTGCCGGTCACCGTCTATCTCGGTCATGCGGTCTTCGACGAATCACCGAGTCCGCGGCGGATCCTGGCCGACACGTTTCGCGGCGCGTCGAAATCGCTCGTCTCGCTCGGCATGCTGCGCGGAGCGATTCCGTCCGCCTTGCTCATGCTGATGTTGCCTCTGGCATCGAACGACTCGCCGCTCGCGGTCCTCTGGGTGCTCGGCTGGTGGGGACTGTTGCCGCTGGTCCTGTTCATCCGCTGGGTCCGCCCGTTCGCTCCCGAAGTGATCGCGCTCGAACGCCCTCCGTGGTCGAGTCCGGCTCCGGATCAGCCGAGCTTCGCGCAGCGGATGGGACAGATCCACGCCGGGAGCTTTGCCGAGACAGGGGGGCGCGGCATTCTCTTTGCGCTCCTGGCCGGTTCCATGGTCTGGGTCTGCTACGTCGGTCTCGGATCGCTCTGGGGGCTCGCGTTCCATCACTTTCTGCCGACCGGAGCGACGCTCCGATTCATCTGGCCGCTGGCGCTCTGGACCGTTGCCGCACTGATGACCGTCGTCCGCTTCGTCAACTATCTGGATGTTCGGATCCGTCAGGAGGGATGGGAAGTCGAACTGCTGATGCGAGCCGAAGGGAGACATCTCGAGGAAGCGCATCGGGCGAGTCTGGGGATCGTTCCCGAGTCGACGTCGACCTCGCCGGTCGATCTGCTATCGGCGATCGAGGAGGGAGCCTCGTGATGCGAGACGCCCGTTCGTCGATCGAGCTTGTCCGGCGCCGCGCCGTAGCGTTCGGCCTGAGGGGGGCGTTGGCCGCCGCGGCGCTGCTGGTGAGCATTGCGACTCCGGTCGCGGCGCGGCAGGAGACGTCGGAGCCTCAGGAGACGGTCGAGGTTCAGGAGGCGGTCGAGCTGCAGGAGGCCGCGGATTCTTCGGAGGCCGCCGACGCGCCGGCGACGACCGGCGTCGACGACTCGTTCGAGCTCTCGCCGTATTCCAAGGAGATGACTCGGACCGATCCGGGACCGCGACGCGATCCGGAGAGCCGACCGTTCGAGTCGGGGTCGGTCCCGTGGTTCGACGCGGAGCAGGGGACGTTGATCCCGGTCGAACTGCCGACGCTGGGGGACGAACGAGCGACTCAGCGCGAATCGACCTGGATGGCGGAGCCCCCAGCGCCGGCGACGACCGCTCCGCCGACGGCCGGCACCTCATCGTTCGGCGCGTTCCTGTCGAGTGCCGTCTCGGTCCTGATGTGGGTCCTGATCGGCACGATCGCCGTGCTGATCGTCGCGGCGGTCGTCTGGGTCCTGCTGAAACGGCGCCGTGACGAGGACGACCTGCCGGTGTCGCGTCGCCGGATTCCGCTCGACGCGGCTCGGGTCGAGATGCTTCCGTTCGATGTGGCGCGCGGCGAAGGGGACCTGCTCGCTCAGGCTCGTGCCGCTCGCGATGCGGGAGACCTGAAGCGCGCGATCGTCCTGCTGTTCGCCTATGAGTTGCTGCAGCTCGAACATTACGGCTGGCTGACGCTGGCGCGAGGCAAGACGAATCGGAACTATCTGCGCGAGTTGCGTCGGGCGCCGGAACTCGGCGGTCTGCTCGAGCGGATGATCGTCCTGTTCGAGGATGCCTTCTTCGGCGACCTGAGTCCTCAGCCGGGCGAGTTCGACCGCTGCTGGCGCGAACTCGATCGCTTCCACCAGTTGCTGGAGGCGCGAGCATGATCGACCGGGATGCGATGCCGACCTCGCGAACGGCGCCGGGCACGACTCGCTCGGCTTTGCGCGGCCTGATGCTCGCGCTGCTCGCCGTGGCGCTCCCGACGGTGATGCTGCCGATCGCGTTCGATGCGCCGCTTGCGGCGCAGGAGACCGATCCGCTGGTCGACTACGGATCGATCCGTCCCGACGGCGCGAAGAGTCTGAACGGCTTCACCGAGTTCGCGAAGCTGTACGAGGTGCGGGGTTGCGAAGTGCGGCGCTGGAATCGACTGTCGCCGCGCATCGACAAGTACTCGACGATCGTCTGGGCACCGACGGTCGAGCGACCGCTGACCGAAGAAGAGCGGACTCGGCTGGAACGTTGGATGGCCGAGGGATGGAATCGGACGCTGGTCGTGATCCTGCCGGAGTATCGCGCCGATCGCGACTACTTCGAACGGATGTTGCCGCAGGTCGATCCGACGCAACAGCAGACCTATCGGCGGCGACTGAGCGAAGCGATCGCCGACGACCTGACTCGTCTGGGGAGCGATCCCGAGCCGATCGACGATCCGTGGTTCGATCGAGGGCGCCGACGCGGGCGGCGAGTGGTCGAGCGGATCACGGGGGATCTGGCGGACGGTCTGGGAGATCGTGTGCCTCAGGTCGTCATCGATCGCGATCTGCGAGTGCCGATCGAGGAGGATCCCGAGGGGCGACAGTACGCCGTGCTGTTGTCGGCCGATCGCCGACCGTTCGTCGTGTCGATCTGGGATCCGGATACCGAGGCGTCGATCATCGTCGTCGCCAACGCATCGTTCCTGTGCAACTACGGCATGACGAACGACGGGAATCGGATCCTGGCCGAGAACTTGGCGAACTGGACCTGCTACGAAGGGGAGCCGGTCCTGTTTCTCGAGAGCGGCGATCGGCCGCTGCCGGTGACCGACACCGAGGAGTCGGGGCAGCCGATGTTCTCGGACTGGATGAAGGTCTGGCCCCTATCGTTCCTGACGCCGCACCTGCTGCTGATCGGCGTGCTGATCTACTTCGTCTATCTGCCGATCTTCGGTCGACCGCGACGACTGCCGAAGCCGGCGGTCTCCGACTTCGGACGCCATGTCGAGGCGGTCGGAGGCTTGCTGGAGCGGACCGGTGATCGGCGGCGCGCCGCCGAGAAGATCCGACACTATCACGATCATGTCCGAAGCGATTCCGGAGGGCTCGGCGCCGCCGCCGGGCCGCGACGGCGCCCACCTCGCGAGAGTTCCCCATGAGCGACCCGATGCCGCCGTCTTCGGCCGACGTGCCGATTCAGTTCGAGTGCCCGCAATGCCGCACGCTCCTGCGGGTCCCCGGCGGTCTTGCCGGACGGAACGCCCGTTGCTCGAGTTGCCAGGCGATCGTGCGAGTGCCGGAACCGGCCGGCGCGCCCCCTTCCTATCCGACGACTCAGACGGGAGCCGGTGCGTTCGGTGCGCCGAACGTTCCTCCGTCGACGTCGACGCAGTTCGGAGCCCCGAGCGGATCGCCTCTCTCGGCGCCGATGCCGTCGAACGCTTCGTATGCGCCGGCCAACGTGCCGGCCCCCTCGGCATCGATCCCCGTCTCGCCGATGGCCGTCGATCCGCGCGCCGCATCGCCGGTCTCCAATGCGCCGATGCGGACGGGGCAGGAGGTCCGACCTCGCGGCATTCGCGAGATGCTGGCGGCGGCCGGCAAGTACCAATCGGCAGAAACGCCGACTCGGCGCCTGTTCGATCGGATCGTCGAGCAGGTGTCGAAGGTCTATGTCGGCCAGGACGAACTGGTGCTCGGCACGCTCGTGGCGCTCTTTTCGAGCGGACACGTGCTGATCGAAAGCGTTCCGGGACTCGGCAAGACGCTCTTCGTCCGGACGCTCGGTCGGATTCTCGGCTGTCGCTTCGGCCGGATCCAGTTCACCGCCGACCTGATGCCNNTGCTGGCCGACGAGATCAACCGGGCTCCGGCCAAGACGCACGCGTCGCTGCTCGAGATCATGCAGGAGTATCGGGTAACGGTCGACGGCACCTCGCATCCGCTGGTCAAGCCGTTCCTGGTGATCGCGACTCAGAACCCGGTCGAATCGGAAGGGACCTATAACCTCCCCGAAGCTCAGCTCGACCGCTTCATGATGAAGCTGATCGCCGACTATCCGGACGAGGCGGAGGAGGCAAGGATTCTCGAGATGCACAGCCGCCAGCTCGACCTGTCCAAGCGACTGGACGAGGAGCTGGAGCAGGTGACCGGTCCCGAGGAGATCCTGGCGATCACTCGGCAGAACGCCGATGTGCGAGTCGATCCGCGACTGGTGCAGTACATCAATCGAGTCGTCCGAGCCACTCGTTCGTGGCCGCAGTTCCATCTGGGCGCGAGTCCGCGAGCCGGATTGGCGCTGATGCAGGGGGCGCGAACGCTCGCGGCCTTCTGCGGTCGCGACTATGCGGTCCCCGACGACGTCGTGCAGTTGGCGCTCCCCGTGCTCCGCCATCGCGTCGTGCTGACGGCCGAGGCCGAGGTGGAGCAGCTGACGGTCGACCATCAGCTGACCGAAATGCTCCGCGCGATCGAAGTGCCGAGACTCTGATGCTCTCCTTTCCGCTCCCGCCGTGGCTCGAAGCGTTCGACTCGAAGGTGATCGAGTGGAGCGGCGAGCTCGTTGCGCGTCCGGCGCTGCCGATCCTGGCGATCGCGTTGCCGCTGGCTCTGCTCGCGCTGCTGTTCCGGATCCATCCGGCGGCGTCGACGATCCGCTGGGCCGTGCTGATGACCGCCGCGTCGATCGGCGCGACCGGCGACGCGCGTCTGACGGGGCCGGCGACGGCGGCAGCGGTCGTGCTCTCCTATTGGGTCGTCTACGATCGCTTCCCCCGTCTCGGCTCGGTGACGCGGCGACTCGCCGCGCGGATCGCGGCCGGATCGCTGCTCGCGGCGCTCGTCGGATTCGTGACCGCCTCGGGCTCGCCGTCCCTGATCGTGTTCTTCGACGGAACGCTGCTCGCCGCGGCGTCGATCGATCTGCTCCTGTTGTCCGCGACGATCCTGATCGTCCGGCGGCGCTTCTCGGCCGAGCGCAAGGTGCTGAAGATCGCTTCGCTGCGGAAGCGACACGACGTCGAGCTGACGCTCGACAACCGCTCGCGCTTCACCTTTCATCTGGATCTGATCGACGATCTGGACCAATCCTGGTCGGCCGAGCCGGCGTCGTTCGGCGTCCGCCTGAAGCCACGTACGCGATTGGTGCTGACCTATCGATTTCGGCCGAGTCGCCGGGGCAAGTTCTCGCTCGACGGCCTGCACCTTAAGCTCCGAAGTCCGCTCGACTTCTGGTGGCGGTACTCGAAGTATCCGATCGAGTTGGAGGTGTACGTCTATCCCGACATGGCGCAGCTGCGCGACTACGCGATTCTGGCGCGCACGAATCGGCTGAGCCTGCTGGGAGTCCGCCGGACCCGCAAGGTCGGGCAGGACAACGAGTTCGAACGGCTGCGCGACTACACGCCGGACGACAACTTCCGCCACATGGACTGGCGCGCGACGGCGCGGCGCAATCGGCTGACGGTCCGCGACTTTCAGGTGAATCAGAGCCAGCGTCTGATCTTCCTGATCGACTGCGGGCGGATGATGTCGAACGAAGCGGCCGGCATCCCGATGCTCGACCATGCGATCAACGCGATGCTGATGGCGAGCTACGTCGCGCTTCGTCAGGGGGACTCGGTCGGGCTGCTCTGCTTCAGCGATCGGATTCACGCCTACGTGCCGCCGCGCGGCGGGATGCGGCAGATGAACCAGTTGCTGCATGCGGTCTTCGACCGACATGCGGCGCTGGTCGAGAGTCGTTACGACGAGGCGTTCCTGCATCTGCGGACCCAGTGCCCGAAACGCTCGCTCGTGGTGCTGATGACCAACGTGGTCGACGAGGTGAACGCGGCTCAGGTCTCGCAGTACCTGTCGAGTCTGGTCGGTCGCCATCTGCCGCTGGGGGTCCTGATGCGCGATCACCGGCTGTTCGATCGCGCCGACCGGCGCGCCGAGACGCGGTCGGAGGTCTTTCAGGCGGCGGCCGCCGCCGAGATCCTCGATTGGCGCCATCAGGTACTGGTCGACATGACGCACAAGGGGGTGCTCGCGCTCGACGTCTTTCCCGAGGACATGACCGCGCCGCTGGTGAACCAGTATCTGCAGATCAAGGCGCGGCATCTGCTGTAGCGACGTCACCAGTTCTTTCGATCCGAGGTCGTTCGATCCGGAGTCGCTCGACAACGCATCGGCAGTGACCGGGATCTGTGGCGACGACGTCGGTCGATGCCGAACGAGGCGAGTGTCGCCGGTCTCGGTCGGGCCGATGGTCAGGCCCGCACGACGAGCGGATTCGCGAGTGGTTCGATTTCGGGGGGCGGGCGACCGAGCGATGACCGAGCGGTTCCGACGGGGGTGTGGGGCTGCGGGGATGATGCCGATCGACGGCGACCCTGTCGGTCGAGCAAGGATTTCGGCCACGTCATCGGCGCGGCCGGATCGAGGAATCCGGAGTAGGTTTCCGACCGTCCTCTTCGCGGTCGGTCGATAAACAGGAAGGGCCGAGCGATCGGCCGACTCGCCCGGTCCGCGTCGCTGTAACCGATGATCGATCGGTCAGCGGCGAGGAATGGCGAGAGGGACAGGCGACGGTTCGTCGGGACGCAGGATGCTCCCTTCGGATCACCAAGCCGATTCGAGCGACCGAGTCGGCTTGCCGCAGGGGCGAGGATCGGACGGGGACCGATGCTCGCGCCGCTGGTCCGTGCGTTCCCCGGTCGGAGAGACGACCATGCGGATCCTGTTCGTCGAGGACGATCCGAGCTTCACGCGGCTGATCGCCAAACTCGCTTCGCGCCAGGGGCACGAGTGGGAGGGGGTCGAGACGGTCGCCGACGCCAAGTACGTCTTGCGCGAGCAGGACTTCGATCTGGTGACGCTCGATCTCGGCCTTCCCGACGGCGACGGTCTGGAAGTGGTCCAGGAGATCCTGGCCGTTCAGCGGAAGGATCTGCCGATCGCGGTGATCACGGGGGATCGCTGTCCCGATCTGCAGCGTTGCTGCGAGGAGCTCGGGCTGGCGCTGATCGACAAGGGGGTCGGCTTCCTCGACGCGTTCGATCGGATGCTCGAGCGTCTGGACGAGCACCTGGCCGCCGCCCGCCGCGCGTGATCGGTTCCGGCGCGGAACGCTCGGCAACTCGGCTGCGAGTTCGGCGTTCGGAGGCTCGCTGCTGCGAGATCGCTCGTCGCCCGATCGGTTCCGCAATGCGCCCTCACCCGATCGCGACCGGTTTCCCTTCGCGAACGCTGCGAGTGACGGCGTGGCCGATGGCGATGGCGTCGCGAGCGGCGGCGCCGCCGAGCAGTTCCGACGCTCGTCCCGAGGTCACCGCATCGCGCAGTTCGTGCACTTCGGCGATGAAGCCGTCGAGCGAATCGGCTCCCGGGAACTCCGGACGGACGATCGAGCCGTCGTTGCGCAGGACCTTCAGCGGCATCGTTTCGGGCTGATCGACGTAGGCGGCGAAGTCGAACTGCATCGTCCCCTGTTCGAACCGGATCTCGAACCCGTGCGTGAAGGGGCGCGCCTGGGAGAGGATGACGCCGCCGCCGGCGGTCACCACCAACCCCGGATCGTCGAACCGGTAGATCGCCTCGAAGTACTCCACCACCTCGCCCCGCATCCGTCCGACGGCGTCGACGGTGCGCGGCATGCCGAAGAGCGTCCGGATGAAGTGGGCGTCATGCACGTGCAGATCGACGACCGGCCCGCCGACCCGCTCGGCATCGTAGAAGTCGCTCAGCCAGGTCGGGTCCGAGATGATCCGGTGGAAACGACCGCCGGTCGGTCGTCCGAGCGAGCCGTTCTCGACCGTCCGTCGCACCTCGGCGAACTCGGGGAAGTACGTNNACGGCAGGACATGGCCGACCACCAGTTGCCGATCGGCGCGGCGAGCCGCTTCGACCAGCCGATCGCACGCTTCGAGCGAAACGGCGAGCGGCTTTTCGCAGAAGACGTGCTTCCCCGCGGCGAGCGCCGCGAGCGCCGCTTCCTCATGCGCATGCGGCGGCAGGCAGATGTCGACGACATCGATCTCGGGATCGGCCGCCAACTGCTCGACCGTCTCGTAGACCCGGATCTCCGACAGGTCGACCTTCTCGCCGGCGGGACCGAAGTTCCCCTTGATCCCGCGCCAGTCCCCGGTGCGCTTCACCGGATCGCGCGTCGCGATCCCTCGCACCTCGATCCCCGACGCGCGGCGGTAGGCGAGCCAGTGGATCCAGCCCATGAAACCGATCCCGACGATGCCGACCCGAACCATGGTCGGTTCTCCTGCGGATAAGTGGGGGGCGGGACAGAG
>DMPQ01000275.1 GCA_003455945.1 Planctomycetaceae bacterium
TGGCGTCGCTCGGCCGGCAGAATCGAACCCTCGTCGACCTCCGTCGCGGTGGCTGCTGCCTGAGGATCGCCGGTCGGTTCCGAGCCGGATCGCTTGCCGTCGCCGCAACCGAGCAGCGCCAGTCCGAGCAGGCCGGCGAGCGAAAGCGACCGCGCGACGCTCGACGGTACACGGAGCGACCGCGCGCCGCTCGACCGCACACGGAGCGTCGCGAACGCTGCGGAGCCGTGGTGATCAGGGGCGGTACTGCGGTCCTCGCGCTGCGGTCCGGCGGCGGAGCGAGTCGTGAGCTGCGAGAGCCGTTCGCGTCGTGCCACGGCGATGATTCCTGGAGTCGAAGGTTGCGGAAGCGAGGCGTGCGGCGACCGCGGCGGTCGCGATCGGGCGAACCGAGATCCTACGTCGCGTCGGCCGCGACGGTTCCCCACGGCATCCGTTCGGCGAGCGGATCGTCACCGGCGACACGGGTCGCGTGCCACTCGATGCCGAGCATCACGCTGTTGATGCCCGAGCCGATACCGAGCAGGCCGACCCGATCCCCGGGGCGATAGAAGCCGCTCTTGGCTCCGAGCGCCAGACTGACCGGCAGGGCGGCGGAGCCGGTATTGCCGAGGTATTCGAAGGTGGCGTAGTCGTGCTCGGGGGAGCGGCCGAGCGCTTCGAGCATCGCGCGGCGATGCGACGCGCCGACCTGATGGCAGCAGGTCCGATCGATCGCTTCGGGAGCGAGTTCGAGCGTCGCGAGCAGGCCGTTCCAGCAGGCGGCTCCGGTCGCGATCCCTTCGGCCATCAGCCGTTCCGAATCGGTCGCCATCAGCGGCGCCATGCCGTCTCCACCCGCCTCGTCCGCTCCGCTCTGACAAAGCTGATGGTGTTCGGTCCGCGCGACGGCGTGACCGCCGAGCAGCCGATTGCCGGTCCGGCTGATCGCCTCGCTGCAGACGACGACGCCGACGCTCGCCGAACCGATCGTCAGCGATGCGACCGCGAGTTTGACCGACTGCCGTGTCCAATGCTCGTCGCGGTTCAGACTGGCGATCGTCGTCTCGACCAACGAACGACTCCCTTCGCCCGACACGACGAGCGCCGCTTCGATCTGCCCCAGTTCGATCATCGCCGCCGCCTGGACGATGCCGTTGAGCACGCCCAGACAGGCGTTCGACAGGTCGTAGACCAGGCAGTCCTCGCGCAGACCGAGCGCGTGATGGACGCGACAGGCGGTGGCCGGTTCGAGGTGATCGCGACAGACCGAGGCGTGGATGAGCAGGCCGATGCGGGCCGGATCGATCTCGGCCGCTTCGATCGCCCGCCGGCCGCTGCGGATGCTGACGTCTCCGGGGAGCGTTCCTCGCGCCCAGAAGCGACGCTCGCGAATGCCGGTCATCAGTTCGAGACGTCCGGCGGGAAGACGGAGTCGACGGTAGAGCGGTTCGAGGCGCGATTCGATCTCGTCGCTCGTGATCGCCTCGTCGGGAAGGACGTAGCCGAGGCTTTCCAGGCAGACCCGTCGGAACCTCATGAAGCGTCGGACCTGTCGCAAGGGCAAGAAAAACCGGCTCGCACGCCGCGAAACGATCGATTCTAGCCGCTCGCCGAGCCCAGCGCCCAGGAGCGTTCGGCCGGTGCGCGCGGGCTGGAGCGGAGGGGGGACGCGCGGGAGCCTGCTAGCAGAACGACGCAAGATGTTGTGCATGCACCTCCGGCCGCGACAACATGGGGGCGAGGCTTTGGAGGTCGCGCGGCGAGCGATTAGTTTTCGTCCCCGTCGGCGAGGCCGAGGATGAGGCCGCGGAGGCAGGACGCTTCCGATCAGTCGCCGCGAAGGACGGGAGGTCCGAACTTGGTACCCATGACGGTGCGACGAAACGGCTCGATCGTCGGCGGACAAGGGATGTCTGCGGAGCGATCGGGAGAGGTCGGCGGAGCGATCTGCCGGCAGTCGATCGGGACCGAAGCCTGCGGGATGCGGGCGAGCGAGGCGTCGGCGGACCAGCGGTCCGACGAAGGCTCGGCGGCGGTCCTTACCCTGGCGGGATCGGCGGTCATCGCGGCTCGGGGAACCGCAGCGACGCGAGACGGGGGGAACGGAACGGTACGTCCGGCGGACCGATCGGTGCGCCGCGGCGAGACTCGTCCCGTATTGCTTCCGTTCGCGAAGCGGACGGTCGGGATCGAGGAGGGGCTGTCGCGGGTCGAGCGGTCGCAGGACGCGACGGATCGACGGACCGGCACCTCGATCACGCTGTCGTCGAACGGGTCGACGAGCGGGAACGGAGTTCGGGAGCTGACCTTGGTCGGCGCTCTCGACGGCTCCGCTCCCCTCCGAACGCCGGCTCGTTCGACCATGAAGTCCGTGGCGGTGCCGTTCCGCCGCGCAGCGAATCGATCGGAATCGACTCGGTTCCGATCCCGGATCACCGGCCCCCGTGCGACTCGCCCGAGTCACGAGCGGCCGATGACGATCCCTTTCCGTCCGGCGTCCGTCGTCGTTGACGATGGCCGACGGAATCTCGGCAGCATCTCGCTCCGACGCGAGCTGCGCCTCTCGATCGCCGCGCTCAGCGTGGATGGTCGACCTGCAGGAGCCGTTTCGACGCGAACGGCTTGGTCGTCCTCCGGCGCTCTCGTCTCGGCGGGGCGTTTGGCATCGCGGTTCCTTCTGGATCGGGCGCGTCGCCGCTCGGCCGCTTGAATCGCCGTCTCTCTCATCGAACGAATCGATCCGTTCTCCTCTCCCCGGCAGGTAGGCCGGGATCAACGCCACGAAGGGAGTTGTCGGAAATGCAGAACAAGCCTCTGATCGGGATCAATGCGGACTTTCGGGTCAACAAGGGGGACTCCGCCGGGTTCCTTTGCCTGGCGACCGGCTACTTCGATTGCGTCAGCCAGGTCGGCGGCGTGCCGGTCATCCTGCCGCCGTTGGCGGTCGAGGATGATCTCCACCAGGTGCTCGATCGTCTCGATGCGGTGGTCCTGGTCGGCGGCGGGGATCTCAATCCCCGCAACGACGGCTACATGGTCCATCCGGCCATGCGTCTGATGGAGTCGCGTCGCGAGACGTTCGACCGGATGCTGATGCGGGCGATCGCCCAGCGTCGGATGCCGGTCTTCGGCATCGGAGCCGGTGTGCAGCTGATGAACGTGACGCTCGGCGGCACGCTCCACTATCATCTTCCCGAGGACATGCCCGGCGCGATCCCGCACAACGATGCTCAGGATCCGGCGCATCGTCACGGCCTGAACGTCGCTTCCGGTTCGCTGATGGAGCGGGTCTACGGAGACGGCGAGATCCGCGTCAACAGCCGCCATCACATGGCGATCGACGATGTCGCTCCCGGTTTCCGCGTCACCGCTCGCTGCCCCGACGGCGTGATCGAGGCGATCGAGAGCACGTCGCGCGATTGGCTGGCGATCGGCACTCAGTTCCATCCGCAGAGCGCCTACGCGTCGGCCCTCGACATCCGGATCTTCGAGGAGTTCGTCGACGCCGTCCGCGAACAGCCGGCTCAGCAGATGCGGCTCGTCGCCTGATCCTCTCGCGGACACGTCCGGCGGAGCATCGTCAGGGAAGTCCCTGACGACATCACCGGGAACATCGGGCGGAAACGGTCGTCGATCGCGGTCGTTTCCGCCCCCGTGATTCTTTCCCGGAAAGCTCGCCAGACGCTCTCGACGGTCGTGTGCGACGGTCGATTCCTTCGGGAGCCGATCGATGGCTCGGCGCTTTCGCTTCTTCGCTCGGCGAGACACCGATCCGGGTCATCCGACCGACGGGATCGAGCGGCAGCGTCGTCTCAGGCATCAGCGTTCGCTGCTCGGGTTGCACGTCGATCCGTCGCGCCGCGAGCTGCAGGGGAGTCTCGTCGCCTCGGTCGGCTGCGGCCGCTGGCGCCGTTTCGAACCCAAGGGGGCTCAGGTCTGGCGCATTCCCGATCCGCTCGTCGATGCCTTTCCTCTCGAACGCCCGTCAGTCGAACGCCCTTCACTCGAACGATCGAGCGATGCGCGGGCGCACGACGATCAATCGGTCGACGTTCGGCTGAGTGATGCGCTCGGCGCCGCGGCCGATCTGGCCGACTGGATGGCCGATCGGGCGATCGAACTGGTCAACCGGAGCGGCGATGACGACGACGATCTGCTTGCCGTCTGCGTTCACGACGACGGCTGGCGGATTCCCGATTTCGACGGAGCGCCTCGCTACGTTCCCCGCGTCGCTGCGGAACGTCTCGCGGAGCGGAGCGGTTGGCCGGTGATCGGGCAGCTGCGCGATGCCGATGTCGCGGCGGGAGGTCGAGGGGATCCGCTCGATCCGCTCCCGCTCTGGTTCCTGTTGGCCGATCGATCGGAGCGGACGGCCGAAAGCGGACGACTCGTCGTCCGTCTCGGATCGCGCGCCGATCTGATCTATCTCCCGCCCAGCGACGGACTCGATGCCGAACATCCGGCGATCGAACATGGTCGCCTCGGCGCTTGGGAGCGGGCGCTGGATGGGCTCGGCCGTGTCGGCATCGATGCGCGACATCATCTCGGTGCGACCGCCGTTCAGGGGCGAGTCCGCGGCGAGCTCGACGACTGGTTTTCGGCGGTGGACGCGTCGCGCGGCGAGCGATCTCGGACGTGCTACGAACAGGCGGCGGGAGCGGCGGGCGTTTNNATCGCACCGCCATCGAATGGCTCGTCGAGCGGACGGCGGCGTTCGCGTCGCGGCGTCGCGACGAAACGGCACCGCTCGATCGGATCCTGCTGGTCGGCGAAGCGGGGAGTGACGGTCTGCTGCAGCAGCTGCTCCGCCAGCGACTGCCGTCGGTTCGGATCGAGGCGCTCGAGACGAGCACGCCGTGGCGGAGCGAGACGCTCGACGGAACGATCGCCGCACTGCTCGGCTTTCTGCATGTCGATCAGCAACCGGCTTCCCTCCCTTGGCTCACCGGCGCCGACGTTCCGCGACTGCACGGTCGTCTGGTGCCGGGACATCTCGCCTCGTGGCGCCGGCTGTTGGTCGAGATGGCCGACTTCCGCCCGCCGCCGATGCGCCTGCGCGATGCTGTCTGAAATGCGGCGCTGTCTGAAGAACAGTGCTGTCTGAAGAGCGCTGTCCGGAAGAGGCTGTCGGAGTCAGCGCAGTCCGGACGCTGCCGAGTCGCGCGAAGCGGCTCGACCGAACCGGAACGGTCAGGCGAGCGGCGAAGACTGCGCGGTTCGTTCGAGCGGCGGCATCGCGGTTTTTCCTTGGGCTCGATCGCATTGCCGACAACGGCGTTGCGGCGAATTCGGACGGAGCGATAGAATCGCGTCAACGCGGAATCGCGACCGGTCGTTCGGCTCGCGCGCCGGAAGCGCCGAGGTCCGTTCGGGAGTCGCCGTCTCGTTCGTGGTCGCTCGACGGTCGACTTCGCGGCGCGTCAGCTCCGATGATCCCCCTCGATCCGGAGCCCGGTACGAATGCTTCTCACAGGAGTCCTCGGCATGATCGCTCGTTGGGTTCGCAGCTCCTCGATTCCGCTCGCGGTCGGTTTCGCGTTCGGACTGACGCTTGCCGTCGGTTTCGCCATCGGCGCCTTGGTCCGTCCGTCCTCCGACAGCGCCTCGCTCCCGTCGACGCCGGCCGAGCTGATCCGGCAGATCGAATTGCGAGCCGATTCGGCCGCCAACGGCAAGTCGCTGGCCATGTGCACGGGGCGGATCGACGGTGACATCGAAGGGCTTTACGTCCTCGACTACACGTCGGGCAATCTCTTCTGCTGGGTGCTCAACACGCGCGGCGGCGGTTTTCTGGCTCAGTACGTCACCAATGTCCGCAACGACTTCGGACCGCTCGAGCAGGGACGCAACCCGGACTATCTGATGGTCACCGGGTACGTCAATCCGGCCGGCGGTGCGGGAGCCGACGGGCGCCCGGCGGAGTCGATCGTCTATGTCGCCGATGCCAATTCCGGCGCGGTCGTCGGCTACAGCCTGCTCTGGAGTCGGACGCGGGCCGCGGCCGGCGGCGGCCAGGGAGGCGGGCTGATCAAGGTCGCTCAGGGACTGGCTCGCGACGCCACGCTGATCCGTCAGTAGGAGACGATTCGGTCCGATCCGCGACGAACGA
>DMPQ01000087.1 GCA_003455945.1 Planctomycetaceae bacterium
CTCGGCCACGGAGTGGCCGGCCCCGCGCCGCTGTCTCCGCTCTTTAGCCCGGCTCCCGGTTCCCTTACCATCTCGGTCCTCACCGTCGCTCGTTTCCCGCCGGTCCGCGTGCTTCAGGCATCGCGCCTTCCTGCGAGACGGCGCTCGCCTTTTGCCTGCCGGCGGACGTCCGATCGCCTCTCCCACCATGGGCGCACCATGAACGCTTCGTCTCCCGCTCCCGATTCCGCCTCCGACAAGTTGACCGAGTCGCCCGACGATCGTCCGCGCGTGTCGGAAGACTGGATGGCCGTGGCGATCGGCGCGACGTTGTTGCTCGTGAGTCTGGTCGCCGTCCTGCTGACGGGAGTCGATGAGGCCGGCCAGTGGTCCAACCCTCTCCAGCCGTGGCTCGCCAAGCCGGCAGGTTGGGAGAGCAACCCGCTGACTTCGTTGGTCGGAGCAAAGGGAGCCCGGCCGCTGATCGGCACCGCAGGCGCCGGAGTGATCGCTCTGCTCGCGTTCGCGATCGCCTCGGCGCTGATGGGGCGAGATGTTCGCCGGTTTGCCGTCGGCTTTGGGTTCGTCTTTCTCGGCGCCGCGCTCGCCTACGTGCTGGCCGGTCAGGCGACGATCAAGGCGTACAACCTGGAATACGCTCTTTGGGCCTTGCTCCTCGGGATGGTCATCAGCAACACCATCGGCACTCCGAGGTGGGTCAAACCGGCGATCCGCACCGAGCTCTACATCAAGACCGGCCTGATCCTGCTCGGAGCCGACGTGCTCTTCAGCAAGNNGGAGTCTTCATCGCGTGGGTCGTGACTCCCATCGTCCTGATCGCGACCTACTGGTTCGGTCAGCGCGTCCTCAAGATCCGTTCCCCCTCGTTGAACATGGTGATCTCGGCCGAGATGTCGGTGTGCGGCGTCTCGGCCGCCGTCGCGACCAGCGCCGCGTGCAAGGCGAAGAAGGAAGAGCTGTCGCTGGCGATCGGCATCTCGTTGACGTTCACCGTCGCGATGATGGTGTTGATGCCGCTGTTCATCCGCGCGGTGGGGATGGATCCGGTGATCGGCGGCGCTTGGATGGGAGGGACGATCGACGCGACCGGAGCCGTGGTCGCCGCCGGCACGTTTCTGGGCGAGGAAGCCGAGACGGTCGCGGCGACGATCAAGATGATCCAGAACATCCTGATCGGAGTCGTCGCGTTCGGCGTCGCCGTCTACTGGACGACGCGCGTGGAGCGGGACAGGAGTCAGCCGGCCGTCGGAATCGGCGAGATCTGGCGACGGTTTCCCAAGTTCATTCTCGGCTTCGTCGCGGCCTCGCTCCTGTTCTCGATCCTGCATGCCTCGGGTGCCGCCGGCCCCAAGATCGTCGATGCGGTCGTCGAGGGGAGTGCCGACTCGCTGCGCGGCTGGTTCTTCTGCTTGGCGTTCGTCAGCATCGGCCTGGATTCGAACTTCCGATCGCTGATGGGCAACCTGGAACGAGGGAAGCCGCTGGTGCTGTACGTCGTGGGGCAGACGCTGAACCTCGGCCTCACCTTGGCGATGTCCTACCTGATGTTCAAGGTCGTCTTCCCGGGAGCCGCCGAGGTCCTGAGCGAGTAGCCTCGAACGGACCGAGTCGAGGACCGCCCTGGCCGTCGTCGACTGACCTCGACCTACCGCGACTCGAACTACCGCTTCGCGCCGATCCGAAGTCGGATTCCTTTTCGGACGAGATCAGCCGATGGCAAGCAGGACTTCGAGTTCCCGGCAGCGACGCGGCGCGCTCGCGCTGGCGGCGATCATCATCGGCGGCTCGGTGATCTGGCTCGGAGTGCTTCCGCGAGTCGCGCGGCTTCCGGCGGTCCGGCAGCGCAACGAGCATTTCTCGGCGCGAGGCATCGACCCTGCGGCCTTCTTCTACACCGATCACCCCGCCGCCGAGAAATGGAATCGGCGAGTCGAACGGGCGTTGGCCTCCGATCCGGAAGCGTTCGGCATCGGCCGCGGTGTCCGGCTGACCGATCGGTGAAGATCCACGGCCGTGAAACCGGAGCCTCGATCGTCGAGACCTCGCCGTGCCCGATGTGGGACGATACGAGGGCGACTCGCTTGTCGATGCCGCAACACGGATGCAGCAACACCGAAGCAGTATCATCCNNGCTCGGCGAGCCACGGCGAATTCCAACGGAGATCGGACATGAGCGCAAGGCGAAACGACTGGATTCCACTTGGGCGGTTGGAGATTCGGGAGCAGTGTCTGGACGCGAGGCTGTCGTTCGACGACCGCAAGCGAGGGGTCCTGGCGTTGTCCGCCTTCGATTCGTCGTCCGACGAATTGGTCGATTGCGTCGTCGATCGGCACCAGTACGCCGCGATTCGCGAGTTGCTGACCGAGTGCGACACGGTCCATGCGAAGCTGCGGCAATGCGAGTTCCTGATGCCGAAGGACGTCGTTCCGCATGCGATGGTGTTGAACGTCGACATCGGCAGGATCGAGATGCCGCACGAAGCGATTGCGTGCAGTCTGGTGATGAATCGTCAGCGAACGCCGATGGTGACGCTCGCGCTGACCAGCTCGGATTCGGGTGAGATGGTGGTCATGGGGTTGAGCAAGACCGATTTCGATCGGCTGCGTGATTGGCTACGCGACGTCGAGCGACAATTGGCGGAGCTGCATCAGTCCGGCACGCTCTCGGAGCCCTTCGTGACGACGAACGACTAGGCCGGCGGCCGTCGGCGAAAGANNAGGCGAAACCGTTCCTCCGGCGCCGGTCGCTCACGCTCGTGCAGGGCGAGAGTCGCGGCGAGCGGCCGCGCGACCGGCCGCGCGAACCAGGCCGATTCAGGAGAACGAGTAAGCGACCTGCTCGAACGTTTCGACTCGATCGTCATCGCCGACTCGGATCCCTTCGGCTTCGAGCAGGGCTCGTCGGACGGCAAGGGGGCGGAGCCTGGTCGGCTTCAGCAGCCCGGCCTGTCCGACGACGCGATGCCAAGGCACCTCGTCCGCTTCGTCGTCGGTCAGCATGGCGAGGATGTAGGCGACATGCCGAGCCATCACGTCGAGTTCGAGGCCGATCGCACCGTACGTGGTGACTCGCCCGCGAGGGACCTTGGCGACCAGCCGGAGCACGTCCGCCTTGATGCGGATGAAGTTCGGTGACTTGGGCATCGTCACGTCTCGAATGCGAACCGCGAAATCGTCGACTCGAAAGTCATGGTTCCCGAGCGTCGCCGGTCGGCAACCGCGGAGTTTTCGGGATTTCGAGCGCCTCCCGATCACTGACTGTCTGATCGCAGGCGTCAACATCGGACAGGCGCTGACGAACGGATGTTATGCCGTCGCTTGTCGAGATCTTGTCGAGATCTTGTCGATGCGACGGCATCGAACTGAAGGCCAAGAACAGCGTTCGGAACTGTATGAACTGCGAGCGAATGTACGTGGTGTCTCTCTCTCGCAATGAACGTCTGCGCGAATCGCAGAACGTCGACTCACGACGTTGGTGATCGCCTTCCACTCGATCCGAGAGCAAACGAGAACCGACCGACTATCCGCATCGCAGCCTCGAATCTCGACTTGAAGCTCATTCACCGAAGCGTCGCGACTCGGTAACGACGCATGTCCCCTTGGATCGCTTGCCCCAAACCGCGTTCCCGACGGGTTGAAGGTTACCGGAAGCACCCTCGACCAGAAGCGCGAAGCACTCGGGCTTGATTCCCAAACCCCAGAACGATCGAGTACCGAAGACAAGGTGCGTCCCAAGATGGTCCGCCGAAAGCCACTGGACGTCGGATAGTTTCTCGAAGTACTTCGCATCCAACCGGGTCAGGAACTCGACCTCTTGGAATTGAAATCCGTGACGCTTTCCATCGAGAGCTTGCCGCACGAGCGAGAACTCCCCGCTCGAGTTGAGAAACCGCGTCGCGATCGTTACTCCCGTCAGTTGGCAGACCGCGACTTCCGAAGCCTTCATCCAACGTCTGGTCCATCGGCAGAAACCAGTTTCCCGTTTCGAGACGACTTGACCGTTCGGCAACCGAAACGATCGGTCAACGAGAATCCGTTTGCCGCTGAACTCGCATGTTACCAATCGCTCGCGTTCGACCAGCTTGCCCGTTTCGGAGCAGTGTTCAAGAAGTCGTCGATCCAAACGGGTTCCGGTCAGGTCGCTGACGCCGGTCTCGTCCGGCAGCAGTTTCATGCCGCTACGGCCGCAGGTTACCAACAGATCACGTCGAATCGGCTTTCGACTTAGGTCACTGTAACCGAGTTGCGATCTTCGGAGTCTGAGCCCAGTCCGAGTGCAGACGTCGGTCGCGGACGGCAGTGCGAAGGAGCCTAGTGGCTCTACCGGCAACATTTCCGATTGGAGCGCGAGTTTATTCGTCTCGACGCACCGGTGAAGCAGGACTGCTTCGACGCGTTTACCCGAGACGTCACTCACGCCTACCTCATCGCACAGCAGCAACCGTCCGGTCGCTTCACAACGGCAACCTTCGCTTTGGTCGCCGATCCGGCCCGAGGATTCGGAGATTGCGGACCGGACCTTCGGGAAGGGTTTGCCGGAGACGTCCGATCGCCGGCAATCGTCGGTGGGATAATGCCGATCCGTGAACTCGCAGTACTCCACTTCACTTTGATGACCACGGCGGCCTTCCGATGTCACGACCAGTTGGTCAGCGCGACAGCGTCTTTGGCTCAGATCACTTCGGTCAAGTTCTTCGGCGAAGACCGGATCGCCCGTGATCTCGCAACGCTCGAAAAACTCGGGTGACGCCAACTTCCCCGACACCGCCGAAGCCAGCAGGCTCGACCTCGAGATCAGATTTCCGCTTCGCGAACAACGCTCGACCTCGTCGTTCAGCAGCTGTCTACCGGTCAAGGCACACCGCACGATTACCGAGGGAGAACCGTATCGACCGCTCTCCTCCGATCTGATCAGCAGCTCGCGAAGTGCGCGCCGTCCTGTCAGGGCACAAGTCTCCAAGCAGGTCTCGGGCAGAGTACGGTCCGTCAGCTCACATTGACCGTCAGCAGGTTTCGTGATGATCCGCCCGGACTCCATCATCAGGTTAGCGACGTAGTGCATCTCGCTTCCGACCGAGAACTCGACGGCAATCGACATGACTCGCGATTGCTCGGATCTCAATCCGACCGGTTCGGCACTCAGCTGCAACGAGAGGTCCGTTTGCAGCTTCTTCAGCCGCTCACCGCCGTCGCTGCGAGATGACTCGATCTGGAGACGGCGGGCGTAATAGTCCCGAAACTTGGAGATGTCCGGATCGCGTTCGGCTCCCGCGACGATCGTCGGTCGGAGCTTGTCCACGATTTCGGTTGCGTCTCTTCCTCTTGCGGTCCGATCGGTCGACCGTCCCTCCCACTCGGTACCGAAAGGAAAGACAGCCAGCTTCTCGAAGCTGTCGATCGCATTCGAGACGCGAAGGCGTACGACGACTTCGCCTTGAAGTCGAGATCTGTCTCGATCGGCCTCGATCCTCTTGACAAGAATCGACGGATACGACGCAGCCCACTGTCTTGCGGCGTCAGTTGCGGGCACGGCGTCAGCGGGNNGCAAGGAACCCGATCGCATCGAGAAGAGTCCGCCTCCGAGATCCGTGATTTCGGCTCCCTCTGCCTTCAGTGCCTTGAGTACGAACGTCTGAAGTGGGGTCGATGGCGGACGGGGAGTCAGTTTGGGCATCGGCACGTCACCTCGATCGTCATCCACCGATCCGCCAAGCGTTCGGTCGACCTCCTCCTGACTCTGTTCGATCAGACGTTTCGCGGAAGCGATGTTCTCTTCGACCATTCGAGTCGCGCGAGTCTGGTCCTGGCCGCGAAGAGACGCGATCACCATTTCTCGAATTCGATTCGTGATTCCTTCTCCGTCGGCATCGTTCGCCGCTTCCAGGACCGCTTCGATATCTCCGACCGTGTGGGCGATCGTCTGAAGCTTCTCCATCAGGCGTTCGACGATGGCACCATCCGGCGCATTGCGATGGACCAAGTTGGCGACAAGCACTTTGGCGTACCTGGAACCGATGCGCTGGACGCGACCGATTCTTTGCTCGACGATCATCGGATTCCAGGGCAAGTCGTAGTTGACCAGGACGTTCGATACCTGAAGGTTGACCCCCTCGGCGCCTGCATCCGTTGAGATGATGACGTTGACCTCGGGAGGTTCTCTCCGGAATGCCTCGATGGACCGTCGATTCTGTTCAGTGCTCGCACCGGAGACGAATCCACAGGCGATGCCTCGACTTCTCAAGACGTTACCGAGCATTTCTTGAGTTTCAGAGCGAGTCGTGAAGACGACGACTCGCCAGCCGCTCCTGTTTCCCTTCAATTGTTCGATCAGAGCCAGGAGTTGGCTTGCTTTGGCAGGGAGGCCTATTCTCTCGGTCAGTTGAGTGACTTCCCTCTCGAAGTCCTGCGAAGCCGTGCCGCCTTTCGCCATGTTCGCGAGTTGCGCACGCAATGCATGCGGACTGCTCATCAGTGCGACGAGCAACGAGGTCTGTTGAAGCGGATTGAAGTCTCCGAGATAGTTCCTGACGATCGAAAGAATCGACTGTTCTTCCTTGGTCGCGTCGCATTCGATCCGGACGACTTCGCGTTCCGGAAAAACGAGCTTCGCATCGATCCGCCGAGTCCTGAACATGTAAGTGCCGACGATTCCGCGAAACTCGGTTGCGAGAGCCGGAACCAACTGGCGAGCGTGCATTCGACTGTCGGCGACGTAGCGGTCGGCGAACTGCTCCGGAGTTCCGAAAGGGTTGCGGTGCCCTCGCGCGGCGGATAGGCAGTCGATCAAGGAGTAGATATCCCAAAGACGATTCTGGATCGGCGTCGCTGTCAGCATGAGAACGTACTTGAACGTTCGGTTCTGAAGTGCCCGATAGATCGAAGTCGCCATCTTCGGCGGATTGCCTGGTCCGTGGAGGTTTCTGAGTTTGTGTGCTTCGTCAAGGATCAGCATGTCGAAGACGCCTGACCGATCCCTATCGAGGAATGTGGTCGCGGAGTGGTAAGTCGTCACGATCACCGACTCGCGGCGCCCTTCGATGCGTCTCAACGCCGAGCCGGTTGCTGCGATCGCTTCGATTCCGAACTTGGAGCCGAGTTCCTCGACCCATTGCGGTACCAGGATCTTGGGGCAGATGACGAAAGTCCGGCGGACCCGTGATCGCTTCATCAGTTCCGCGAGAATCAGACCGGCACTGATCGTCTTGCCGAGACCGACATCATCGGCAAGCAAAGTGACCGGTAGTCGCCGGCAGAAACGGATCAGGTTGCGGACCTGATGCTCGAACGGTTCGACTCGATCCTTCCAGTCGACGCGGGACCGGATGTCTTCGGCGTCGGTAATGAGGATCGGCTCGGCGAGCGACCATTCGAGCGCGTCGCAGTGGAGGCGATAGTCGTCTTCCGAAGCGGCAGGCTTCAGGTCGGGAGGTGGAACCAGGATGCTCATCGCGTCGAGCCCAGGGGCCGTCGTTGACCGGGGTGAAGAGGTCAGGTTAGTCGAGTTTCGCGTCGAGCACACGTCGGTTCGGGCGACATCGAGGCCCTCGGGAAGAGGTGGTTCGAGCAGGGGTGGCGACCGATCGGGCGACGTCCCATAATCTCACGAGATTCGCGGGATGACCGACTCAGGTTCGATGCCTGGAGCCCTGATGGCGAGGCGTCGGTCTCCTTCGGATGTGGATCCGGTCATCCCTCAGAGTTCACGTTCGCGTCATCGGCGAGGAGTCCAAGACGTGGAGCAGATGCCCTTTTCGAATCTGGAGTTTGCCGAGAATCCGGAACCGAGAGTTCCTTGCGTCTTGGTGCTCGATGTCTCGGGATCGATGGTCGGCCAGCCGATCGAAGAGCTCAATCGAGGCCTAGTCGCTTACCGTGATGCACTGGTAGCGGATCCGCTTGCGGCAAAGAGGGTCGAGATTTCGATCATCACGTTCGGATCACGCGTCGATACGGTTTGCGATTTCGTGACTGTCGATCGATTCGAACCACCAATGCTCGCGGCCGACGGATTGACTCACATGGGAGAGGCGGTCAACCGAGCTATCGACTCGCTCGAGAGCCGAAAACGGAGCTATCGCGACAACGGGATTGCCTACTATCGCCCATGGCTTTTCCTGATTTCGGATGGAGCGCCGAACGACCCCGGTTGGGAGTTGGCTGCTGCACGTGCTGTAGCCTGCGAGGACACCAAGGCGTTCAAGACGTTCTGCATCGGGGTCGGTAACGCTGACGTGCAGACACTCGGACGTTTCTCGCGAAGCGAACCGCTTCGACTTCAAGGTCTGATGTTTCGCGACATGTTTCTTTGGCTGTCTCGGTCGCAGAAGTCTGTTTCCCGATCGAACATTGGAGACTCGGTGCCGTTGGAGAACCCGACGGGACCGAAAGGTTGGGGATCGATCGACTGACCAAAACGAGGGGCGCTTCAGTTCGAGGCGAGGTCGGAACGGATCGGTTTCAAGGGTAGTCCGNNACACCGATCGACAGGTGTCCCTTGCCAGGATGCATTCCGATTCGACTTGGTCGACATGCCTGACGGACCGACTCTGATCGCGTGCGTAGCGGATGGAGCGGGAAGCGCCGAACGTTCCGAGGACGGTTCCCGTCAGGCCTGTGATTCGATCGTGCGGACGATCCGATCCGCGCTCGAGAACGGTTTCCGGATCGGAGATTGTTGTCGTAACGATGCGCTCGGCTGGTTTGTTTCCGCTCGTGAAGAAGTCCGTCTGCTGGCCGAGCAAGCCTCGCTTCCGATCCGAGAGTATGCGACGACGCTATTGACTGCGGTCGTTGGTACCGATCGCTCCGTCTTCGCTCAGATCGGCGATGGCGCGATCGTCGTGAGGGCGGAAGGCGATTACGAGGCCGTTTTCTGGCCGCAGGGAGGGGAGTTTGCGGGGACGACGAATTTCCTGACCTCGCCCGACTTCGGTTCGTTCATGGATTTCACGACTCGAACCGGGGCCGTCAACGAGTTGGCACTTTTCACCGATGGGCTCGAAAGACTGATCCTTCGTTTTGCCGACCGTGCAGTTCATGGTCCGTTCCTGGCGCCGATTGCCGAAGCACTTCGGCGGTCCGACGATACGGAACTTCTTTGCCGAGGGCTCCGCGACTTTCTCGATTCCGATTCGGTGAATCAGCGTACTGACGACGACAAGACGCTGCTGTTCGCCTGTCGCTCGGCAGGCGGTGCGTAACGTGAGACGACTTCGTGACGGGCGAGGTGCGCCGATCGATCTCGGATCGGAATTCGGTGGCGGTGGCGAGGGAGTCGTCCACGCGATCGTCGGCCGTGACGATTCCGTGGCAAAAGTCTATCGAGCGCCACTGACCGACGATCGCGTCCGAAAGCTCAACCGTATGGTTGCCGGTGCGAATCCCAAGATCTTGGGCATCGCGGCGTGGCCAATCGATTTGCTCTTCGATCCCAACTCGGGAGACCCTGTCGGCTTTCTGATGCGGCGGGTCGTCGGTTTTCAGGAGATTCATCAGCTCTACAGCCCGGTTCAGCGGAAGCGTCTGTTTCCGAATGCAGACTGGAGGCATCTGATTCGTGCGGCACGAAATTGTGCTGCTGCCTTCGATACGCTTCATCAAGAGGGGATCGTCGTCGGAGATGTCAATCAGGGCAATCTGCTCGTCAACGAGTCGGCAGAGATCCGATTGATCGATTGCGACTCGTTTCAGGTGACGTCGGCCGGTCAGGTCCATTTGTGTAGGGTCGGCGTTCCGCATTTTCAGCCGCCCGAGTTTCAGTCCGGTGGGCTCGACTGGACGACAGTCGCAAGGACGGCTGATCACGACAATTTCGGGTTGGCGGTCCTGATTTTCCATTTGCTGCTACTCGGGCGGCATCCGTTTGCCGGACGGTACTCGGGTCAGGAAGACCTGCTGATCGAGGAAGCGATCGGAAAGCGATTGTTCGCGTACGGTCGATCCGCCGTGCGGAACGGAATGTCTCCGCCTCCGCATACCGTTCCGAGAGACGCGTTGTCGGGCGAGGTGATGGACGCCTTCGAGTCGGCCTTCGTTACCGGCGGTATCAATGGGCAGAATCGTCCGACATCGGCCCAATGGGTGACGCTACTCGATCAACTCGAGCGGCGGTTAACTCGATGTGCCGACGGTAGCAGTCACTACTTCGTGCCCCGCTCGGCTGGATGCCCATGGTGCGAGCTGAATCTGAACGGCGCGCCCGATTTCTTCGAAGGTACCGGATCGATTGGAGACGGCGCACGGACGTTCGATACGGCTCGGTTCTGGTCAGAGGTCGAGCAGGTCAGTCGTCCCGATCGGACGTTCGTTCCGGCTCAACGCGCGGATCCCAGACACTTGCGTCCACGCGCGATTGCCGTTGAAGGGGACTCAGGATCGATCGTCAGGCTCGTCCTGTTCGGAGTCGCGATAGGGGCGGTGCTTGTGAGCGCGCTAGCGCTGATCGAGCCCCGACTCCTTTTCGCGACATTCCCGATCGCCGTTTCGTCGTCCGCCGGAGCGCTGATCCTGCAGCGATCGACGCCGCTCGGAAAGGCGAGGAGGCGAGTTCGAGAGCAACTTGATTCGAAGGTCGCCGAGTGCCGAGGAATCGAGCTCCGGATGCGTCGTTTGGCTTCTGAATCTCTGGATCGATTCGACGCGGATCGGTCCGCCTTGCTCCGGATGCGCAACCAATATGACGCGTCGTTCGGGCATCAACGAGCGGAGATCGATTCGCTTGGCGCCAATGTTCGAATGCGCCAGCTAGAGGCGTTTCTCCGAACGAAGCTTCTTTACGAACATCGGATCGAAGGAATCGGTACTAGCCGATTGGCGACGCTCGAAGCGTACGGGGTCGAGACGGCATTCGACGTGACTCCCGAGCGGCTAGCAGACGTGCCGGGATTCGGAGAGGTACTTCGCGCCAGACTGTTGGATTGGCGCAGTAGAATCGAGTCGCGATTCCGTTTCGACCCATCACAGGGCGTACCGCGAAGCGAGCTCGTGCTCGTCGAACGACGATATCGACAGCACCGTATGGTACTGGAGCGACAGATGAAGAAGTTGCTCTGCGAATTGAGGGAAGGGGTTCGGAAGTCGTCGGCAGAGATCAGCGAGATGGATCGACAAGCTGCTGAACTTGATCGCGAAGCAAAGCAGCTTCGCTGCGATCTGGACGCAATGCCGAAGTTCGGATGGCAACTTTGATTCGAATCGCGGGCGAGTCAGCCTCGCCTTGCGGAATCAGATCACGCGTCGCCTCCGCTCGTCGCATCGATGTCCTCGAGCTCATCGACTCCAGGCAAACTGAGAAGTCGAGAGGATTCCTCGGCCGGCAGCTGTTCGACCTCGCGGAGTTTCCGGGCGATCGCTCGAGACCGAACGCCTGACTGATCGATCGACCGACTCGCGGTGTCCAGTTGTTTCTTGACCTTGTCGAGCACCTCGGCGAACTTGCCGAATTCGGTCTTTACCGCACCCAGAACTCGCCAAGTCTCGCTGGCTCGTTTCTCGATCGCCAGCGTCTGGAACCCCATCCTGAGACTGGTGAGGATCGCAACGAAGTTCGTCGGGCCGGCGACGAGCACTCGGAAGTTCTGCTGAAGGTCCTCGACCAACGAGGGCTGCCTGAGTACTTCCGCAAAGAGCCCCTCGGTCGGCAAGAACATGATTGCGAAGTCCGTCGTGTGGGGCGGCGCAACGTACTTGTCGCTGATCTCCTTTGCCGAGGCTCGGACGGCTCGTGCCAATCCGTTTGCAGCTGCTTGGACTGCTTCGGCATCACAACGTTCTGCCGCCTCCTGAAGGCGAGCGTAGTCCTCCTGCGGGAACTTCGAGTCGATGGGAAGCCACATCGGTCGGTCGGGATCATTCTTCGGACCAGGAAGGCGAATCGCGAACTCGACTCGCTCGGTCGTCTCCTGACGCACGCAGACATTCCGCGCGAACTGATCCGGCGTCAGGACTTGTTCGAGCAGAATACCGAGCTGCACCTCGGCCCAGGTGCCACGAACCTTGACGTTGGTCAGGACTCGTTTGAGATCGCCGACCCCCGTGGCGAGGTTCTGCATCTCGCCGAGGCCCTTGTGGACCGCTTCTAGACGATCGCTGACCAGCTTGAACGATTCTCCGAGCCGTCGTTCCAGTGAATCCTGAAGTTTCTCGTCGACCGTCCGCCGCATCTCATCGAGCTTCTTTTCGTTTCCTTCCTGGAGCTCCTTCACGCGTCGGTCGAGCTGCAGTCGGATCGCCTCCAGCTCGGCGCGATTGACGTCGGTCTGATCTCGAACCGCCTTCAGCAGCTCGTCCAAGGCGGTCTTTTGGGAGACGCGAAGATCACCTACCGGCAGAGAGACGGCTTCGACTGCCACCTTGAGCCCCGACTTGAGGTCATCTCGAACCTCCTTCAGATGAGTCGAGTTGTCGGAACGCAACTCCTTGAGTCGGTCCTCGAGAGTTCGACGAAAATGCTCAGACCCCTTGGTCATCGCTTCGACAAGTTCGCGGTGAGCACGAGCCATCGATTCGGATCGCTCCTGGTATGAATGAACCAGGCGATTGAAATCGCTCGATCGAGTCTGATCAGCCTCCTGAAGTCGTGCCGCCAATTCCTCGCGCAGATCCCGAGCGACCTGTCGACCTTCGTCTCGATTCGAACGTAACTCGTCGCGGATTACGTTTGACGAGTCTGCGGGAACCGCGCCTCGGCGAATCAACAGCAGGAACAAAACGACCACCGCGATTACGGTCAACACAAGGTTAATGCCGGAAACGACCTCGATCATCTTCAACCTCGGGCGGCAATCGCCTAACGCAGATCACTTCGCGTATTCGCGTCCATCATCTTCAGGACCGTCGAATGCCGCAATCCAGTCCGAGTGTCGACCAAGACTAAGGTGACATGGGTGCAAGCTTCTCTCGGACGGTCGATTGCTTCTCGGAGCTGACGTCGAGGAAACATCCGAGTGCGAGAGGTTTAGGCTAACATTCCGTGGTCCGATCGAGACCGACATGTCTCGCAGCCGCTGACCGCTGGCCGTTCACCTCCAGGAATCGCCCTCCGATGCTCAGAATCGACCGCGAGAAGCGTGGGTTCCTGCCGCTCGAGACTCCTTCGCTTGCCGAGGCGGCGATTACCGAGCGGTACGATCTGCAGGAGTTCATCAGCAACAGCCCCGAGGTCTTCTTTCGCGAACTCGGCCTCGAACTGCTGCTTGTCGGCACCGAGATCGAGCCGTCCAAGAACGTGCAGGATCGGATCGATCTGCTCGCTATCGACCGCGAAGGGGCCTGTGTCGTCATCGAACTGAAACGCGGCAGTCGCAAGTTCCAGATGCTCCAGGCGATCACCTACGCCGGCATGATCGCGCAGTGGTCCGCGGCCGATCTCATCGGGCTGCTCGACGAAGCCGGACAGGAACGGCTGACCGATTTCCTGGAAGTCGCTCCCGAAGAGATCAACCGCTCCCAACGGATCGTGCTGATCGCCGAGGCGTTCGACTATGCGCTCCTGGTCGGTGCCGAATGGCTCAGCGACCGCTACGGCGTGCAGATCAGCTGCTGCCGCGTCTCGATCGCGCGCGAGCCGAGCACCGGAGTCGAATACTTGGTCTGCTCCAACGTCTATCCCGTTCCGGAACTGGCCGACCAAGCCGTCTCGCGCGGACGACGCTCGGCCGTCGTCACCGACGCGCCGTGGAGCGACTGGGAAACGGCGCTCGCCGAGGTCGAGAACCCGGCGCTCGCTCAGTTCTTCCGCGAACAACTTGCCGCCGGACGCGAGTCGTATCTCCGCAAGCGGTATCTCCACTTTCGGATCGACGGACGACGACGCTTCTCCGTCCGAGCGGCTCGTGCTCACGCCTACGTCCGGCAGTACGGCCGCTTCGACGGTGATCTCGACTGGTGGCGACAACGACTGAGTGATCCCGAGTCGATTCGGCCCGTGCGCCGCGGCTCGGCCCTGAGCTTCTCTCTGAAGTCGCTCGGCGACTTCCAGGCACTCCAGAACGCCGCCACTCGAGAGCTGCACGCCGTGGCGTGGTCGGCGGCAGACGAGGCCTGGGACGAGACCGGAGACGGGATGGTGTCGTCGTCGTGACGGGACGACTGCCGAGCGGATTGCTTAGCCGACAAGCCGCGAGGGAGCGGAGTTGTGGGCGAGAGGGACCGATTCGAGTGCTGTCCGTCGAGGTTCGAGTGTCTCCCCCACAGGATCAGGTAGGCCGACGAGATTCTCGCGACCGGTCCTTGCGACGCCCTGCTGCTCGTTCGATCCTCTGACCTGTCCCCTCTTGCCGTCTCGAACTCCCTCTCGGTGTGAGCTCGATCTCGATGCTGCTGCAGCCCGATTCGGTCAGTCGTCTCGCCGGCGACAACCCGACGTCCGACTCGTTTCGCCTCGTTCGCCCGGTCGCATTCGCGGGCGATCGCTCAGCGCCGGAAACGTCCCCCGCGGCGACCGTTGCCGACGGCACCGCTCGACGACCCGCGTCGACTCGACACGGCATCGTTCGGCCCGGAGCGATTCGGGGACTGTTGGTCGTCGGCCTGCTGCTGACTGCCGTGATGCTCGTCGTCTGCGGCGGCGGGTTGTTGCTGCTGAGTCGAAGCGGAGCGAGCGGCGATCCGGGTCAGACGCTAACCGGCTACGGCGTACCGATGTCGCTGCCGGAGAGTTTCGGGCCGCTGACCGTCTCGGGGCTTCCGATGCCGCTGAGCGAACGTGTTCCGATGCGCGATCTGGCCTACAGTCCCGACGGGAAGCATCTGTTCGCCGCCGGTACGCTCGGCGTCGGAGTCTGGAGCGACGGTGCGACCGAGGCGCGAATGCTCGTCTCGGGGCCTCTCTTCCGCAACGTCGAGTTCTCTCCCGGGGGGCGCTACGCGGCCGCGACCGGCGACTCGCTGACGGTTCTCGATCTGACGACGCTCGAGCAGGTCCTCGATCCCGCGACTCTTCTGCCGACCTCGGTGGAGTATGGTGCTTGCAACGCCTTTTCGTCCGACGACCGCCTGCTGGCGGTCACCTGTCGAGAAGCAGGGGTCGATTCGTGGCGGATCGTCGTCATCGACCTGGCGAGCGGCGAAGTTCGACAGACGCTGAAGACCGGTGACGGCGGGCCGATTCCGTGGGTCGGTTTCCTGGCGGGCGATCGGCGTCTGGTGTCGTACACCGATCAGACGGTCGTCGACGGCGACGAGCTGCCGGGGAACTTCGTCGTCTGGGACATCGAGTCGGGGCAAGGGGTCAACGGCGCGCTCAATTTTCTGGCCGGTTACTTCGAAGAGGGAGTGCTCTCGCCCGATCGCACGCAGGTGCTGCTCGCCACCACCATCAGCACCGTCACGTGGGAGCCCTTGGTGCAGGATGCTCCGGTCGAAACTCTCATGGGACTCAATCAAGTCGCCGCCTACACGAGCACGCCGGACGTGATTCTCAGTCGCTCGATGTTCGACGGACTGGCGACAATGCGTCTGGGGGATGGCGGGAGCAAACCGCTAACGGGCGAGCTCGGCAAGCTGGCTTACGGAGTGACGCGCGACGGCTCGCTCCTGGCCGCCGATGTCCCGTGGATCTCGTCCGCTTCCTCGCCGACGATTCGAGTCGTCGAGCTGCCGAGTGGAAAGGTGCGTCACGAGTTCACCGGTCATTCGGCTCCGAGTCTGCTGGTCGCGGTCCGTCCCGACGGTCGCGAAGCAGCGTCGCTCGATCTGTACAACCATCTGCGGCGCTGGTCGATTCCGGCGAAGCGGTGATCGGCCGATGACGAGAGGTCGGGGGGACGCGATCGGCGGGAATGCCGGGAGGCACGGAGTCGCTGAGAGCGACACTGAGGGAAGTCCGGAGGCACGGTCGGAG
>DMPQ01000208.1 GCA_003455945.1 Planctomycetaceae bacterium
GGCCGGCGGAGCGAAGACAAGTCGACGACTCGCCTTCGTCCGCCGCGTCTCAAGCGCCGTCGGGCGGAACGGTTTCGGGGATCGCCGGAACCGCTGAAAACGTTTCGGCCGCGGCGCGGCGCGCCGCGAGCTCGTCGTCCTCGTCCGCGATCTCGAAGGCCGAGATTTCGGAAAGCGAGATCGACGGAGTGTCGGAAAGCAGGAGCTGGATGAACCGCTTGGCGGTCCGCCCCAACACCTTNNCTCGACGCCGGTCAGCGGAATGCCGACCAGCACGCCGAGCTGCGTCTCGCGATCGATCGACGGCGCCGGAAGCAGACTGACTCCCGCGTCGATCTCGACCGCCCGCTTGATCGTCTCGATGTTGTCGAAGTGCATCACCACCCGCGGCTCGACATCCAGCTGCGCGAGATTCCGATCGATCTCGCGGCGAATCCGCAGGTCCTCGTCGAAGCCGACCAGCTCGATGCCGTGCAGCTCGTCGACCGACACGCTCTCGCGACCGGCAAAGGGATGCCCCGGCGAACAGACGAGCACCATCGGCTCTTCGCGCCACACCAGCGACTTGATCGTCCGCGTGCTCTTGGGGTAACTGACGAAGCCGACGTCGACCTGATCCTGGTCGACCAGCTCGTAGACCCGATTCGGATGCTGGTACTCGATCCGGACGTTCGACTTGGGGTTCTGAACCAGGAACTGCTTGACGCTGTGACTCAGATGGCTGAGGCCGATCGAGTAGATCGAGGCGACACCGACTCGCCCCGCCACTTCCTGATGGAGCGTCCGGACCTCTTCCTCGAGAGCAAAGAACCGCTGCACGATCTTCCGGCACCCTTCGTAGTAGACCGCTCCCTCGGGAGTCAGCACGAAGGGGCGCTTCGAGCGATCGATCAGCTTGACGCCGAGCGAGTCTTCCAGCTGCTGCACGATCTGGCTGGCTCCCGACTGGGAGATGCCGTTGGCATCCGCCGCGCGCGAAAAGCTCCGCCGCGCCACGACGTCGCAGAAGACCTTCAGACTCTTGATATGCATCAGCCGATCCGTCGCATCTCGCTGCCTCCGGCCGCACCCGGCCGGCAAAGGATCAGGATTACGAATACCCGTCGAAGCCAGCATCAGCGAGAGAAATGAGAAGGTACGGATCGGTCGAACGAGGGTCAAGTAGCACTTTTCGGGAACGGCGTGCGGACCGGCGCAGTCGCTCGGCCGAGCCGGCTCCGAGAGCCGTGTGCAAGAGCATCGCAAAGATCGATGAAGAAACGACTTGCGACGCGCAAAGAAGCTCGCGCAAGACAGCCGCGGTCGGACCGGCGGCTCCCTTGGCGAATCGTCAGCTCGACGATCGATTTGGGAAGGATAGGGTGTCGAGGGGTTCGGCGCCGCGCCCGATCCAGTCGATCAGCCGCTCGACGAATCGACGGCGATCCCGTTCGTGATGCAGCTCATGCCGGGCCCCGGCCCACGCCTCGAACCGAGCACGCTCCCCGGCCTGCTCGACGAACCGGCGGCTGGCATCGCAAGACGTGATCGGATCGTCGGCTCCATGCAGCACCAGCAGCGGCACTCCTCCGGTCGCCTGGTCCCACCGGCGAGCGTGTTCCAGGGCCCAGCGTCCCGAGTCGAGCATCCCTTTTCCCAGCCGAGCCGAGATCCGGTGATGGGTCAGCGGGTCGGCGCGATACGCCTCGACCGCCGCCGGATCGGTCGAGATGCCGTGCGGATCGAGCCCCGTCGCGATCGTCAGCGTCGGCCAGATCCGCGGCATCACGTCGGCGAGCCACTGTTTGAAGCGCGGAGGAGGGGTCGCGGTGAGGAACATCGGCCCGGTGAGCAGGACGCGATCGAGGCCGGGAAGCGAGCCGCGACGGAGCAGACGATTCGCGACCAGGTTGCCTCCGAAACTGTGCCCCCAGAGCGAACGCGGCGTTCCGACCGAGGCGGCTCGTTCCCAGCTCGCCGCCACCTGCTCCAGCAGCGCGTCATAGTCGGCGTCGCCGCGACGCCCTGCGGCCGCTCCGTGCCCCGGCAGATCCTCGGCCCAGAGACGCCAACCGACTCGTTCGACCTCGGCCGCCACGTCGCGATAACGCCCGGCATGTTCGCCGAGCCCATGAATGACGACGAGGACCGGGGGTGAAGGAGGGGCGTTCATCGGGAGTCCAGGGGTGAATAGGACAGGCCTGTTCTACCACAGAGCTCACGATGTTCACGGAGATCGGAGAGAGCCTTCCGAGCGACTACCGGGGCGTCGCTGCTTCGTGACCACGGTGAGCTCTATGGTAGAAAGTGCGAGCGGAATCGCACGCACCCACCCGTTCACCGCACACCGCCGCTCGATCGATCGGAGGGTCGATCGAGGCGTTTGTCGATTGCCGCCGCCGATTCGTAAGGGTGCGGGGGAATCGGTTCGCCTTGGCACCAGGTTTGCCCCCGAGAGCGGTGTGGCGCACGGTCGGTTCCGTCAGCGGAGTCGTCTCGCCCGTCGGCCGATCGTTCGTCTTACTCCCACCGGATACGCGGCCCCATGGAAACGTCTCGCAGCGACATCGATCTGCTGATCGTCGATGACGAACTCGACTTTCGCGAGGCGGCGTACGGCTATTTCAGCCGCCGCGGCTACCGCGTGCACGAAGCGGAGAACGGCGAGAAGGGGCTCGAACTGGCCGGTCGCCAGTCGCTGGCGGTCGCGGTCGTCGATATCCACATGCCGGGGATGGACGGCATCGAGCTGCTCAAGCGACTGAAGGCCGAAGATCCGACGATCGAAGTGATCATGCTCACCGGCGGCGGCACGATCGAGAATGCGGTCGAGTCGATGAAGCAGGGGGCGTTCGACTATCTGACCAAGCCGGCCAAGATGGCCGAACTCGACGTGCTGATCCAGCGCGCGTACGAGTCGCGGCAGCTGAAGCGCGAGAATCAGTCGCTTCGCACGCTGATGAAGCGCCATCAGTCGGCGACTCGGATGATCGGCGAGTCGCCGAAGATGAAGGAGGTGCTGCGGCTGATCGACCGGACGGCGGCGACCGACAAGCCGGTGCTGATCGAAGGGGAGAGCGGCACGGGAAAGGAGCTGGTCGCGAGGGCGATCCACGAAGCGAGTCCGTTCGCGGACAAGCCGCTGGTGGTGATCAACTGCGCGGCGCTCCCAGAGCCGCTGCTCGAGAGCGAGCTGTTCGGGCACGAGAAGGGGGCGTTCACCGGCGCGGTCGCGACCAAGCCGGGGCTGTTCGAGGTGGCGGACGGCGGGACCTTGTTCATCGACGAGTTCGGCGAGCTGGCCGGGCCGCTCCAGGCGAAACTGCTGCGCGTCCTCGAAGACGGCTCGCTGCGCCGCGTCGGCAGCGTCAAGGAACGACGCGTGAAGGTCCGGCTGATCGCCGCGACGAATCGGGACATGGAAAAGGAGGTTCGCGAAGGGCGATTCCGCGAGGACCTCTACTACCGGATCAACGTCCTGACGATCAAGCTCCCCCCCCTCCGCGAACGCCCCGGCGACGTCTCGCTGCTGGTCCGTCACTTTCTGGGCGAGGGGTGGGAGATCGGCCCCGAAGTGACCGAAGTCCTCGAGAGCTACTCGTGGCCCGGCAACATCCGCCAACTGCACAACGCGCTCGAGCGAGGGAAGATCCTGGCCGAGGGGAGTGCGATCGAGCTGAAGAATCTTCCGCCCGAGGTGATCGACGGGCGGGCGCAGCGGCAGCGGACTCCCGGTGAGCCGATCGATCTCGAAACGCTCAATCGACTGCACGTCATCGAGGTGTATCGCAAGCATCGCGGCAACAAGGCGCAGACCGCTCGGGCTCTGGGCATCGGCCGGCGGTCGCTATATCGACTGATCGAGAAGTACGACATTCCCGATCCCGAGCCGACGACCGCGAGCGAAGCGACCTGAGGCGCGAAGGCGTGGGCCCGGCCACTCCGTGNNGGGGCCACGTCGTGCGACCGACCCCGGTCGTAGTGCGACCGACCCCGGTCGCACCGGGTTCGGGACCGAGGCCACCGAGTCCCCTCGCTGACGCATCGGGCTGGTGAGGCTCGGCCGCGCGTCGGGGACGACGCGGGCCCACGTCGGGGCGACTCATGGACAGTCCGTTAAGGGGTGCCTACACTCGACGGTCTTCGATCGGGTAGCGACCGTCTTCGGTCCCCCATGCGGCTCGCCGGCCGTCTGGGACCTTCTCTCCCCCCTTGGGGTTCGCGTCCATGATCCTGACCGTGCATCCGCTCCTGCGTCCGATTCGGGATAAGGTCGAGTCGGGGGAGCGTCTGACGTTCGACGACGGCATGCTGCTGTACGACGAGCGGATTCCGTTGGCCGATGTCGGCGTGCTGGCCAACGTGGTGCGGGAACGGATCAACGGCAACCGCACCTACTACAACATCAACACGCATCTCAACCCGACCAACGTCTGTGTCTATCGCTGCAACTTCTGCGCGTTCCGCTCGGATCTGCGGAGTCCGAAGCAGTACGCGATGAGCGACGAGCAGATCCTGGCTCGCGGTCGCGAAGCGGTCGACAACGGCTGCACCGAGATGCACATCGTCGGCGGCCTGCACCACCAGAAGAAGTTCGAGTGGTACCTGAACATCGTGCGGATCCTGCACGACGCCTACCCCCAACTGCATCTGAAGGCGTGGACCGGCGTCGAACTGAACTGGTTCGAGTTCCTCGAGAAGCGGCCGATCAAGGCGATCCTGCAGGATCTGCTCGACGCGGGGCTCGGGAGTCTGCCGGGCGGAGGCGCCGAGATCTTCCATCCCGAAGTGCGAGACAAGATCTGCGAGCATAAGGCCGACGCGAAGAACTGGATCGCCATCCATCGCGCCGCGCATCAGATGGGAATCCGCAGCAACTGCACGATGCTCTACGGCATGATCGAGAAGCCGTATCACCGCATCGATCACCTGATCCGCCTGCGCGAACTGCAGGACGAGACGGGGGGCTTCCAGACCTTCATCCCGCTCGCGTTCCATCCCGACAACACCGGCCTGTCCGACATCCCCAAGCCGTCGGCTCTGGTCGATCTTCGGACGATGGCCGTCAGCCGCCTGATGCTCGACAACATCGCGCACATCAAGGCGTACTGGATCATGCTCGGCATCGGCACCGCTCAGCTCGCTCAGGCCTTCGGGTCCGACGACATCGACGGCACGGTGCGCCACGAGCTGATCTATCACGATGCCGGAGCGACGACGCCGGAGGTGTTGGCGGTCGAGGATATCCGCCGGCTGATCGTCGAAGCGGGGCGCGAGCCGGTGGAGCGAGACACGCTCTATCGCGAAGTGATCCGCGACGGCGACACCCCGTCTCAGTGGCGCGTCGGCGATGCGGTACCGACGCTGACTTCGGTCGGCGCGGCGAGCTGAGACGCGTGGACGATCGCCGGTCCACTCGGCGATCGT
>DMPQ01000281.1:0-1017 GCA_003455945.1 Planctomycetaceae bacterium
ACACCGACCAGATCATCCCGGCGTCCTACCTCAAGCGCGTGACGCGCACCGGCTTCGAGGACGGCCTCTTCGCCGCCTGGCGCCAGGACCCGGCCTTCGTGCTCAACACCGCGCCGTACGACGCGGGCTCGGTGCTCGTCGCCGGTCCCGACTTCGGCACCGGCTCGTCGCGGGAGCACGCGGTCTGGGCGCTGCAGAACTACGGCTTCAAGGTCGTCATCTCCCCGCGCTTCGCCGACATCTTCCGCGGCAACAGCGGCAAGGCCGGGCTGGTCGCCGCGCAGGTCGACGAGAAGGTCGTGCAGCGCCTGTGGGACCTGCTCGAGCGCGAGCCGGGCACCGAGGTGACCGTCGACCTGGAGGCACGCACGGTCGTCGCCGGCGAGGGTCCCGACCGGGTCGAGGACAGCTTCGACATCGACGACTACACGCGGTGGCGGTTGCTCGAGGGACTCGACGACATCGGCATCACGCTGTCCCACGAGGACGACATCGCGGCCTACGAGTCCCAGCGCCCCAGCTGGAAGCCCGTGACCGCCTGAACCGCTCCTGATGTGCCCAAACCCCCTACCTCGTAGGGGGTTTCGGCATTTCAGCTCCTCGAACGCCGGTCCGCTCCCTCCCTGAACGCTGGCGAAAAACCTTCGCGGATCCCGGCGTGGTGATTGTGAGAGGCGCCACGAATCCCTAGTTTGCAAGGGAGTGGAGGGGTCAAGTGCCCCGCCTACAAGCGTTCATTGAAGGGAAGACAGTGAACAAGTCACAGCTCATCGACAAGCTTTCGGCGCGCTTCGAGGGGAATCGCAAGCAGGCCGCGCACGCGCTCGAGTCGGTCCTCGACACCATCACGCGCGAGGTCGCCAAGGGCGAGAAGGTCGCCATCACGGGCTTCGGCTCGTTCGAGCGGAAGGTGCGCAAGGCCGGCACGGCGCGCAACCCCTCCACCGGCGAGAAGATCCGGACGAAGAAGAAGAACGTCCCCAAGTTCACGCCCGGCCAGGACCTCAAGAACGTCGT
>DMPQ01000281.1:1083-12951 GCA_003455945.1 Planctomycetaceae bacterium
GCCAAGAAGGCGCCCGCCAAGAAGACCACCACGGCGAAGAAGGCGCCGGCCAAGAAGGCCGCTGCCAAGAAGGCGCCCGCGAAGAAGGCTCCCGCCAAGAAGGCGCCGGCCAAGAAGGCCGCACCGAAGAAGCCTGCCACTAAGGCCGCCCCCGCCAAGAAGGCGCCGGCCAAGAAGGCTGCGCCGGCCAAGAAGGCGGCCGCCAAGAAGGCCCCGGCCAAGAAGGCCGCCAAGAAGGCGGTGAAGAAGGCCCCGGCGAAGAAGGCGGCCAAGAAGGCGGTGAAGAAGGTCGCCAAGAAGGCTGCCAAGAAGGCCGTGAAGAAGACCGCCAAGAAGGCCTGATTCGTTCGCGAATCGAGCCGAAAACGGCCCAGCTACGACGAGAAAGAGCCACCGCGAGGTGGCTCTATCTGTTTCTTGATCCGCTGCGATCGCCGCGACGGCGCCCTCGATCGGACGCCGTCGCGCAGCGACTCGATCAACCGAGCACAGGGAGACTCGGACGCGGCGGAGCGGCGGCGTTGCGCGACGCGATGACGGCAACCAGTTCCCGTGCGAGCGACAGAAAGGCGGGGCGCTGGTGCGGGTCGTCGAGCAGCTTCCACATCGCGCCGGCATCGCCGCACTCGCGGATCGCCATCGTGATCGGCAGCTCGCCGAGCAGCGGCAGTCCTTCCTGCTCGGCGTACTCGCGCGCTCCTCCCTTGCCGAAGATGTCGTAGCGGCGCGAGCAGCCGGGACAGACAAAGCCGCTCATGTTCTCGACGACGCCGAGAATCGGGACGTTGACCTTCCGCAGCATGCCGACCGCCTTGATCGCATCGGCGAGCGCAACGTCCTGCGGCGTACAGACGACGACCGCCCCTTGGATCGGGAGCATCTGCGAGAGCGTGATCGCCACGTCACCGGTGCCGGGAGGCATGTCGACGATCAGGTAGTCGAGGTCTCCCCACGCGACGTCGCGCACGAACCGCGTCACCGCCTGATGCAGCATCGGACCGCGCCAGATGATCGCTTCGGTCGCCGGGACGAGCAGTCCCATCGACATCACCGGCAACCCTTCGGAGCGGAGCGGTTCGATCTTGTCGTCGACGATCCGCGGCTGCCCACCGACACCGGTCAGCGTCGGAACGCTCGGTCCGTACACGTCGGCATCGAGCAACCCGACTCGTGCGCCGTATTTCTGCAGCGCCATCGCGAGGCCGACCGACACCGTGCTCTTGCCGACTCCTCCCTTACCCGAACCGACGGCGATCACCGACTTGACCGTGATGCCGACCTGACCGAGCCGAGGGACAGGCCGTTCCGCGGAACGCAACTCGACTCGCACCGTTCCGCGCCCCGCGATCGAACCGCCGCCGGCTTCGAGACGCTCGCGACACGAGGCCTCGAGACGTTCGCGGAGCGGAGCCGAGTAGCGCTCGATCCGCACGACCGCCTCGAACGTCTCGCCGTGCCGAGTCACTTCGAGCGAGTCGGGACTCGCGACGAGACTCTTGCCCGTTTCGGGATGCCGAATCGGTTCCAGCAGGTTGCGGATCGCGGCGAGATCGTCGGACGGAGCATTCATCACGGGTCGTTCCGAAAGGGAGTGAGCATCGCGAGGTCGGCCGGCGGCGACCGATGCGGGGCAGGCAAGTGGCACAGGCGGGACGAGTCATCGTCGTCCGGGTCAGCGAAAACGCCCCGGAAGCCGTCGTGCGACCAGATCGTACGGATCGGCGATCGGACGTCGATGGGCCGCACGGAACCGCTCGAGCAAGCGACAGGCTCGCCCGCAGGCCCCCCAGCCGATCACGACATCGTGAGCGCCGGCCGCACGAATCGCCGACTCGGCCCATGCGAACGATGCGTCGGCCGTCACCAGCACGAGCGTCGCGGCGCGGCGTTCCCGCCAACGAGCGATCGATTGTAGGCCCGACACCTCCTGGCCGACACCGAGGTCGAGCGCGATCGCCGCCGGCGCGTCGTCCGCTCGCAGCTCGTCGAGCCCATCGAGCGGCGGGCGGCGCACGTCGAGATCGAGCGAGCCGATCCGGCGGCGCCACCACGCGGCACGAGCTCCCGACGTATCGACGACCCAGAGCGCCGTGTCGGCGGCCAGGCGCTGATTCAGCCTTCCGCTCAAGGCTCCTCCTCCTCGAACTCCGGTTCGTCCGCATCGGACGGTTCGAAATCGGGGAGCTCCCGAACGGCGTCGGAGGAGGGCTCTTCGAAGATCGGATCCTCCACGACGATCCGCCGCCGCCGCCGACGCTGTTCGGCCAATCGAGCGCGACGTTCCGGGTCGTCGTCCGATTCGACTTCTTCCGTCCCGCGATCGTCCAGCAGACCGAGACGCCGATGGAGTCCGCCTCGCGAGATTCCGAGCAGGCGAGCGGCTCGCGTCTTGTTGCCGCCGCACTGCGCGAGGGCCATCCGAATCAGCTCTTCCTCGATCTCCTTCAGGAAGCCCTCGAGGTCGAACGGTTCGAGCCGAAAGTCGGACGCGTTTCGGGGATCGGCCGCCTGGCCGAAGTGCTTCGGCAGATCACCGCTGCGGACCCAGGCTCCGGTCGCCTCGCGCGCCACCCGCTCGGCCAGTTCGCCGAGCTCGCGGAAGTTGTCGGGCCAAGGGTGGCGCTGCAGCCGCGCCAGCGCCTCGTCGCTCCATCCCGCCGCTTCGGAACCGATCGTCTGAGCGGTGCGCTGCAGGACGGCATGAGCCAGCAGCGGAAGATCCTCGAGCCGCTCCGCAAGGGGCGGTATCGCGATCTCGAGAACTTCCAACCGCTGAGCCAGTTCCGCATCGAACGAGCCGGCCGCGACCAGTTCGCCGAGCGGACGATGCGTCGTCACGATCGTGGTGAACGGGACCTGCGGAAAGCGGAGCAGGTTCAGCAGCTCCTGTTGCCCGGTGTCCACCAGTCGGTCGATCCGATCGAGCAACAGACAACCGATCCCGCGATCGGCCGCTCGCGATTCGCGGACCAGATCGCGATAGGTTGCCTGGATCAGTTCGGCATCCAGGAGCGTGCAGTCGAGCACCATCAGCGGACCGCGAAGCGATGTCGGACGGAGCGAATGGATCCGCCGCGCGAGCGCCTCGTGACCGCTTCCGGAAGGGCCCGAGATGACCGTCCGCACCGGTGCTCGCTGCGCGAGCGCGACGCGTTCGCGGAGTCGCATCGCGGCGGGAGAGTCGCCGGCGAGCAGATCGGCAAACGGATCGTTCTCGCGCCGCGTCGTCGCTTGCCACTCCCGGTGCAGTTCGCGAAGTCGAGCCGGAAGGTCGTCGAGCGGCTCCTGCTCGGGAAACGTCGCGACGAGCCAGCAGGTCTCACCGTCCTCGGGAGAGGCGAGCGGCAGCACGAGCCCCTCGAAGCGCTCCCACGCGTCGACCGAATCGGTGGCGGAGGCGTTCGGATCGGTGGAGTCGATTCCGCGCGGGTCGGGGAGTGCGATCGGAAATCGGACTCCCGGCCGGACGAACGCATGAGGCGGGGGGAGCAGGGCGCGAATCCAGGCGCTGATGATCGGCGAACGGTCGGCGACGTCGATCGCCAAGTCAGCGTCGTCGACCGCCGCTCGATGTTCTCCCAGACGCCGCGCAAGCGCCTCGTTGACGAACTTCAGCCGATGTCGATCGTCGATCAGCCAGACCGGCGATTCGCAGGCTTCGAGCGCCCCGACCAGAATCGATCGCGGACTTCGCGGCTTGGGCATGGCGTGGCGAAACCTCGGGGCTCGGGCCGAGCGAACGACCGAGGCCTGTCGTGCGACGACGCCCGACCGCCTCTCGAACTCCATTCTATCAGCGACCGGTCCCGACTCGGCCGCTCCGGCGCGCNNATCTCCCTGTCGCGATCTGGTGAACACGGGTATAGTCGAATCGTCAGAAGGCCGAATCTACGACAGGTCGCGGACGCTCTCGTCGACGGCGAGAGGAGGGAGGAGTCGCGACCGAGTCGCAGCGCCGACACGAACGGACGGAATGACGATGGCGCGGGAAGCGTTGCTGGCGGGCGAGACGCCGAGCGAACCGGAAGACAGCTCCCTTCGTCCCCAACGGATGAAGGACATGGTCGGTCAGCGCGACGTGATCGAACGATTGCGGATCGCGGTCGATGCGGCGATGCGACGGGGCNNCCGGGTCTCGGCAAGACGACCTTCGCGACCTGCATTCCGAAGGAATTGGGGGTTCATCTCGAGTTCGCCAGCGGCGCGGCGCTCAAGGCTCCCAAGGATCTGATCCCCTACCTGACCAACGCTCCCGAACGGTCGGTTCTGTTCATCGACGAGATCCATCGACTTCCCAAGGCGGTCGAGGAGTATCTGTACACGGCGATGGAGGATTTCCGAATCGACATGGTTCTCGGCGACGGGATCAATGCCCGAACCCACAGCTTCCGGTTGAATCCGTTCACGCTGATCGGAGCGACGACGCGAGCCGGCATGTTGTCGGGGCCGCTCCGGGACCGCTTTCCGATTCGCGAGCATCTGACGTTCTATTCGGACGACGAGCTGGCCGAGATCGTCCGCCGCAATGCGGTGAAACTGAACGTGACGATCGACGAGGCGGCGTGTGCGACGATCGCCCATCGAAGTCGCGGGACCCCTCGGATCGCCAACAATCGCCTGCTTTGGATCCGCGACTATGCGGACAGCCGAGCGGGAGGGAAGGTCGATACGGCCGTTGCTCTGGCGGCGATGGAGATGTCGGGGATCGACGGCCTGGGACTCGATCGCCAGGACCGTGCCTACCTGGACACGCTGATGCGGGTCTTCGGTGGCGGGCCTGCCGGAATCGAGTCGATCGCGCACACGATGAACGCCTCGGTCGACACGCTGTCGGACGAGGTGGAGCCGTTCCTGCTCCGGAGCGAGTTGCTGATTCGGACGCCGCGCGGCCGTGTCGCGACCCCTCGCGCCGTCGAACACCTGAAGGCGAATCGCTGAGACGCGTCAGCCGCCGGCGACGCGCCCCGGCTTGCTCCGAAGGTCTCGGCCGAGGGGCGCAGCGCGGCTCGGGGGCCGGTTGACACCCCGCCGGGGCAGCCCTACCATCCCGGATTCGGCCGTTTCGGAGCCGATTTTTACGGGGTTTCGCGCGGTCGGTACCGCGCGTCTCGCCGACGGCTCGCCCGGCCGATCCGACCGGACGCCGACGGTTCTCCGAGATGTCGTACGGCGTCGAACGATCGAATCGTCGGACGGACCTTCCGGCGTTTCCTTCCGATCCTTTCGCCCCGAGACCGCAGCGTGAGCAAGATCGCCTTTCTGTTTCCGGGCCAGGGAGCCCAGTCGGTCGGGATGGGGCGGGAGCTCTACGACGCTCTGCCGGCCGCTCGACAGCTCTTCGATCGGGCGGGCGAGATCCTCGGCTACGACCTGGCCAAGCTCTGCTTCGAAGGACCTGCGTCCGAACTCGATTCGACCGTCCGCAGCCAGCCCGCGCTCTTCGTCTGCAGCCTGGCGGCGGTCGAAAAGCTTCGCGCCGAGCAGCCTGAGGTGGTGCTGGCGTGCGAAGGGGGAGCGGGCCTGAGCCTGGGAGAATACTCGGCGCTCGTCTTCGCCGGCGCGCTCTCGTTCGAGGACGGACTCCGCGTCGTGGCGAAGCGAGGGGAAGCGATGCAGGCGGCGGCCGATGCGCAGCCCAGCGGCATGGTGAGCCTCCTCGGATTGCCGCTCGACACCATCGAAACGATCTGCGGCGAGTGCCGCGATCCGGGGGAAGTCCTGCAGGTCGCGAATCATCTCTGCCCGGGCAATATCGTCGTCTCGGGGCACAATGCCGCTTGCGAGCGCGCGGCCGAGGCGGGGCTCAAGGCCGGTGCGATGAAGGCGATTCCGCTGGCGGTCGCCGGCGCGTTCCACACGCCGCTGATGGATCCGGCCGTCGCCGATCTGCGCGAGGCGCTGGCGAACGTGACGCTGAAGAGCCCCGAAATTCCGGTCGTGTCGAACGTCGACGCCCGCCCGCACGACGATCCGGACGAGATCCGCGATCTGCTCTGCCGTCAGGTCGTCTCGCCGGTCCGCTGGGAAGACTCGATGCGCTACCTGCTCGAACAGGGTTACGACCAGTTCTACGAGGTCGGTCCCGGACGTGTCCTTCGCGGACTGCTGAAGCGGATCGACCGCTCGGCGGGCTGCGAAGGAGTGATCAGCTGAGCGGCCGGTGATCGCTCGCCGCGGCGTCCCTCGAGGTGCGACGCCCCGAATCGAACGGTCGCCGAGACTCCGCATGACGCCCGTCGGCCGAAGCCGGATCGGGCGATGACCGATCGCGAACGTCGGACGAGACGTCTCGCCCCAACGCACGCAACGAACGAGAACCGAACGATGAGCGAATCGCCGACGAACAGCATGAAGGTCGATCTGTCCGGTCAGGTCGCACTCGTGACCGGAGCCTCCCAGGGGCTCGGTCGAGCCATGGCGGTGGCGCTCGGAGCCAGCGGGGCTCGCGTGGCATGCGTCGCCCGGAATGCGGAGAAGCTCGCCGAGACGGTGAAGTCGATCGTCGATGCGGGCGGCGCGGCCGAGGCGTTCGCCTGCGACGTCAAGCAGCGCGAGAGCGTCGATCAGGTCGTCGACGGCATCGCCGACAATTGGGGGCGTCTCGATATCCTCGTCAACAACGCCGGTATCACGCGCGACACGCTCCTGCCGCGGATGTCGGATGCCGAGTGGGACGACGTCATCGAGACGAACCTGCGCGGGACGTTCCTTTTCGCTCGCGCCGCTTCGCGTCACATGATGCGAGCTCGGTACGGCCGAATCATCAACATCTCGAGCGTCTCGGGCATCATGGGGAATCCCGGCCAGACCAACTACTCCGCGTCGAAGGCCGGCATGATCGGGCTGACGAGGTCGCTCAGTCGCGAATTGGCCGGCCGCAAGGTGACCATCAACGCGGTCGCTCCCGGGTTCATCGAGAGCGAGATGACCAAGGCGCTCGGTGACGCGATCCTGGGCGAAGTGAGCAAGCGGATCCCGGCGAAGCGACTCGGGACGGCCGAAGAGGTGGCTTCCGCCGTCCTCTTTCTGGCGAGCCCGGCTGCGGCCTACATCACCGGCCAAGTGCTGGTGGTCGACGGCGGCATGACCGGTTGAGTGCCGGAAGGCCGGGTCGGCCGGGAGCCTCTGGCGAGGCTCGATCCAGTCTTGACCCGGTTTGTGGACTCCTTCTATCTTGTGACGCTTCGATCAACCCCATATCATCTTCCATCCAAGCTCGCGGGTTACCCAGGCCGCAGTCTCGACTCGGTCCTGACGGTCTGCTCCGAGCTTCAACACCTCGACTGGAGGGCTACGCGGTGTCTTCGATTGAACAGCGTGTGTTTGAGATCGTCGCCGAGGAACTGAGCGTGGACAAGGACAAGATCCGTCCTGAGACCACGTTCATCAACGATCTCGGTGCCGACTCGTTGGACATCGTCGAGCTGATCATGGCGCTCGAGGAAGAGTTCGACATCAGCATTCCGGACGACGCCGCCGAGAAGATCACGACGGTGGGCGAAGCGATCAAGCACATCGAGAAGGCCGCTTCCGCTTCGTGACGTGACGCTTTCGAGAGTGCGAGACAGGGCGGTTGCATGAAGCGCCGAGTGGTCATCACCGGAATGGGAGTCGTCACGTCGCTGAGCGACAAGGTCGACGACCTCTGGACGCGAGTCCTTGCGGGTGAGAGCGGCATCCACGAGATCCGCCTCTTCGACGTCTCCGACTACAAGGTTCGGATCGGCGGAGACATCTACGACTGGGACCCCAAGGACTATATCGACGGACGTGAACTCAAGCGTCTCGATCGCTTCACGCAGTTTGCGCTCGTCGCGGCGGTCGACGCCGTCAACGATTCGGGAATCGACTTCGCCGCTCTGGATCCGTTCCGCTGCGGCGTCATTCTCGGCTCGGGCATCGGCGGTCTGAGCACGATCGAAGAGCAGCTGATCAAGCTGGTCACCAAGGGACCCGACCGGGTTTCCCCGTTGACCATTCCGAAGCTGATGCTCAATGCCGCGGGCGGGAACATCTCGATCCGCTACGGCATTCGCGGACCGAACTACACCGTCGCCACCGCCTGTGCCAGCGCCACCAACGCCATGGGCGACGCCTTCAAGGCGATCCAGTACGGCGATGCCGAGGTGATGGTGACCGGCGGTTCGGAAGCGGCGATGACTCGCATGGGTCTGAGTGCCTTCCAGAACATGCGGGCGCTGTCGGAGCGGGTCGATGCGCCGAAGGAGGCAAGTCGTCCGTTCGATCTCGATCGGGACGGCTTCGTCTTCAGCGAAGGGGCCGGAATCCTGATCTTCGAAGAGCTGGAGCATGCCAAGGCTCGCGGCGCGAAGATCTACGCCGAGGTGCTCGGCTACGGGACCAGCGGCGACGCCGGTCACATCACGCAGCCCGACGAGAACGGCACCAGCGCTTCGCGAGCGATGAGCATGGCGCTCGGTGATGCCGGTCTCGATCCGTCCAAGATCGACTACATCAACGCCCACGGCACCAGCACCCCGCTCGGTGACCAGGCCGAGACGCAGGCGGTGAGGCGGGTCTTCGGCGAGCACGCGCACACCGTCAGCATCAGCAGCACCAAGAGCCAGCTCGGGCATTCGCTCGGAGCGAGCGGCGGCATCGAACTGGTTCTCTCGGTCAAGGCGATCCTGAACGAGACGGTTCCGCCGACGATCAACCTGCAGACTCCCGACCCGCAGTGCGATCTGGACTACACGCCGAACGTCCCGAAGAGCCGCAAGATCGCGTATGCGATGAGCAACAGCTTCGGCTTCGGAGGCCATAACGCGTCGATCGTCGTCGGTCGAATCGACTGACGACACCGGGCCGGCCGGTGAGGCGTTTTCGCCGCTCGGCACGCTGGTTGTCCGGTACGCCGTCGACGGCGAATGCCGAGTCGCCGGGTTGTCGGCTCTCTCGTCTCCATGCGGCGGTGGCACCGTAAGGCGCGACGTCGGCCGCAGGGGAAGTCGCGTCCGGACGTTCGCCGGTCGAACTCGCGAGGGGAGCGATGAGCGGACATCCGGTCGGCCGTCTCGCTCCGAGCCCCACTGGCGCTCAACACGTCGGCAATGCCCGCACGTTCCTTCTGGCGTGGCTGTCGATCCGCCGCCGCGACGGCCGTCTTCTGTTGCGGATCGAAGATCTCGATTCTCCGCGGACCAAACGAGGCGCGGCGGCTCAGGCGCTCGACGACCTTCGTTGGCTCGGCCTGGACTGGGACGCCGGTCCAGATCGCCCTGGGGTCGAGGGGCCGTTCGTTCAGACGGAGCGGAGCGAGGATTATCGGCGGGCGCTCGACGAGTTGGCCGCCGCCGAACGGATCTACCCCTGCACCTGTTCCCGCACCGACATCGCCGACGCAGCGAGCGCTCCGCACTGGGAACACGAGGGGCCTCGTTACCCCGGAACCTGCGCCGGTCGCTCGGCGAGCGACGCACGCGCTCTCGAACCGGGGACTTTCGCCTGGCGATTCCGCACGCTTCCCGGAGAGTGGAGTTATCGGGACCGGAACGACGAGTGGCGCAGCTGCCGAGTTGCCGACGAGCTCGGCGATTTCGTCGTCGCGAAGAAGGACGGGACCGCCGCCTATCAGCTGGCGGTCGTTCGTGACGACCACGCGATGGGGGTGACCGAGGTGGTCCGCGGTGACGACCTGCTGGCCAGCACCTTTCGGCAACTCCAGCTCTATCGGTCGTTCGGCTGGGAGCCTCCCACGTTCCGGCACGTGCCGCTGGTCGTCGGCGATGACGGCAAGCGTCTGGCGAAGCGTCACGGAGACACTCGCCTGGCCACTTATCGGGAACTCGGAGTCGCTCCCGAACGACTGATCGGGCTGCTCGCTTGGAGCCTCGGGCTGATCGATGAGGAGCGAGCGATCACGCCGCGCGAACTGCTCGACCGATTCGATTGGCAGCGGGTCCGGGCGACCGGGCCGTGGGTCTTCGGAGCGGACGAGCATCGACGTCTGGTCGGTTGAGTCACGCGAGTCCCCGGTCCGCACGTCGTTGCGGCTCCCATACCTCTCTCGCGTCTTCCCGGCCGCGATCTCACTCTCGCTCGGCCGCGAGCGCAGCGACGAAACGCTCATGCGCTTCGGTGAGCAGACGCTCCCAATCGTCATCGAGCAGCTGTCGGATATCGGTGACCAGAAACCGGAGCGTCTCCCAGTCCCCGCGACCTCGATCGACGGAACGATCGGCGGCAAGTCCGGCGATCCGGCCGAGGGTAAACGATCCGCGCGGGACGCGGACATTGACGCCGATCCCGTCCCCCTTCTTCGTCTGGACCGTCACCCACGGGTCAGGCGCTTCGGGGATCATCAGGTGGACGAGGACCTGCAGGTTCCAGACGAACTCGCTGTCGGGCACGACTCGCTTGAGCGAGGCGAAGACCTCTTCGAGCGTCTCTGGCGTCCAAGCCGGTTTCTTGCCGGCGGCGAAGCCCGACCGCGACAGATGCCACTTCCTGCCGAGCTTTTTCCATGGCATCTGAGCCTCGAGATCCTCCTTGCCGGCGGCGTCGACAGCGGGACGACGGCCGCCGACGAACGCGTCGCAAGCTTCGTCGACGAAGTTCCAGAATCCCTCGATGTCGATCTCGGCGAGATCATGCGCCCGGATCTCGATCTCCTGCCACGGGCCTCCGGTCGACTTCAGCCGGACTCGCGGTTCGTTGCCGTAGACCGGCAGGTCGTCCCGATCGTTGGGCGTTCCGAGCGGGATCCGCTCCTGAAGATCGGCCTTGCGGAAGGTCCCTCGCGGAACGCGGAACTTGAGCTTCAGCAGCCAGGTCTCGGCGGTCAGGGCATGCAGGAACCATCCGAGCGAACTCTTCTCGGCCGTCACCTCGACGACGCTTCGCGAGTTCCACTGGGTCGGTGCGAAGCCCTCGCGCGCTTCGATCCGATCGATCACCCGCTCCAGAATGCGACCGTCCCAGCGGACCGCTTCGCCCTTGCGATCACGGCGATCGTGGCAGTGCCAGCGCCGGCCGTCGATCTCCCAAGGCATGCGGGCATCGCCCGCCTCGATAACTTCGCCGAGCCCCGGCCGTTCGTCCGGCGGCTCGATCGCTTCCGTACGCACTCGCGGTTCGTAGGGTCCCCTCTCGAGCACCGACGCCAGCGCCTCGCCCGTATGGCAGCGAAGCGACTTGGATCGTGCGGATCGCCCCTTGGCTCCCGCCGCGACGATCTCTTCCGGCGTGCCGACGGCGACGATCTGCCCGCCGGCGTCTCCCGCCTCGGGCCCCATCTCGATCACCCAGTCACAACACTTGATCACGTCGAGATTGTGCTCGATACAGACGACGGTGTTGCCGAGATCGACCAGACGCTGCAGCACTTCGAGGAGCTTGCGGAGATCCTCGAAGTGGAGTCCCGAGGAGGGTTCGTCGAGCAGATAGAGCGTCCGTCCGGTGTCGGGCCGAGAGAGTTCGGCGGCGAGCTTGACGCGCTGCGCCTCGCCTCCCGAAAGCGTCGGCGCGGCCTGTCCGAGCGTGACGTAGTCGAGGCCGACGTCGCACAGCGTCTGGAGGATCCGGCGGATCTTCGGCACGTTCTCGAAGACTCGGACCGCTTCGCCGCAGGTCATTTCGAGCACGTCGGCGATCGAGTAGCCGTGAAAGCGGACCGCCAGCGTCTCGTCGTTGTACCGCCGCCCTTGGCATGCCTCGCACGTCACCCAGACGTCCGGCAGGAAGTGCATCTCGATCTTCTTCTGGCCGTTTCCTTCGCACGCTTCGCAGCGCCCGCCGGGGACGTTGAAGCTGAAGCGACGCGGCGAGTAGCCGCGGATCCGAGCATCGGGCATCTGGGCGAAGAGAAGTCGGATCAGTTCGAAGACGCCGGTGTAGGTCGCCGGGTTC
>DMPQ01000142.1:0-9257 GCA_003455945.1 Planctomycetaceae bacterium
AGCGTCTTGCCGGTTCCCGGAGGGCCGACGAGCAGGACCCCCTTGGGAATCCGACCGCCGAGCTTGTGGTACTTCTCGGCGTTCTTCAGGAAGTCGACCACCTCGCGCACTTCCTCGACCGCTTCGTCGATCCCCGCCACGTCGTCGAAGGTGACGCCCAGATCCTCCTGGGCGTAGAGTTTTCCGCGGCTGCGGCTGAAGCTCATCGCCGAGCCGGCGCCGCCGAGCTTGCGGAACATCGTCGTGAGCGCGACGAGCAGCAGGATCGTCATCACGATCAGGAAGCCGTAGCGCTCGAAGAAGTCGGGACCGCCGTCCGGGTCATAGGCCAATTGGGCCTGGTCAAGCCGCTCGAACAGCCGCGCCGTGACGGTATCGGAGGGATCCTTGCGGACGACGAACGCGACCGTCTGCGATTCGCCGATCGGCGCTCCCGCCTCGTCGATCACCTGAGCGACGATCCGTCCGCGGACGTCCCGATCGCCGATCTGCAGGTCGTGCGGCCGGGAGTAGCGATAGCGCTTTCCCCCTTCCCGCTTCGCGTCGACATCGATCGCCGCTTCGACTCCCGAGCCGCGCCCGAGTTCCTCGATCCGCCGATCGACCAGGCGGTTGAAGTCGGTCCAGGCGACGTTGTGCGTCCCGTTGCTGACGATCGCGATCAGCCCGACCAGGCCGATCAGCAGACCGAACGCGAGGTACCAGAGCCAGTTCGAGCCGGGGCGCTGATCGCCCGAGCGACGCTCTCCGGGACGGCGGGGGGATTCGTTCGACATGCGGCGACGGCGCCTCGCGAAGCGAAGGATGCGGCCAAGGAGAAACGACGGTCGAAGGCTCATGCCCCGGCCGAATCCGAATCGCTATGCAGGCGGCGTGCCGAAGTCGTTCCCCGAGCCGCGGTCATCGTAGGAGTCGGCGGCGCGACCAGCAAACGTCTCGGGCAGGGTGGCGCCACCCGATTCGCCGGTCCCGTCCGGTGCGACTCGTCTTGTGACTCGGTCCCCGATTCCCTAAATTTCCGGGTTGCGTCGACTCGGCGGACCGTTCACTTCGCACCTCATGTCGCCCGAACGCCTCGGAGCGTGGCGGCGAAGCGACACTCGGCGAGGCGGCGACGAGTCGACCGAGCCGGCAGACGACCGCGCGAGGGGCCCTTCCCTCGCCGCTTGCTCCGCTTCCCCTGACCGTTTCCGTTCCGGCGCCCTGCATGGATTCCCCTTCCTGTCGCCACGTTGCGGTCTTCGGATCGACCGGTTCGATCGGCCGCAATGCGCTCGAAGTGATCCGCGGCACCGGCGGACGGTTCGCCGTCGCCGCCCTGTCGGCTCATGCCAACCTCGAGCTTCTGGCGCGCCAGGCGCTCGAGTTCCGGCCCCGCTGGATCGTGGCGACCGATGCCGAAGCGGGGCGAGCCTTTCCCTGGCCGGCCGAGCTGCGCGATCGAGTCCGCTTCGGCCCCGACGGACTCGATCGGACCGCCGCCGAAGCGGAGATCGACATCGTCGTCGCGGCGATCGTCGGGAGCGCCGGACTGTCGAGCACGCTCGCGGCGATCGACGCCGGCAAACGGATCGCGCTGGCGAACAAGGAGACGCTGGTGGTCGCCGGAGGGCTGGCGATCGAACGGGCTCGTGCATCGGGAGCCGAGATCGTCCCGGTCGACAGCGAGCACAGCGCGGTCTTTCAGGCGATCCGAGCCGGCCGCCCCAGCGAAGTCGCTCGGGTCCTGCTGACCGCCAGCGGCGGACCGTTCCGCGACTGGCCGAGCGAACGGATCGCCCGCGCGACTCCCGCCGAAGCGCTCGCGCACCCGAACTGGTCGATGGGACGCAAGATCACCGTCGACTCGGCCACCATGATGAACAAGGCGCTCGAGGTGATCGAGGCGCGGTGGCTGTTCGACCTGCCGGCGGAGCGGCTGGAGGTGGTCGTGCATCGCCAGTCGATCGTCCACTCGATGGTCGAGTTCGTCGACGGGAGTGTCGTCGCGCAGCTCGGGCCCCCCGACATGCGATTGCCGATCCTCTACGCTCTCGCCTTTCCCGAGCGGCTCGCCGGGCCTACCCTGCGGCTGGACATCACCAAACCGTTCACGCTCGATTTCGAGCCTCCCGATCCCGAACGCTTTCCCGCCCTGGCGCTCGGAGCCGAAGTGGCTCGGCGCGGCGGGACGACCGGCGCGGTCCTGAACGCGGCCAACGAGGTCGCGGTCGAGCGGTTCCTGGAAGGATCGCTCCCCTTCGGCCGGATCGCCGCAGGGTGCCGCGCGGTACTCGACCGACACGATTACGAATCCGACCCGAGTCTCGAGACGCTGCTGCGTCTGGATCGCTGGGCCCGGAAGGAGATGCAGCAGTGGAATCGTTCCTGATCGGCGCCGCCGAGTTCTCGTGGACCAGCCTCGAGTCGTGGATCGCCATCGTGAAGATGGTGATCGGCTTCGGCTTCATCATCTTCGTCCACGAGCTCGGGCACTTCCTGGTCGCCAAGGCGTGCGGCGTCAAGTGCGAGAAGTTCTACGTCGGCTTCGACGCCTTCGACGTGAAGATCGGCGATCTCGTCCTGATCCCGCGCCGCCTGTTCCACTTCAAGTGGGGCGAGACGGAGTACGGCATCGGCATCATTCCGCTCGGCGGCTATGTCAAGATGCTCGGCCAGGACGACAACCCCGCGAACCAGGCGGCGGAGCGGGAACGGACGTTGGTCAAGGAAGGGGACGCCGACGCGCCGACCGAATCGACGTCGCCGGCCGAAGCGAGCGGCGATCGCGACGAACCGCCCCAACTCGATCCGCGCAGCTATCCGGCCAAGAGCGTGCCGCAGCGTCTGGCGATCATCAGCGCGGGGGTGATCATGAACCTGATCTTCGCCGTCATCTTCGCGGCGATCGCCTACGGCATGGGAGCTCCGTACCAGCCGGCGGTGATCGGCGGCGTCACGCCCGGAGGGCCGGCTTGGCGAGCCGACATCCATCCCGGCACGCGCATCCTGCAGATCAACGACGATGCCAAGAACCCGGATCACCTGCGCTGGCAGGATGTCGCCGGCGGCATCGCGCTCACCGGAGTCGGCCATGAAGTGTGCCTGAAGGTGACGACTCCCGAAAGCGAAGCCCCCTCGACCGTGACGCTCGTTCCGGAAGGGCATCTGCTCAAGCTCAAGCTCGCCTCGCTCGGTACCGTCGGCATCGAAGCGGCCAGCGCCAATCGTCTCGCCGCCGGACCCCGAGCCCTCTTCCCCGGCATGGCCGCATCGAAGGCGAATCCGCCGCTGAAGCCGGGAGACACGATCACCGCCGTGCAGGGACGAGCCACGCCGTACGGACACGACATCAAGCGCGAGTTCCTGGTCGAGTGGGACCGCCCCGTCACCCTCTCGATCGAACGGGTCGACGATGCCGGCAAGGTCGAGCGACTCGAATCGACCGTCGAGCCGCAACCGCTGCTCGACTACGGAGTGCGCGTCGGAGCCGGTCCGATCGCGGCGATCCAGTCCGGCAGTCCGGCCGACGCAGCGGGACTGCAGGTCGGCGATCGGATCGTCGCCGTCGACGGCGGGCCGGTCGGAGACCCGATGCTCCTGCCCGAACGGATGCGACGCATCGCTCGTGACGGCGGAACGGTCGCGCTGACGATCGAACGGGGCGAGCCGGTCCAGTCGCTCGTCGTGTCGGTCGCGCCGCGTTCGCCGCGGTACCTGCTGGACGTCAGCGCGCACCTGCCGATGGGAGTCGACGAGCTCGGCATCACGCTGGCGGTCACGGCAACGATCGACGAGGTGGTCGCCGGGTCGGCGGCCGCCGAAGCGGGGCTGCAGGTCGGCGACGTGATCGAGTCGGTCCGGTTCCTCGAGAACGATGCCCCGATCGATCCGAAGAGCGAAGCGCCGTTCCCGCTCGATCCGATCACCGTCGCCGAGTACCCGCATGTCTGGTCGTTCGTCATGCACCTGACTCAGTTCGCCGCTCCCGAGCACGCGCTCGAGGTGACGGCGAAGCGGGGGAGCGAGACGGTTCGCGGAACGATGGCGCCTCGTCCGGTCGACGGCGAGTTCGCCCGCTCGCGCGGCATCAGTCTGCAGCCGTATCAGCTGACGCTGACCGCCAAGCGATTCGATGAGGCGATCGCGCTGGGACTGCGCGAGACGAAGGAGGATGCCTCGCAGGTCTACCTGACGCTGCGGCAGATGCTGCTCGGCCGCGTCTCGGCGATCAATCTGCGCGGTCCCGGGACGATCGCGTCCGGAGCGGTCCAGATGGCGCTCGAAGGGGACGCGGTGCTGCTGCTCTTCCTGGCGCTGATCAGCGCGAATCTGGCGGTCGTCAACTTCCTGCCGATCCCGGTTCTCGACGGCGGCCACGCGGTCTTCCTGCTGTATGAAGGGATCTTCCGCAAGCCGCCTCCGGAACACATGGTCTTCTGGCTGTCGATGGGAGGGCTCGCGTTCCCGCTGCTGCTGATGGCGTTCGTCCTGACGATGGACTTCCTGCAGGTCTTCGTCGGATGAGCGGCGGAGCGGGGCTCGCGACGCCGCAAGAGACGCTCGATCGCGCGGCGGTCGTCGCGCTCGACGTCGTCGGGACGATCGTCGAGCCGAGCGAACCGATCGCAGCGACCTACGTCCGGATCGCGGCCGACTTCGGTCGTCCGCACGATCCGACCGTGACGGCCGAGCGATTCGCGGCGGCGATGAAGCGGATCTGGAGCGAAGGGACGCCCGATACCGACGAGCGGCTGGAACGGGACCGATGGTTCCGGACCGTCGCGGCGACGCTGCCCGATGCCGCCGATCGGAATCAGGCGATCTTCGATGCGCTCTGGGAGCACTTCGCCGCAGCCGAGGCTTGGACCTGGCACGACGACGCGCAGCGCTTCGTGGCGCGATTGACGCAGCTCGGAATTCCGTGGGGGCTCGCGTCGAACTTCGACTCGCGTCTGCATCGCTGGGCGGCGACCCAGCCGGAACTGAACGCCGCGCGGTTCGTCGTCACCAGCGCCGAACTCGGCGTGCTGAAGCGCGATCCGCGGTTCTACCAACGCCTTTCGGAGCGGATCGATCGCGAGCTGCAGGAGGGGCGCGGCGGCTGTGCGTTTCGCGGTGCGTTGGCCGAGGGGGGATGTCGCCTGATGATCGGCGATCAGCCGGCCAACGACATCGATCCGTCGCGGAGCGCGGGATGGCAGGCGATCTGGCTCTGCCGCCCCGGCACGCAGCATGCGGTGCTTCCGTCGCCGGTCGCGCCGACGATCGCCCGGTTCGACGAACTCCGGCTTGCCTGACGGCGCAACGGGCCGCGAGCGACGGGGCCGACGGGCGAGCCTTGGCGTTTGAGTTCCGGGCGATGTGGCCGGGGCTCCGGTCGGACCGCCGAGCCGCTCGGTCCCCCGCCGAAAGATGCTTCCGGCTCGGCCGTCTGTTAGACTATCGCTCTCCCGATTCGGTTTCCCACCGGGCGCTCTGCCGCCTCTGCCGAACACCTCGCCTCGGAGCGAACCATGAAAACGTCGGTCGTCTGTCTGGTCGGACTGTTCACGTCGATGGCGGCGCTGCTGCCGGCCGACCTCGCCGCCCAGAGCATCTTCCCGGACAAGAACCTCGAGAAGGTGGTCCGCAAGTACGTCTTCGAGAAGCGATACACGGAAGACCCGATCACCGAAGAGGACGTGAAGTACCTGTCGGTGATCAAGGGAGTCGAAGCGGGGATCGAGAACTTGGCCGGGCTCGAGAAATGCTATTCGCTCGCCGAGCTCGATCTGCGCGGCAACGCGATCGTCGATCTGGCGCCGCTGTCGGGACTGAAGTACCTGCAGTCGGTCTCGCTCAGCGACAACCGGATCACCGACATCGCGCCGCTCGCCGGCCTGACTCGGATGCAGTATCTGGAGCTGTCGGGCAATCAGGTCGAAGACATCGGCCCGCTCGCGAATCTGACGGCGATGCGTTCGCTCTACCTGTCCGGGAACAAGGTCAAGGACATCTCGGTCGTCCGCGGCATGGAAAAGATCTGGTCACTCTATCTGGACGGCAACCAGGTGACCGACCTGTCGCCGATCCGCGAACTCCGCTTCCTGTCGTCGCTCGATCTGAAGGGGAACGGAATCGAGGACCTTTCGTCGATCGCGAACTTCCAGGACCTGAACTTCCTGTTCCTGCAGGAGAACCGCCTGACCGACCTGACGGTGCTGGTCGACATGGCGAAGCGCGACATGGAAGGGCGACGCAATTTCGCTCCGTTCTGGCGGATCTATCTGCGCGACAATCCGCTCTCCGACGCCGCCCGTAACGAACAGGTCCCGGCGCTGCAGCAGATGGGGGCTCGGATCGACTTCGAGTACTGATCGAGCGCCGCTGACGGTCCGGCCGCTGACCTCGCTTTACGACACATCTCGACATCGATTCGTCGAAGACCGGATTTCAGCTGCGCAGCAGCGTCTAAGTTAGCCCCGGGCGCGAGCCCGGGGATTCGGACACGGCCTCCATTTCAGCCGCGGTGAATGGACGTCGAGTCCTCGAGACAGCCGCCATTCCGCGGTTCCGGTAGATGCCTCGGTCCGTTGCCGATGCGGCGGGGTAGAAGTCTGTTCGAGTCAAGAACGCCAGTCACCGCCGCAATCGATCGCGGGGCGTCTGGAACCCCGAGCTTCGCTCGGGGCTAACTTAGACGCTGCTGCGCAGCTGAGTTCGCCGAGGAAACGACCGATGGTCGGCGTGGGTCGAGCGAACCGAGATGTGAAGCACAACGAGGCCGCTGACGCGGCCACATCGATCACGCGATTCTGCGATCCTGCGATTCTGCGAGCCGTCGACTCGAAGCCCGAGTCGGCGGCTCGCGGCGTTTCTTGTCGAGTGCGTCGCGTCGCGATGTCGCTCGGATCGGCAAGCTGCGGTGACTCTGTCGGTCGTTTCGATCGTGCTTCAGGCGAGTGAGGCTGCGGATCGATACGGCGTTGACGTCGAAGACGTATCGCTGCCGACCGGACGACCGGAGGTCTCTCGTGCCGCTCCCCTGCCCTGCGTCGACAGGCGTCGGGGCGCCGAGTCCTGCTCACCGGAGGTCGCCGGTTCATGCGCTCGTTCGTCGCTCGTCGCTTCGCTCTGCTGATGCTGCTGTTGCCGTTCTCGCTGACGGCGACGCACCGGGTGGCGGCTCAGGAGTCGTTCGAGCCATGGTCGAGGCCGATCGTCCGGCCGGCGGCATGGCCCGAAGGCGAACCCGGCTATGCCTCGGTGGCGTCCGATAGGGCTTTTCCTCGGGCGCCGGAAGAGTCCGTCGACGGACCCGGCGGTGATCCGGCGATCCGATCGCTCGAGGAGCGGATCGAGGCGCTGGAGCAGGCAACGGCGAAGCCGAAGTCGGACGACGTTCCGAGCGACAAGTGGTCGGTGAAGCTCGGCGGGCATGTGCAGTCCGAGACGGTGATGTGGGCGAATGCCGGTCCGACGATTCCCGGGCCGGAGAACTACTTCGAGTTCCGCCGCCTGCGTCTGGTCGCCGACGGCGTCGGCTACGGCGTCTATGACTTTCGCCTGCAGATGACGCTCGAACCCGAAGCGGTCGGTGCGAGTCCTCCCGGAACGGTCACCAGCCCGGACGTGAAGGACGCCTACCTGTCGATGAACGAGCTGCCGTTGCTGGGGCGGTTCCGGATCGGGAACTTCTTCGTCCCGTTCGGACTCGAGCAGGTGACGAACGATACGAACAATCTCTTTCTCGAACGCTCGATTCCGACCCAGGGAATCTTCACTCCCGATCGTGAAGTCGGCATCGTGTTCTACGACTGCACCGAAGATCAGTCGATCACTTGGGCCTACGGCGCGTTCTTCGACAGCATCAGCGAAGGGCTCAAGGAGCGGCTGGACGACAACCAGGGGCATCGAGTGAGCGGCCGCATCACTTGGATGCCGTTCTATGACGAAGCGACGAAAGGTCGTTACCTGATCTACACCGGCGCCGGGATCCTCTACACCAAGGATCAGGACGGACGCCATCGCCTGTCGGCTCGCCCCCAGGTGCACGAAGGGCCGCGGCTGATCGATTCGGGAACGATCTTCTCGCCGAGCTACACGACGGGCAATCTCGAGCTGGCGGTGGTCAACGGTCCGTTCGCCGTGCAGGCCGAAGCGTATCGCTCGGAGATCGACCTGACCGCCGGCGGAGTCGCATCGGCCGACGGATGCTACGTGCACGGCAGCTGGTTCCTGACCGGCGAGAATCGGATCTTCGAGCGGTTCGGCCAACACGGAGCGCAGTTCGCTCGGAGCAAGCCGACGACGATCTTCTCGCGGCGCGGGCCCGATTGCGGCTGGGGAGGGCTCGAACTGAAGAGTCGTTGGTCGTACCTGGATCTCGAGGATCTGCAGGCCGGTCAGTACAACGACCTGACCGTCGGCTTCAACTGGTACTGGAGCGACCGGATCCGCTGGATGGTCGACTGGATCCACCCGATCACCAGCAGCGGCACCGTGGTCGGGGCGACGGAGTCGGATCTGCTCGGAGTCCGCTTCGACTTCAACTGGTGAGCGGCGCGCGGGCCTGACCGCGGCGCCTCAGACGCGGAACTTCTCCCACGCGATCCCGAGCTTTCGCATGCGGGCGCGGAGCGTGTGCGGGTTGATCCCCAGACGGTTCGCGGCGCCGCGAGCCCCTTCGATCCGACCGTGCGTCGCCGCAAGAACCCGCTCGATATGCCGACGAGTCGCTTCGTCGAGCGAATCGGACAGGCCGCCCGGTTCGCTCGTCGAGCCGGGGAGCGCGGGCGAGCGAGGCTCGTTCGATGCGTCGGTCGGTCGCTCGGCGCGATCGCGGATCTCGGGGCCGAGCGCCGCATCGACATCCAGTTCGCGCCCGCCGCCGAGAATCACCGCGCGGTCGATCACCGCCGAGAGTTCGCGGATGTTCCCCGGCCAGGGATAGCGGACCAGACGTTCGAGCTGTGCGGGGGTCGCTTCGACTTCCGAGAGACCGAATCGACGTGAAGCGCGTGCGGCGAAATGTCGGACGAGCGACGGGATGTCGGCGGCGCGTTCGCGGAGCGGCGGGAGGAGGATCGGAAAGACGTTGATCCGGTACCAGAGATCGGCGCGGAACTTCCCCTCTTCGACCATCGCGGCGAGATTCCGGTGCGTCGCGGCGACGATGCGCACGTCGACCCGCAGCGATTGCTGGCCGCCGACCCGTTCGAGTTCCCCTTCCTGCAGAACGCGCAGCAGGCGGACCTGAGCGGCGGCGGGGAGTTCGCCGATCTCGTCCAGAAAGA
>DMPQ01000142.1:9321-9484 GCA_003455945.1 Planctomycetaceae bacterium
CGTTCGGCTCGTTCCATCACCTGGCGCAGTCCCGAGTCGGCGCCGACGATCGTCTCCTGCATGTCGTCGCGACCCAAGCGATTGAGGAGCGAGCGGCGATCCGCTTCGGCCGCTTCGCGCAGCGCCGCCAGCTCGTGCAGGCGGCGATGATTGCCGCAGGCGA
>DMPQ01000430.1 GCA_003455945.1 Planctomycetaceae bacterium
CTCCCCCACCGCGCGCCGCACCTCGTCCAGGTTGGGCGCTGACAACCCCAGCCCGGCCGCGCTACTCGCCAACCGCTCCAGATGCCGGCCGAGCGCGAACGGCCGCCCACGGACGGCCTTCACCGCCTCGAACACCCCGTCCCCGACAGTCAACCCATGGTCGCTCACCGCAACCGCCGGCCCCTCGGGATCGTCCAGGATCCGCCCGTTCACCCATGCACGCACGACCGCCATTCTGCCCACGGTGCCGCGAAGGACCGCTCACCCACCGCCCGTCGAGCCTGCCGAGACCACCGCAGCCAAGGCACTCGCTCGCCCACCGGTGGTTGAGCCCGAAGGNNAGGCGCGCCAGCGCCGACGGCGTCGAAACCTCCGCAGGGAGGGCACCCGCTCCACCACCGCCAGTCGAGCCCGTCGAGACCCCCGCAGCCCGCCCACGGACCCGAACCACGCGCGCCAAGTTTGTACGCCGGAGAGCATCGGCTAAGGTTCTGACGCACTTCGAGGACGGGCAACCGCCTCTCGGAGGCAGGCGGACGTAGCTCAGTTGGTAGAGCGCAACCTTGCCAAGGTTGAGGTCGCGAGTTCGAGCCTCGTCGTCCGCTCNNTCCACGGTGGGTTGGCCGAGAGGCGAGGCAACGGACTGCAAATCCGTGTACACGGGTTCAAATCCCGTACCCACCTCCACCCCCACCACAACTCAAGACCCGGGCGATTGGCGCAGTGGTAGCGCGCTTCCTTGACACGGAAGAGGTCACTGGTTCAAACCCAGTATCGCCCACCAAGTTTCCGCAGGTCAGAGTCCCTTTTGAGGTCTCTATCTGTTCCTGGGGAGCATACGAGGAACAAGACGCGACGCTTCCGGCCCCGCATCCGCCGGCGCGACCCACCCGCCTCGACGGCTGTGACGGCCCGTGGCGCTGTCGGAGATCGCTGTCATCCTGCTCGGCTGCTGGACGTTCCAGTCAGCAGGAAGGTCCAGATGTGCCCAACCTCGCCTGAGGCGCTGACTAACGTACGGCCCGTGATCACGGGTGAGCTCAAGAGCAAGATCGACCGCGTCTGGGATGCCTTCTGGTCTGGCGGCATCAGCAACCCGCTCGAGGTGATCGAGCAGATCACCTACCTGCTTTTCCTTCGCCGCCTCGATCGCGCTGCGCTGTTCGCGCTCGAAGGTTCGGACCAGCTCGCGTACCTGACGCAACTCCGAGTCGGTCTTGGCTTCCATCTCCTTCAGCGTGCGATGCTGCTGCCCGCGGCCGCGCACCGTCACGTACTCGGTTTCGCCCGTCAGCGAGTCGATCAGGTTGAGGGCGAAGATCCGGTTCTGCCAGCGGAGCGTCATCCCTTCGGATTGCGGCTGGCTGGTGAGACCGGCGACCTGACTGGTCAGACAGTCGACGTCGGCGACGTAGATGACGTCGATCGGCGCGGTCGGTTCCGCAGCCGATTCCTCCGCCGCTCCTTCCCCTTCACCCTCGGTCCCCGTCGGCTCGGCCGAGGCGAGTCGTTCGGCCGCTTCCTTCGACGTCCGAATCCGAACGGCGAGCGTGTAGTAGGCATCTTCCGGCCCGCGTTCCGGAGTCGTCCCCTGGCTCTCGATCAGGTCGGTCGACGAGAGCGTGCCGGCAAAGCCGGTCTGGACGAGCGGAATGAACTCGAGGTCGGTCTTCCCTTCCGCCTTGCGGATCGCTCCCGGATACGGCAGCAGCAGTTCCTCGAGACTCGCGGTGGCGACGGTCGCGGCGGGATCGAGCGGATCCTGCGGAAAGGCACTCAGAGTCAGCCCCGAATCGCGATCCTTCTCGGCGACGTTCGTCATCAGGTTACGGACGAAGACGAACTCGGGGGTTCCGGTGAAGTCGTCGATCTGCGGATACGGGTTGTACGACTGCCAGATGACGTACGGATCGCGGTTGCCGAACTGATTGATCCGAGCGACCGGCGCGATGTGCAGCAGGTCCCAGAGCGCCCGCATGTCTCCCTTCGGCTCGGGGCGCCCGCCGCCGAGCATCGCCATCTGCGGATCGACCGACTTCGGCTCGGCGGTCCCCGGCAGGTAGCGCTTCAGCATCGCCGGGTAAGGATCCTCGAAGATCGCCGTCGGAACGCCGCCGCGGATCGCGCGAACGACGTTGTCGAGCTGTTCGGGTCCGAGCGACGACGGCTGGACGACGATCAGGGCGTCGTACTTGCGACGCTTGCCCCCTTCGGCGTCGGGGTCGTCGATCCAGAGCGTGATCTCCTGCGACGGATCGACCGACTCGACCTGATACTGCTTCTCGAAGTCGGTGACGATCAGCTGCTTGGGTACCGGAGCGGCCTGGAACAGGTTCAGCTGCACCTGGCCTCCCTGGAACCTCGCGTCGGTCTGAACGATCCCGATCGTCCGTCGCTTTTCGCGGGCGACGGTGCTGATCGAGCGGATCAGCTCGTACTCGACCGGCATGCCGTGCTCGAAGAACGGCACGACGACCCGTTCGAGACCGCAGGTGAAGACCGCTCCCATGATCAGCTCTTCTTCGCGGATCGTTCCTTGGGAGCGAGTGACGACGCGTCGCGGTTGGATGTCGAACCGCTTCGCCGCCAACTGCGCCTCGACGCTGAACGGTTCGACGCCGTTGTGCAGCGTCACCTGCAGTCGCTTGCCGCCGAGCGCATCGAACTCGCGGAGCAGGTTGAGCAGGTCGCTTCGGACCTGTGCGTACTCGGCCGGCACTTCGCCGCCGACGAACGCCTCGATCCGGATCGGTTCCGCCGCTTCGCCGTCGTCCCGCTTCTCGCCGGCCAGCCGAGTCAGGATCTCGCGCGTCTCGCTCGTCAGACTGCTCAGACGCCCTTCGCTCGTATCGATCCGGACTCGGTTCAGGACGGTGTTCTGAGTGATGAAGGTGAGCGAGACGACGGCGACGGCGATCATCGCGGACCGAACCAGATAGTGAAGCCCGCGCTGCCAGGCGTTTGCCGCGCCGACCCAATGCCGCCGACCGATCAGGATCAGGCAGAGATCGATCGCGAGCACCGCGATGCCCAGGAAATAGATGATCGACGGCAGACTGATCAGCCCGCGCCCGAACGGCTCGTACCGCCCCAGCAGACTCCATTCCGACAGGAAGCCGGACCAGCTGACTTGCGAGATGGCGGTGTCGACCGAATCGAGAAAGACGAGCGGCGCGTTGAACAGGGCTCCCAAGATGAAGCCGACCGTCAGGTTGTTGGTCAGGAACGAGGCGACCATACCGATCGCCAGCATCGACACGCCCATGAACCAGAAGCCGAGGTAGTTGGTCAGCAGCAGCTGGACGTCGAGTTCCCCTTGCGTCAGCAGGATCAGGATGAAGACGTTCCAGAGCTGACTGAGCGCGAGCGCGACGGTAAAGATGAAGATGCTCGCGAAGTACTTGCCGAGAATGATGTCGGTGTCGGTGGTCGGCAGCGTCAGCAGCAGCTCGTCCGTCCCCTGGCGTTTCTCTTCGGACCAGGTGCTCATCGTGATGGCCGGAATGATGACCAGCATGATGTAGGGGAGGTAGGTGGCGAGCTGATCGAAGTTCGCCAGATTCGACGCGAAGAAGCCGTTGGGCCAGAACGCGGCGAAGCTGGTCAGCACCACGAAGAGTGCCAGAAAGACGTATCCGGTCGGATTGATGAAGTAGCCGACGAAGTTGCGCTTCAGCACCGCGAATGCCGCCTGGCGATACATGCCGAGCGGCACGACGGCGAAGATCAGCAGCGCGGCGAAGAGAAGCGTGATGGCCGACATCATGAGGAACGCGAGCAGACTCATGATCGATCCTGTCCTGGAAATTCGGGGCTCGCGGAAACGGGAGCGACGCTATCGAAAGCGGCTCCCGCTTGCGTCGCTCGATGCGGAAAGGGGAGGGGAGACGGGGCGT
>DMPQ01000125.1:0-10656 GCA_003455945.1 Planctomycetaceae bacterium
AGAGCCCGGGGCCACGTTCGCGCCGCGAAGCTTTTCCGATGCCCACTTTGTCGCCGCGCCGCGTTCGTCTCAGCGGCGATTGCCGGTGGCGTATTCGCTGCCGATGCTGAAGCGAGGGACCTCGACCGGCTCGGGGCTGTAGTCGAACGGGATGTCCTGCAGTTCCGGCAGGCGGAACGGCTCGAGCGCCCCGACCACGCTGCGGTTCTGACTGTCGCGGAGCGGTCCGCGGATCGGCTGAGGCTGGAACTGCTGGACCCAGTAGGTGACGTCCGGATGAGGCGTTTCGATGCCGTTGGCGTCGCGGACGAAGAGTTCGTCGAACGAGCCGACACAGACGTAGCTGCGGGTCCGGTCGTGAAACTCGTACGCTTCGATCCCGCGTTCCCGCAGGGCGAGCGTCAGTCGGTGCGCCTTGTCCTCGGCCTCGGCGAACTTCGTCTCGATCCCTTGGCCGAGCAGCGCCCGAAGGCTGAACTCCTTCTTCTTTTCCTCGATCTCGCCGAGATCGAAACTCGACTCGCCTCGAAACGTCGCGACCTTGAGCGAATAGCGTTTCGGATTCCGCATCAACGAGAACTCGAAGTCCTTGTTCAGGTCATAGACGAACCGGTCCGGCCCCTGCTGCGCCAGGAACTCCTTGGGGAGCATCGGATTGGGGCAGATGAAGGCATTGTGGAGCGGCCCCTGATCGTCGAGCCCGCGGAAGTGACTGCGGAGCTGATGCTGTCGAAAGGCGGCCATCTGGTCAGGGGACATCGTCGAGAGCATCCGCGGCTCGAACGCCTTGACCTTCTCGAGCAACTTCTGCGCCTTGGGGTCCTCGACCGAGTCGAAGGCGCCGACGAGCACCGCCGTCTCTTCGAAGTCCTGCAGGTTGAGATGCCGCATGCGCGGCCGGACCGGCTGGAGCCCCGGATCGTTCGGATTGAGCTGCAGCCCGAGCCCCTCGACCTGATCCTCGTAGTCGACGCGCATGTGGTAGATCCAAGCCGGAACGCGCAGCTCGCGCCGCAGTTCGATCACCAGCTCATGAGCCATCCGCTCGCCGTCCGCTCCGGCGAACGAAGCCGCCATGATCATCCATGGGCCGTCCTGCTCGGTCAGCACGTAGTGCTTCTGCGGATCGGCTTCGACCCGACGCCCGAACGGCAACAGACGAGTCTGAGCCGATGCGGCGGCCGGAACCAACAGCGCGGCCGAGGCCAGCAGCGCCAGGCAGATCGGGATTTCCCGTCGGAACATCGTCGGACCTCCTGCGGACGAACCTTCCCTCCCGAACCGAGGCGGTCGGGGTGGGGACGGTAGCAGCGCGGTATCCGAGCCGCCAAGGGCAATCGCGCGGTCGGTCGGACGTTTCGAGAACCGGCGAAGCGCCGGAGTCGAGGCCAACGCCCCCTCGGTCGCCTCTCGAATCGCCCCTCGCTCAAGCCCTTTGCCTCGGCGTCTCGGGGGGGACTTCAAGACGCCTCGCCGAATGCCGACCGCCGGTGAGCCCCCTCGCACGAACCGCTCGACCGCTCGCGGTCGCCCCGGCATGGAGCCCGACCGGTCGACCGGGGCTTCGACGAGCTAATGCCGAATCTTCTCCCGTAAATCGCGCAAAGGATCTGCCCAAGGGAAGCGACCCGGTTAGACTGAGGCTCGGTTCGGCTGGCGATTCGCTCCGNNGTTCGGCACGCCGACGGTACGGAAGGGGGGATTCGCGAAAGGATCCGACCGACCGGCGCGTCGCTTCGCGTGACCTGCGAAGTCGACCTTGGCAAATCGGACGCAGACGGCTTCACGATCGCGACGTTCGTCGTGAGCGGGACCGCAATCCAGACCCTCGTCGAGCCACGGCTCCCACAGCCGGTTCGCCGACGATCGGTTCAGAGGAGCATACGCGAGTGCGATACTCGTTTCGCTTGGCCGAACTGTTGGGGCACGTTCCGGATCCGCGCAAGCGCCCGGGAACGATCAAGGGGATCGTCGAGTACACCGGCCTGGATCGCCACCAGGTCGCGGCGCTGCTCAAGAACGAAGTGAAGTACATCCCGCTCCAGGCACTGTCGCGCATCTGCGACTATCTGATCGAGCATGGCCATGCGTCGGCCGATCAGCTCCCCGGCGCCCTGTTCGCGGTCGAGCCGGAGAATTTCTGGGAGTTGCTGGCTCGGCGCCGGCGTCTCGAGATCTGTCTCGGCATCCGTCGCGACCCCGACGATCCGGCTCGCCCCGACGAGGTGCCGGAAGTGAGCTACGTCGTCGCTGCCGACTCGGTCCTCTTGGGCGAGATCCTCAACGGCGTCACGACGCTCGGCGGTACCGCTCGCTTCCAGAACTCCGAGCAGCGCAGCGTGCTGCCTCATCCGGAGCATCTGAAGCAGTCGCTCGTCTGGAGTCCCGGACAAGCGGCTCCGGAACAGGTGACCGAGCGAGGCAACGCCGTCTATCGCGACTTTCACGACTTCTGCGGCGACAAGGCGCTCGTCTGCATCGGGAGCACCAAGAGCAACCCGATCGTCGAGCTGGTGATGTCGAGCGCGTTCGGCTGCGAACCGAACGTCTCGCAGGACGACGTCGAGAAGGGGACCGATCGCGCGGTGCCGTTCTTCATGCGGTACCGGGACAACGATCCGCATCCGCCGTCCTGCATGGCCGGCATTCGCCTCAGCCGGACCGAAGAGACGTCGACGCCGGGGATCTACTACGAGACGCCGGAAGGGGAGTGGGTACTCTGCTCGCCTCCCGAGAAGCGCGAAGACACCGGCTTCGTCTTCTATGTCCATCGCGAGTCGCAGGGGTGTCTCGAGATGGCGATCGGCGGCTTCTCGGGACGAGCGACGCGACTGCTCGCCCGCTCGCTCGCGACGCGAGCCGAAAGCTTCTGGCCTCCGGTCTATCACGACCAGGGGATTCAGGTCGGCGCGTTCCTGGTGCAGTTCTCGCCGCCGGCCGAGAAGAACGTCTCCGACCTCCTGCGGACCGATCTGGTCGCCGAGACGAAGATCGTGCGGATCTCGGGCGAGGTGATCGCACGGCGGATGCAGCGAGCGGTCTGACCGTTCGCTCCGGACGCCGTTCGTCTCGCGGACCGACGCGGCGCTTTCGCTTCGGTCCGCGCGAGTCGACGGCCGGTCGGCTCGACCGACGTTCGGCATCACGGACCCCGGAACGAGAGAGAGCCGCGTGCGGCGGATCTACCTGGACTACAACGCGACGACGCCGCTCGCTCCGAGCGTGCAGGAAGGGATCCTCCCGTTCCTTGCGGAGCATTACGGCAATCCGTCGAGTGACCATGCGCTCGGCCGCGCGGCTGCCGAGGCGCTGACCGATGCGCGCGGTCGAGTCGCATCGCTGATCGGCGGCGAGGAAGACGAGATCGTCTTCACCTCGGGAGGGACCGAGGCGGACAATCTGGCGCTGATCGGCGTCCTGTCGCGCTACGCTCCGGCCGACGCCCATCTGGTCATCTCGGCCTTCGAACATCCGGCGGTCGCCGAGACCGCCGCGTATCTGGAAGGGCGCGGCTACGGCGTGACTCACGTGCCGGTGACGGCCGACGGTCTGGTCGATCCCGAACGCGTCGAACGGGCGATTCGGCCTCAGACGCGCCTGGTCAGCATCATGCACGCCAACAACGAGATCGGGACGATCCAGCCGATACCGCGGATCGCCGAAATCTGCGCCCGACGCGGCGTGCTGCTCCACTCCGATGCGGCTCAGACGGCCGGCAAGGTGACGACTCGCGTCGACCTGCTCGGCGTCGATCTGCTGACGCTCGCCGGCCACAAGCTGTACGCGCCGAAGGGAGTCGGAGCGCTGTGGGTTCGCCAGGGAACGCCGATCGAACCGATCCTGCACGGAGCGGGGCACGAAGCAGGTTTGCGGGCGGGGACCGAGAACATCATCGCGATCGTCGGCTTCGGGATCGCCGCGTCGCTCGCCGCGCGGTCGGTCGAGGCGGCGGCCGAGCGGATGGGGATGCTCCGCGATCGACTCGAAGCTCGACTGGCCGAAGGGATCGGCGAGGAGCTGTCGTTCAACGGCGCGACCGTTCCGCGACTCCCCAATACCTCGAGCGTCAACTTTCCCGAGACGATCGGAGCGGCGCTGCTGGCGCGGATCCCCGAACTCTGCGCCTCGACCGGTTCCGCCTGCCACGCGTCGACGTCGCTCCTCACGCCGACTCAGCGAGCCATCGGCTTGCCNNTTGCCCGCCGATGTCGCTCGCGGGACCGTCCGTCTGAGTCTCGGCTGGTACACGGACGAGGCGGAGATCGATCGTGCCGCGGAGCTGCTGCTCGACTCCTGGGAGGGACTGCGATGAACGGATCCGATCCGAGCGGCGCGTCGGCGACCGCCGCGAAACGTCTGTCGACCGGCTGGCCGGAACTCGATGCGCATCTGGGCGGAGGGCTGTTGCCGGGGACGCTGACGCTGCTGGTCGGAGCGACCGGGATCGGCAAGACGCAGCTCGGCGTCCGCTTTGCGCATGCCGGAGCGGTGCAGGAGGGGCGCGCGGGCGCGATCCTCGATCTCGGTGCCCGAGGCGACTCGCAGAACCATGCTCCCTATGCGCAGCGACTGTGCGGTTGGGAGTGGCCCCGGGGGAGCGAGCTGCCGGCGATCGGACCCGACTTCTTCGCGCAGTGCCGACAGCTCGGGCCCTATCGCTCGGCCTTCGAACGACTCGGACGACGCGTCACCCGCGACTCGCTCGACGCCGAACAGTGGGATGCCTGGCAGCGCGAGCTCAACCGGCGTCTCGAAGGGACGATCGCGTTCCTGTACGGCCATCTGTGTGCCGGCAGCCGCCGGATCGTTCTCGACGGGATCGAACCGGTCGATCGCCCCGAAGAGAGCGTGCAGCTCGAGCTGATCGAGTACCTGGATCATCAGCTCCTGCACAAGGAAGCCGAGTGGGTGGCGCGAGACGTCTTTCGGCAGCATTACCGGGAGCTCGCCGATCAGGTCGCGGCGAACGCCTACGACCACCGGAGCGTCGCGGCCCTCGCGCTCTGCACCTCGCACGAACTGATGCTCGACGATCTGCTCGGTCGGCCGCTGCGGGACGGCGATCTGTCGGCCAACGCGAACACGCTGATCTATCTGGGCAAGATCCGCCGCGGCGACCGGCTGACTCGCGGTCTCTGCATCGCGAAGCATCGCGGCAGCGCCTGTACGGACGAGATCCTGGAGTACCGGATCACCGAGCGGGGGCCGGAGCTGGTCTGAGGTCGGTCGGTGGCTCGGTCCGACGCGTGTCACGCCCGAGTCGTTTTTCTCGACGACCTCGTCGCGTCGACCGGCCCCCCAGACTCCTCGGCCGAGCGGGAGCGCCGGGGCGCGCCGTTTGGATCACCGACCGTTTCGGTTAGAATCGCCCCACGGCCGTTCCCCGCAACGGGGAAGCGTCTCGCGAGCGACCTGTTTCCCGGCAGACCGATCGCTCGCCTTTTCTCGTCGTCATCGGAGTCGGCTCGATGAGTCAGTTGCCTCGCTATCCGCATCCCGGATTCCAGCCGCCTCAGAGCACCGGCATGCACCCGGTGCTGAAGACCTGTCTGTTCGTCGTGCTCGGCCTGATGACGATCGGCATCGTGCTCGGGATCGTCATCACGATCTTCGTGATCATGCTCGCCGGTTCGAAGGTCGACCAGGTCCGCAAGAACATCGCCCAGGGGACGCCTCAGAAGACCCAGCCGGCCAACGGACGAACGGGGGGCGCTTCGACTCCTGCCCGGATCGATCCGGCGACGATTCCGAAGCCGAAGAAGATCGACGACGCGCTGGCGCTGTTGGCTCGCAACGAAGCTCCGTATCACGAGGTTGCCGCGGACTGGCTCAACTCCCAGCCGGTCGATACGGCGCGCATGACCGAGGTGTCGGCGTCGCTCGTCGCCCGCTTCGACAGCTCGGGAACGCCGACCCACAACAAGATCCTCGCGGCGCTCGAGAAGTGGGCTGCCGCGGCGCACGCGATCGACCTCGCGGCGAAGCTCGGCCCGAATCGCCCGAACAATCCCCGCATCCTCGCGATCATCAAGCGACTGAAGGAGCCTCAGGCGGCGATGTCGGTCGCTCCGCTGCTCGAATCCGATTCGGACGCGCTGCTCGCCAAGGAGACGCTCGTGGCGCTCGGCCCTCAGGTCGCGCCGTTCGTCGCGCCGCTGCTCGACAGCGACAAGGGGTTGGCTCGCTCGCACGCCGAGACGATTCTGCAGAACCTGGGGATCGATCCGGTCGAGGCGCGGTTCGACGCCGCGATCACGCAGCTGCAGGACAAGGATCCGTTCAACGACGAACGAGCGACCGAGAATCTGCTCGCCGCCGAAGTGACGGCCGATCGCCAGGGACGCGTCGAACCGATGCTCCTCGCCAAGCTCGGCGAGAAGAATCGCCTCGACGCCGACAAGCTCGCTCCGCTGCTCGATCACTGGTGGAGCGACGCGTACCTGTCCGATCTGCAGCGCAACCTCAGCGAGATCGGCGGGATGGATCGGCGGCTGTACGATCTGCTCGCGGACCACGCGACCGACGAGACGATCCGGGCGCTCACCGCCGCGCTGAAGGACAACTGGCACCAGCGCGATCAGGTGACCGACTGCCTGATCCGGATCGGCGAACGAGCGACTCCCGAGGTGCTGAAGATCACCGGGGTCGACGATAACGTCCGCAAGCAGATCGATCGGTTCCTGGCCGAAGTCAACGTCGACTCGGCCAAGATCCTGGAACGCCATCTCGAGACGCTCCGCCGCGGGACCGAGGATGACGTCGAGGCGGCGTTCGCGTTCTTCGACGGCAAGTCCCCGGCGTCGCTCGAACTGACTCCCGAGCAGCACGATGAAGTGGCGGTCGCGATGTCGGCCGGCCTGAAGAAGGTCGGCGTCTTCGAGCGCGAAAAGGCTCACAAGGTCTTTCTCGAATGGGTGACGCCGGCCGCAGCGGCGGGACTCGTGACGCTCGTTCGCGAAGCGCGGTTCGGCGAGGATTGGGAGGAGCCGTTCCGCAAGCTGATCGAGATGGATGTCCCCGAGATCGCGGCACCGCTATGCGAAGAGGTGCTGACCGATCGTCAGAAGGGGGAAAAGGCGGGACAGATCATGCGTCGCGCCGGCCCGGCAGTGCAACGGACGGCGCTCGAGGTGCTGAAGACGATCTCCGAGCCGATCGCCGCGCAGGAGATGGTGATCGTCCTGCAGATGAATGCCGATGCGACGGCGATCCCGCCGCTGGAAGAGCTGCTGGAGACGGCCGAGCAGCGACGCCTGACGCCGCTGGTCAATCTGTGCAAGGAAGCGCTCCGGCAGATCCGGCGCCGCGCGAAGGCGGAAGAGGAAGCGGCCGGCGGGAACGGCGAAGGAGACGGGTGAGACGCGTCACCGCCCGAGTCGGTCGGCGGGACCCGGATCGGTCGGCTCGGCAACGCGGATCGATGCCGGGACTCAGACGCTCGGCCGCGACGAGACGAGCGACTGGAGGTAGCCGACCGCCAGGCCGCTGACGAATCCGACGCCGTGCGCCCAATTGGCGATCCGATAGCCTCCTCCGGCGTCGGTCGACGGCCCGTCGAGCATGCCGGTGAAGCCGAGGACCAGCCAGAGCAGCAGGATGAAGACGGTGCTCGGCGGGAAGAAGACCGGCCGCGAGCGGTGGTAGCGCTGCAGCATCAGCCCCCAGCCGAACAGGCCGTAGAGCACGCCGCTCATGCCTCCGGCAAGCCAGCCTCCGCCCGCCGCTTCGGGCAACACGCCGCCGACGTTCGCGGCGATGCCGCAACCGAGCACGAAGAGGGCCAATCGCCAGGAGCCCGAAAAGCTCTCGACCATCGGTCCGACTCGGTAGAGCATCAGCATGTTGAACAGCAGGTGGACGACGCCGAAGTGGATCAGGCAAGGGGTCCACAACCGCCAGAGTTCGCCGCGCCGCAGACTCCAGCCGCGAAAGGCCCAGGTATCGTCGATCGCCGCGTCGTCGATCACCCCCGAGGCCGCTTCGGCGGTCCGAGTCGCGCCGGTCGCTTCGAGGCCTTCGAAGGCGGCGATCGGGTCGACGATCAGCAGGCCCCGCAGCACCTGTCCGCCGAGCTGATCCCCCAGCAGCTGCTGCGAATCTCCCATGCCGGTCGCCAGCGCGACGGCGCACGACAGGCAGATCAGGACGATCGTCACCGGCGCCCGACGATGGACCGGCGCGGACCAGCGGTCGCGCATCGAGACGACGTGGCGGCGAGTCGTCTGTTGCCGTTTGGCCGCTTCATCGCGAGCGCGACGAGCCTTGACTTGCGCCTCGCGGAACTCCGCCGCGTCGGGATCGGCGACGAACCGAGTCAGCAGCGCGCGGGCCTCGGTCAGTCGATCCTCGTCGCGCACCCAGATCGTGACTCCGCCGCTCCCCGCCTCTCCCTTGGCATCGATCCCCGATGCGGCCAGGAGATCGACGAACCGCTCCGCGTACGACGGGTCGTCGAGCTTGCCGATCTGCCTCATGCTGCGGTTCCCGAGACACCAGGAGGGGAAGAGCGGAGCGTGCCCTCGAAACCGAAGGCACANNCGCGAGCCGCTTCGAGCGCCCGCTGCGATCGCTCGACTTCGGCATAGTAGCCGCGTCGATCCAGTCGCGACGCGGCCCCCTCGTCGAGCACGACGATCACGTCCCGATGCAGCTGCAGCGCGGTCGCGGTGACCTGCGACGTGATCGGACCTTCGATCGTGTCGCGGATCGCCCGCGCCTTCGCCTCGCCGGTCGCCAGCAACAGACAGCGGCGACTCTCGAGAATCGTGCCGACTCCCATCGTGATCGCCAGCCGCGGGACCGAGGCTTCGTCGCCGAAGAACCGGGCGTTGTCCCGAATCGTTTCGCCGGTGAGCGTCTTGAGACGCGTCCGACTGCCGAGCGACGACCCCGGTTCGTTGAAGGCGATGTGCCCGTCCGAACCGATGCCGAGAATCTGCAGATCGATCCCTCCCGCCTGTCGGATCATCGTCTCGTAGCGTTCACACGAGGCGTGCAGATCGAGAGCGCGTCCGTCGGGAACGTGCGCCCGCTCCTCGGGCAGGTCGATGTGATCGAACAGTTCGCGCCGCATGAACGTCCGGTAGCTCTGCGGGTGATTCGGTTCGAGACCGACGTATTCGTCCAGGTTGAACGAGGTGGCTCGGGCGAACGACAGCCCTTCCTCGCGATGGCGGCGGATCAGCTCGCGGTAGGTCGCGACCGGCGTCGAACCGGTCGCGAAGCCGAGCACGCTTTCGGGAAGTCGGCGGAGCTGTTCCTCGACGATCGACGCCGCGACTCGGGCGACAGCTTCGGAATCCTGTTCGATGATCACTCGCATCGGTCGACGATCTCGTGGCGAAGGGGGAATGAGTCGGGGGCGAGAAGCGATGCGTTCGCGGTGCGCGGGGAGGGGNNATCGGTCCGAGCCTCGACCGCTCCTGAACGCCGGTCCGGGAATGCGTTCGCGAGGCCGACGCATGGGCGCATTGTGGTCCGTCCGCACGACGGCGCACAGACCGCGCCCGCACGTCGGCAACGCTCGATCGACGNNCGGAGCTCCTCGAGCGCGTCGCCCGGGAACGAGAATCGAACGGATTTCCGTGACGACGCTCGTTGACGAAGCGGCAAAACAGCTCGTTTTTCCAGGGATTTCGGGCCGCGAAACTTCTATTGACCCCTTTCGGCAAAAGCCATATTCTTCGCCCCATCGTCGCGGACACGAAGGGCTCGCAAGGGACTTTCGGGACGCGGTGAAGGAGCGGGAATCGCGGCCGGGACACGGACGTCGCCGAGCGATACCTAGCCCGTTCCGAACGACCCAGCGAGCGTCGTCCGCACGGAAGCGAGTCGACGCGAGCGTCCAATCGCTCTCGTGCAGGCACGGATTCCTCTCCCCCCCTGGGACCCGTGTTTGCCGAGAGCTTTTTCGTTTCTTGACCGGCTCGCGCCCCGCTCCGGCGCAGCGACGCTTCCGGTTCGGCGAAGCCCCCTTTCGGCCGCGACCGCCCATCCTCGCCGCGCCGTTGACAGGGGGTCGGCGGGGCTGACAATGAGCCGTTTCGGTCCCCTCGTTCGTCGCAGGGCTTGCGCGTCGCCCTCGGTCGACGACTCGATCGGATCGGGAGCTATCGCCGTCCGAACGCGATTCGGCGCTCGGACACTTCGCGGCATCCTTGACGTCTCGCCCTCCGCCGTCGGCGCGCGAGGCCTCTCGCACACGGGTCACGCATGAATCAGCACACCGTCGTTCAGGATCCGTTCTCGGCTCGCGACACCTTCGATACGGGGCACGGCCGCGCCGTCCTCTATCGCCTGGATCGCCTCGAGAAGCGCGGCTTCGGTCCGATCGCGAAGCTCCCGTATTCGATCCGCGTCCTGCTCGAGTCGGTCCTGCGCAACTGCGACGGCTTCGTCGTGACCGAAGAGGACGTGATCAAGCTCGCGACCTGGAACGCCGCCGATCCGGCGAAGGTCGAGATCCCCTTCATGCCGGCTCGCGTCGTCCTGCAGGACTTCACCGGNNCCGGTCGATCTGGTCATCGATCACAGCGTGCAGGTCGATCGCTTCGGCACGTCGACGGCGCTGCAGGAGAACGTCGCGCTCGAGTTCGACCGGAATCGGGAGCGCTACGAGTTCCTTCGCTGGGGGCAGCAGGCGTTCGCCAACTTCCG
>DMPQ01000125.1:10688-10827 GCA_003455945.1 Planctomycetaceae bacterium
AGGTCAACCTCGAGTATCTCGCCAAGGTCGTCTTTACCGACGAGCGAGGCGAGCTGCCGGTCGCTTACCCCGATACCCTCGTCGGGACCGACAGCCACACGACGATGATCAACGGTCTCGGCGTGCTCGGCTGGGGCGT
>DMPQ01000125.1:10897-11096 GCA_003455945.1 Planctomycetaceae bacterium
GAGCGACGATGGGCTTCTTCCCGATCGACGCGACGACGATCGACTATCTGCGTCGGACCGGACGCGACGAGCGGACCGCGACGCTGGTCGAACGCTACGCTCGCGAACAGGGACTCTTCCGGACCGACGATGCGCCGACGCCGACCTACACCAAGCGGCTGTCGCTCGATCTCGGCACCGTCGTCCCGTCGCTCGCCGG
>DMPQ01000125.1:11149-11311 GCA_003455945.1 Planctomycetaceae bacterium
CTGCTCGCCCGCAACGCGGTGGCACGAGGGCTGTCGGTCCCGGCGTACGTCAAGACGAGCCTCGCTCCCGGATCGCGCGTCGTCACCGAGTATCTCGCCGCCGCAGGACTCGACGAACCGCTCCGCAAGCTCGGCTTCCACACCGTCGGCTACGGCTGCACG
>DMPQ01000125.1:11418-11663 GCA_003455945.1 Planctomycetaceae bacterium
AGTGCATCCGCCCCGAGATGTTCGTGACGCAGTACGCCGACGCCGTCGCGAACAACGAAGCGTGGAACGCGATTCCGGTCGCGAAGGGAGCGCTCTACTCGTTCGACGAATCGAGCACCTACATTCAGGAGCCGCCGTTCCTGGTCGATCTGACGGTCGAGGTCGGCTCGATCCGCCCGCTCGCCGGAGCCCGCGTGCTGGCGGCGCTCGGAGACAGCGTCACCACCGACCACATCTCGCCTGCC
>DMPQ01000067.1:0-7203 GCA_003455945.1 Planctomycetaceae bacterium
ACCGAACACGCTGCGCAGCGTCAGGAACACCCGATGTCGCACGGCCGCGCGTCGGGGACGACGCGGGCCCACGCCCCCTCGGGCTGCCGACCGGTGCGGTCGTGTCGACTCGGACGGGTGTTTGACAGCGTAGCGCGGCCCAATAAAATGGGAGCAGTCAACGCGGCGCGCGAGGTCCGCTTCGCCTGTCGCGTCATGCACGTCTCGGTTCTGGCTAGACCCATCCGGGTGCTAACCCGCATTCGCCGACGAATGTGCTCCGTCACGTTTCGTTTCGTCCAGGTCTTGCGGGAGTACGTCCATGTTCGGCATCGGCCATTGGGAACTGCTCATCATCGCCTTTATCGTTCTGCTCCTCTTCGGTGGCGCGAAGCTGCCGAGTCTGATGCGGAACATGGGGCGGAGCGTGACCGAGTTCAAGCGCGGCATGAACCAGGAAGAGGAAAAGGGGAGCGACAGCGGCAAGGCGGAAGCCTGAGCGTCGTCCCGTTTTCCGGTCTCCTTCTCCGGTGGTTCGGCCGCTCGGTCGTCGAGACGTCGGTCAGGTCGCGCCGGGCAACGACGCGTCGTTGCTCGGTCCTCGGTTCGGATGCGATCCGGCCTGAGTGACGCGATCGATCCGAGCGTCGTCAGAACCTGCCGGTTCGCGCGGGGTAAGTGATGTTCAGCATCGGCATGCAGGAGATGATGGTCCTGGGAGTCGTCGCCGTGGTCCTGTTCGGCAAGCGTCTGCCCGAAGTGGCCAAGTCGCTCGGCGGGAGCTACCGAGAGTTCCGCAAGGGACTCAANNGACTTCCAGAAGACCTTTCACGACGCGGCGAACGAGGTGACGTCGACCGCGACGGCCAAACCGAAGAAGGCGAAGTCGTACGACGACTACGACGACTTCGACCAACCCTCGGCTCCCAAGTTTTCGCTCCCGCCGCGGATCGAAGAGTGAGCGAACGTCGGTCGCGGCAATTCTCGACGTGAGGCACCAAGGGCCCCTGCGCNNGCTCGGAGAGCCCGGGGCCACCTCCGTCGACCGCGGCGCACTTACTGATCGCGGCGCAGGTCGAAGTAGCCGGCCGGGGTGCGCTGCGATGCGAACCACTGGAGCCAGCGATCCTTGTCGTAGCCCCAGTCGACTCCGGTGATGTCGCGCAGGCCGGTGAGCACGCCTCCGTTCTGACTCGGCATCTCGATCATCGCCGGCTGATTGCCGCTCCCGAAGTTGCCGCTGAAACCGCCGGCGTTGTCGAAACCGGCTCCGGTCCGTCCGTTCTGTCCGGCAGCCGGATTGGCNNCCAGCGCCTCGATCATCGAGCGGATCGCTTCGGAGCTCTTCAGGAATCCGAGAGCCGCTCCGGCTCGATTGATGATCACCGGCGGATTCCTGCTCGGGTCCAGCTGTCCCATGAACAGTCGCTGGATGTTCGGATCGTTGCGGTCCCTCAGACTCTTGAGTGCGATCTCCCGCAGGTACTCATCCTCTTCCGAGAGAGCGACATCGACGAGCGGACGGATCGGCGCTTCGCCTTCGATCCGCGCGAGCACGTTGATCCACAGCAGCTTGCCGTCGCGCGTCTCTTCGCGCTTCAGCATGTCGACGACCGGACCGACGGCGGCGGGATCGCGGATCCCTTCGATCGCCGCGATCGACTCGGCGTGTCGCGCCTTGCCGATCTGATTGCGCCATCGCGGGAGTTCGCGTTTGAACTCGGTGGTCCGGCGATCGAACTCGTCGCGCACGCGCTTGAACTCGTACTCCTCGACCAGCATGCCGTCGGGGCGGACTCCACGGCGCCGCATCAGCTGCTCGCGAGTCAGCCAGTCTCCGCCTTGCTTGAAGTACTTGAGCTTGCGGCGAGCTTCGGCATGTTCGGGATCGAGATCGATCACCTTCATCAGATGATGATCCTGCTGCGATCGCAGGCCGTTCTCCTCGCACCAGAGCGCCATGTTCCAGTGCGCCTCGACCGTCTCTTCGATGCCGACGACGCGTTCGCGATACTCGAGTTCGGCCGGAGTCGGTTCGACGATCCGCTGGATCTGAGTCCGCTTGAGACGGATCGTCCCTCCGTTCTCGAGTTCGATCGTCAGCATCCGGTCGTTGCCGTCCGGTTCTTCGGCGACGATCTTCCCTTCGAGCACGCCGCCGGTCCGCAATTCGAAGCGATCGGCCGACGCGAACGGCACGGTCGGCCCGACGGCCAAGCCGCCGAAGAGTCCGGCCGCGACCAGGCGGGCGACGAACGACGGACGTTGCGATCCAGGCAAACGAAGTGCAGGGCGAGGCGCGTTCATGGCCCGAGTGCTCTCGCTGAAAGGAACCGGCTCGGGACGCAAGCGACGCCTCCCGACCGACCCTTACAGTATAGAGGAGCGCTACGGAGGGGCTGCCAACGAAACGCGCGGCCGATCGGATCGATCCTGCCGATTCGACCGCCTCGAGCCCTCGACCACCTCCGCTGAGCCGACCGACGGGATCCGGTCCCGCTGCGGCGTCACTGCAATGGCGACGAGCGCCGGTCGCGCGACGAGAACGAGGTCAGTCGCGAGGGGGATGATACGGGCGGACGTCGATCCAGCTCATGCCGGCTCGCCGAGCCGCTTCGATACCGAGGTCGGAGTCCTCGAGCACGCAGCAGAGCTCCGGAGCGAGCNNTGGAGCGACCTGCAGACGGCGAGCCGCTTCGAGAAAGACATCCGGTTCCGGCTTGTGCCGTTCGGTATCCTCGGCGGCCACCACCACCTGGAAGAGCTCGTCGATGCCGAGATGAGCGAGTTGCAGGCGGACGATGTCGCGGAACCCGCCGCTCGCCACCGCGATCGGATGACGACCATGGCTTTCCCGAGCCAGTCGCACCACCGGCTCGATCGGCTTCAGCTGACCGAGTTCCTCGACGAACTTCGCTTCCTTGACGTGCGACAGATGAGCGGCGTCGAGCGGAATCTGCTGCTCTTCCGCCAGCATGCGCAGGATCCGATCGGTCGGAATGCCGGCCCAGCCGTAGAACGTCGCCTCATCGAAGCGGACGCCGAGCGGCTGAAGCGTTCGAGTCCAGGCGACGTAATGGACCGGCATCGAATCGGCGAGCGTTCCGTCGCAGTCGAAGATGATCGCGCGGGAGCCATGCCGCTGCAGACGCCCGGTGAGGTCGTCGTAGTGGAGGTCGAGCGTTCGGCGGTCGAGCGACGGGGAACCGGAACGGGGATCGGGCGAGGTCACGGGAGGGATCTCCGGCGAAGCGAACCTGAGCGGAAGGAGGGAATCATCGAGGGGAGGCTGGCCGGAGGGAATCCCACCTCGGGAAGGAGGCGACTCGACGTCCGCTCGATGGCGGATCGCGCCTCCGCTCGACCGGCGCGACGGGGGGAATCTCGGCCGAAGCGATGAAAAAGGATTGGACACTTGGCGCGGATCTTGCGACACTTGAGACACCTCGTCCAGGTCTCTTCTCTGGCTCGTCTCCGCTCGGAGGTTTTCGGTCATGCGCCATTCGAGGTATTCGCCGTCGGCACGGAACGGATTCACGCTCGTCGAACTGCNNCATCGCGATCATCGGCATCCTGACGGCGATCGCGGTTCCCGCCGTGATGATGGCCCAGCGGTCGGCTCAGAAGACCGCCTGTGCGAACAACCTTCGCCAGCTCGGCGCCGCGTCGATCAGCTTCATGACCGAGAACCGGAAGTACCCGTCCTCGTTTACCAGCTGGACGAATCCGGCAGCTCCGGCACTTCCACCGCAGATTCATCCGTGGCCCGTTCAGCTGCTGCCGAATCTCGATCAGCAGACGCTCTACGACGAGATCGTGACCGGCATTCCGGTCCCTCCGCCGATCCCCGCGACCGGTCTGCCGACGAGCGACAGCTACGGCTATGTCGCCGTGCTCAACTGCCCCGGTGATGCGTTCGCGACTCGCAAGGGAGCCGAGATCACCTACGTCGCCAACATGGGCGTGCAGGATGCGGTGTCGGGAACCGGTCCGCTCGACTTCCGCGGTACCGGCCTGTTCTACGACCGTTCGATTCGCGGCCAGCAGCGCGGCGGCGTCGTGTCGATCGATTCGGTCGCCGTTCGCGACGGTCTCGGCCAGACGCTGATGTTCTCCGAGAGCACGAACCTCGCGATCTCGGGCGTTCGCTGGAACTTCTCGAACGCCATCACGGCGGCTGCCTCGTCCACCGGCACCTGCGTCTATGCCGACGGCGATGCCGAGAGCGGCCATCCGGAGTTCGCGTTCGGCATGGTCTGGCGGGCGACTCCGCCGTCGGCCAATCCGTTCGTCGACGGGAAGCGCGATCTGCTCCAGTCCGCCGCCGACCCGTGGGCCTACGCTCGTCCGTCGAGCTACCACGCTCAGGCGTTCAATGTCGTGTTCGCCGACGGTCGTACGTCGCAGATCCGCGATTCGATCAGCTACGACATCTACTGCAAGCTGATGTCGTCCGATTCGGGGACGGCAGCTGCCGCGCTCGGACCGGCCGGCAACATCGGCGTCGGTCGAGTCGACGAAGCGATGTTCGCTCAGTAGTCCTCCGCTCGGCAACGTCGACCTCGGGTGCTGCCACGAACCTGATGCATCGACCTGCCGCGGTCCTCCTCCGAACGCCTCGGGACATGCGTGCCATGCTCCGAGGCGTTCGCGTTTTGCTGCAGCGAACTTCGGCCTGACGACGGGTGCGAGCGTGGAACAGGAATGCGTGCTGGTGACCGGCGGCGCGGGGTTCATCGGAACGCATCTGGTTCCGCGACTGCTCCGCGATCGCCATCGATCGTTGGTCGTCGTCGATCGGCTGTCGTACGCCTCGCGATTCGATCGGATCGCACCGCTTCTGTCGCGACCTCGGATCGCCTTCGTCCAAGGGGACGTGCGCGACGCGGCGCTCGGCGCGCGACTGTTTCGCGACTTTCCGATCTCGGCGGTGATCCATCTGGCGGCCGAGAGTCATGTCGATCGGTCGATCGCCGATCCCGATCCGTTCGTCGGTTCGAACGTCGTCGGCACGCATCGTCTGGCCGAGGCGGCTCGGGCGGCTTGGCAGGGACGCGACCGGGAGCGTCACGGCTCTCGACCGCGCTGGATTCAGGTCTCGACCGACGAGGTGTACGGAAGTCTGGAGTCACCGAAGCGCGCGGCGGTCGGCGACGCGCTCCGACCGAGTTCGCCGTACTCGGCGAGCAAGGGAGCAGCCGACCTGCTGCTCGGTGCCGCCGCGACGACCTGGGGCTTTCCGCTGATCATCGCGCGGACCTGCAACAACTACGGACCCGGGCAGCATCCCGAGAAGTTCATACCGCGGATGGTCGCTGCGGCCGCCTGCGGAGAGCCGCTGCCGATCTACGGCGACGGCCGTCAGGTGCGCGAGTGGATCCATGTCGCCGATCATTGCGAGGGGCTGGTCGCGGTGCTGGAGCGAGGAGCGATCGGCGCGACCTATCATCTCGGCTCCGAGGAACGCCACGAGAATCGGATCGTGGCGCAGCGGATCGCCGCACGAGTCGCTCGCGTTCGCTCGCTCGATCGCCCGGACGATCCACTTGCGCCGGTGCCGCTGACGTCGGTTCCGGATCGCCTCGGTCACGACCGCCGCTACGCCCTCGACTCGTCCGAATCGCGCCGGGCGCTCGGCTGGGAGCCGTCGGTACCGTTCGAGGCGGGACTGGACGAGACGATCGATCTGCTGCTGGCCGAACAGGATCGGCGTCTCGCGGTGCCGCGAAGCGAAACGCTGCGAAGCGGCGGCGGGAACTCGGAGCAGGCGGGCTTCGGTCCGTCCGGATCTTGAATCCGGCGATTGGCGGTGGATAATGCCGCTCATGAACTTCCACTTCGATTTTGCGATCCGCTTCGACTTTGCCTTTACCGGGGCAAGGGCGGGCGTTCGCTGAATCGTCGGACCGATGCAGTCGAACCCCGTGGCCCTTCGCAGGCGACGGGGTTTTTTCGTTCCCCGTCCTCTCGGTCGACGGGCCCTCAACGGCGAATCCTCGGTGATTCGCGATCGGAGAACGCGCGATGATCGTGGTGATGGAACGGAACGCGACCGACGAACAGATCGCTCACATGATCGGTCGAGTCGAGGAACTGGGGCTCAAGGCGCACGTGATCCGCGGTGCCGAACGGACGGTGATCGCGGCGGTGGGGATCAAGCGCGAGTCGATGAAGGAGTCGCTCGCGAGCGGCCCGGGGGTCGCCGAGGTGGTGCCGATCGTGGCGCCGTACAAGGTGGCGAGCCGCGAGGTGAAGCCCGACCCGACTCGGGTCGTCGCCGGCAGCCTGTCGGTCGGCGCGGGGATGGTCGGCGTCATCGCCGGTCCGTGCAGCGTCGAGAGCGAAGAGCAGATCATGCGGACCGCTCGCGCCGTGAAGGCGGCCGGAGCGACGGCGCTGCGCGGTGGTGCGTTCAAGCCGCGAACCAGTCCGTACAGCTTCCAGGGCATGAAGGAAAAGGGACTCGAACTTCTCGCGGCGGCGAGAGCCGAGACGGGATTGGCGGTGGTCACCGAAGTGATGTCGACCGACGATGTCGAACTGGTCGCGAAGTACGCCGACGTCCTGCAGGTCGGCGCGCGGAACATGCAGAACTACCGCCTGCTGGAAGCGGTCGGCAAGGTGCCGAATCCGGTCCTGCTGAAGCGCGGCGCGAGCGCCACGATGGAAGAGCTGCTGCTGGCGGCGGAGTACATCCTGAACGAAGGGAACCCGAACGTCATGCTCTGCGAGCGCGGCATCCGGACGTTCGAATCGCACACGCGTTTCACGTTGCCGCTGGCGACCGTGCCGTACCTGCATCAGAAGACGCATCTGCCGATCGTGATCGACCCGAGTCACGGGACGGGGCACACGCCGCTGGTCGCCGACATGGCGCTCGCCGCGATCGCCGCCGGCGCCGACGGGCTGATCGTCGAGGTCCATCCGGAACCGGAAAAGGCGATGAGCGACGGCTATCAGTCGCTCGACTTCGGCCAGTTCGAGAAGATGATGGACCGCTGCCGCCGAGTCGCTGCGGCGGTCGACAAGTCGCTCGGCTGACCTCCCTGCCCTGAAGCTCACGGGACGGATCTTTTCTCGCGGAGGCGCCGAGGTAACGGAGGCATCGGACTCCGCCGGCGCGGCCACGACGTGGCCTCGGGCTCTCCGAGTCCGAGGTCGGGTGGACTTGGACTCGGATAACGCTTCGAGGCGTATTCATCAGCGCGACGAAGCCTTGCCTCG